>DASXYT010000336.1:0-4723 GCA_036502345.1 Pseudonocardiaceae bacterium | reverse complement strand
CTCGCCCGCCGCGACCCGGAACTGTTCCTGGACCAGGTCGATCCCGGTGACCATCTCGGTGACCGGATGCTCGACCTGGATGCGGGTGTTGACCTCCATGAAGTAGTACCGGCCGTCCGGCGCGAGCAGGAACTCGAACGTCCCCGCTCCCCGGTAGCCGGCGGCGATCGCGCCGGCGACGGACGTCTTGCCCATCTGTTCGGCGAGGCCGTCGGGCAGCCGTGGCGCCGGGCTCTCCTCGACGAGCTTCTGGTGCCTGCGCTGCACTGTGCAGTCCCGCTCGCCGAGGTGGATCGTGTTGCCGTGGTTGTCTGCGAAGACCTGGATCTCGACGTGCCGGCCCGCGGGCAGATAGCGCTCCACGTAGACCCGCGAGTCGCCGAACAGCGCCTGCGCGCCGGCCCTCGTCGCGTTGTAGGCGTCCGCGAACTCGGCGGACTCGTACACGACGCCCATTCCCCTGCCGCCACCACCGGTGGCTGCCTTGATGATCACGGGGTAGCCGGCGTCGTCGGCCACCTGCTGCGCCGCCTCGACGGAGTCCAACGGCTCCAGGCTGCCCGGCAGCATCGGCAGGCCGGCCTCGGCCATCAACTGCCTGGCCTCCGTCTTGTCCCCGAGGGTGGCGATCACCTCGGCGGGCGGGCCGATGAAGGCGATGTCGTTGTCCCGGCAGACCTCGGCGAAGTCGGCGACCTCGGACAGGAAGCCGTAGCCGGGGTGGATCGCGTCGGCACCTGTCATCCGAGCGGCCTCGATGATGGCCGGGATGTTGAGATAGCTCTGCTTGGCCGGTGCCGGGCCGATCTGGACCGACTCGTCCGCGTAGGACACCACAGCGGAGTCCTGGTCATCGGTCGAGTACACGGCGACCACCGCGACGCCGAGCTCACGGCAGGCCCGCGCCACGCGCAGCGCGATCTCGCCCCGGTTGGCGATCAGCACCTTCTTGAACATGATCCACCTCCTCTCATGCGGCTTCGACCTCGGTGCAGGAGAACACTTTCTCGCCGAACTCGACGGGCTCGCCGTTGCCCTTGAGCACCTCGACGACCCGGCCGGAACACTCGGCCTCGAACGGGATCATCAGCTTCATCGCCTCGATGATCGCCACCTGTTGGCCCGCCGTGACCGTGTCCCCGACGTTGACGAACGGCTCGGCACCGGGCTCGGGCGCCAGGTAGAACATGCCGACCGCCGGTGCGGTCAGATACCGCATGTCCGGATCATCGGCCCGCTCCTGTTTCGTGGGCGGCGGCGCTGCCGCTGTCGGGCCGGGTTCCACCGTGCCGGCGGCCTGCGCTGTCGCCCAGTTCACCTCGACGGACACATCGCCTGCCCGCACCTGGACCGCCTGCGGCGGCGTCTCCAGGTCGGCGGCGAGCTTCGCGGTGTTCCGGAATGCCTGGTCCAGCAACTCGTTGAGTTCGCCGGATGCTTTGTCGTCTGTCATCTCCGCGTATGCCCCTCCTTGTCGCTGTTGGACCCCTCAGCGGTGCCGAATGACCGGAAGCGGGCCCGCCGTCGCGCGACCAGGTCGGCACCGGCAGTGCCGGACAGTCGCCGCAGCGCGTCGACCAGAGCCGCCCGGACTCGTTGCGCGGCCGCAGGCGGATCGGCCTGGCTGCCCCCTGCTGGCTCCGGTACGACGCCGTCCACGACGCCGAGGCGAAGCAGGTTCCTCGCGTCGACCCGCAGTGCCGCGGCAGCGGTAGGAGCCTTCGCAGGGTCGTTCCACAGGATCGCGGCACAGCCCTCGGGGCTGATCACCGAATAGACACCGTTGGAGCAGATCAGGACCTCGTTGGCCACCGCGAGTGCCAGCGCCCCACCGCTGCCGCCCTCGCCGGTCACCAGGGTGATCACCGGTACCGGCAGGCCTGCCATCAACCGGATGTTCTCGGCGATGGCGACCGACTGGCCCTGCTCCTCCGCCTCGATCCCCGGATACGCACCAGGAGTGTCGACGAAGGTGATCACCGGCAGACCCAGCTTGGCCGCCGTCCGCAGCAGCCTCGCCGCCTTGCGGTAGCCGTCCGGGGTGGCCATGCCGTAGTTGCGGGCGGCCAGTTCGGCGGCCGAGTGGCCCTTCTGGTGGCCGATCACCATCACCCCGACGCCGGCCAGCGTGGCCATGCCCCCGACGATGGCGGCGCACTCGCCGCCGAGCCGGTCACCGCGCAGCTCCTCGAAGTCGTCGAACACCCGGCCGAAGTAGTCCACTGTGGTCGGTCGGTCGAGGTGGCGGGCCGCCTGCACCGCCTGCCACGGGTCGATCTCGGCGAGCTGCTCGTGGTCACGGACCACGGCATCCGTCTCGTCGTGCTCGCCGGCCGGCGCGGTCTGTGCGCGCCGCCCACCGATCGACAGCATCCTGGCCAGCGTCGGCCGCAGTGCGCCGCGCGACCGGATGGCGTCGATGAGTCCGTGGGCCAACAGGAATTCCGCGGTCTGGAAGCCGTCCGGCAGAGTCTGCTTGATGGTCTGCTGGATCACCCTCGGCCCCGCGAACCCCATCCGGGCCCCCGGCTCGGCGATGATGACGTCGGCCAGGTTCGCGAACGACGCCGCCACGCCACCGTAGGTCGGATCGGTGATGATCGAGATGGTCAGCACGCCTGCCTCGTCGAGCTCCCCGAGGGCCTGGCTCGTCCTGGCCATCTGCATCAGCGACAGCACGCCCTCCTGCATGCGGGCGCCACCGGACGAGCTGACCAGCAGCAGCGGAGTGCGCTCGACGAGCGCGAGCTCCGCCGCCGCCGTGATCAGGTCACCGACCACGCTGCCGAGACTGCCGCCCAGGAACCGGAAGTCCATCACGGCCAGCACGACGGGGTTGCCCTCGATGGCACCCCGTGCCAGCACGGCGGCCTCGGTCAGCCCGGTCCTGCCGCGCACGGAGGCGAGGCGATCCACATACGGCTTCGTGTCGGCGAACTCCAGCGGATCGACATCGCGGAACTCGGGCGTCAGCAGCTCGATCGTGCCGTCGTCGAGCAGTTGCGCGATCCGCTCGTGCGCCGAGATCCGATGATGGGCGCCGCACTCCGGGCAGACCTGCAGATTGTGGATCAGCCGCTTCCCGTAGATCAGCTCACGGCAGTCCGCGCACAGGGTCCACTCACGTTCGGCGGTCTCGGTGGGCGACGTCAGCTCGGTCACGGCCCTGACCCGTTGCTCAGGCTGTCATTCACGACAGCGAGAAACGTTCGTGGAGTCTTGGCCGCCGTCACGCTCTCCTCGTCCAGTGAAACTCCACGCTCCCGTTCGACGTAGCCGCCCGTCTCCAGCAGCGCGATCGAGTCGTAGCCGAGTTCGGCGAACTCGACATCGATGATGTCGCCGTCCAGGTTGACCCCTTCCTCCTCACCGGCCGAGTCCCGCAGGACTCGCCGCAGGTCGTCGATGGTCATCTCTTCGTTGGCTGCCATAGCTTCCTTTCACGTCGCACGGAGCAGAACGGCGGAGTTGAAGCCGTCCTGGCCGCGGGCGAGCACCAGTGCTGTGTTCACCGATGCGTTCCTCGGCGTGCCACTCACCAGGTCGATCTCGTACCTTGGTGCGAGCACGACGTTCACGGTCGGCGGGATGATGTTGTCCCGGATGGACAGCAGCGCCGCGACCAGATCCAGTGGCGCCCCGCCGCCGTACAACCGCCCGGTCATCGTCTTCGGCGCGGTCACCGGCACGGCGCCGGGACCGAACACCTCGGCTATCGCTGTCGCCTCGACCAGATCCAGGCCCGGGTCACCTGCCGCGTCAGCGAAGACCACGTCGACATCCGCCGGCGACACACGTGCCTCGGCGAGCGCGGTGTCGATCGCCCTACGCAGTCCGGGTTCCCGTTCCGAACCGGGTCGCGGGTCGAACGTGGCCGCGTACCCGGCGACCTCACCGTAGGAGTCCGTCACGCCTCGCCTGCGTGCGCTCTGTTCGCCCTCGACGACCAGAATCGCTCCGCCCTCACCGGGCACGTGCCCGGCGGCGGCCGAGTCGAACGGCTGGTAGGCGTGGTCGGGATCAGAGCTCTCGGTGAGCCGACCACTCGTCCACTGGGAGATCAGGCTCCACGAGCAGAACGGGCCGTCGACACCGCCGGACACGATCAGGTCCGAGCCCTTGCGGATCTGCCGCCGCGCTTGCGCGACCGCGTCCAGGCCGCCCGCCTGTTCACTGACCAGGACACCACTTGGCCCGCGCATCCCGTGCCGGATCGAGATCTGGCCGGTGTTCACCGCGTAGAACCACGCGATGGACTGGTAGGCGCTGACGTGCTGGTTGCCCTCGGACCACATCTTCTCCAGCTGCTGCTGGCCGAACTCGAAGCCACCGGCACTGGCGGCCGTGGTGACCCCCATACCGAACTCGCTCAGCTCCGCCGGCACGACGTGTGCGTCGTCCAACGCCCATGCGGTGGCGGTCAGCGCGAGTTGGGTGGTGCGGTCGGTAGCCGGGATGAGCCTGTTGGGCAGGTGTTCCTTCACATCGAAACCTGGCACCTCGCCTGCCAGTTGCACCGGGTAGCCGCTGGGATCGAAGTGGGCGAGCCGATCGATACCGTTCTCCCCGCGCAGCGTCGCCGCCCAGTACGCGTCGGTGCCCAGCCCGTTGGGTGCGGTCACACCGACACCCGTCACGACAGCGGTGGCGTTCATCGGCGCCCCCTGTCGCTCGCGGCGAGCACCATCGCACTCTGGAAGCCGCCGAAGCCGCTGCCGACGGT
>DASXYT010000335.1:0-51396 GCA_036502345.1 Pseudonocardiaceae bacterium | reverse complement strand
GGCCTGCCAGCAACTCGTGCCGGACAGCACGCTGCTGCGCAAGGTCGACGCCCAGTCGCTGCCCACCGGGCTGCCGTGGCTGTCGCTGTGGACCACCGACGACCAGACCGTCACCCCGCCCGACTCCGCCCGGCTGGCCGGTGCGGTGAACGTGCCGCTGCAGCAGATCTGCCCCACGGTGCGGGTGTCGCACTCGCAGTTGCCGTCCGCGCCGCTGGTCACCGGCATCGTGCTGGCGGCACTGGATGGCCCGGTGCTGGCGGCGCCGACACCTGGACAGTGCTCGGCACTGACCGCGACCGGCCAGGGCTGATCAGCTCAGCTGGTGATGTCCTTGCTGGTCAGGTTCGCCCATGCGGCACCGAAGAACACCACGAGATAGGCGGCCTGCACGAGCATCCCCTTGTCGATGTTGCCCCAGAAGATCGGCGCCCGGAAGAAGTCGATCCAGGAGAGCCAGTAGTTGCTCAGCAGGTACGGCTTGACGATGTTGGCCGCGTCCAGCGTGGTCAGCACCTCGCTGGTGATCAGGATGGCCAGTGTGCCCAGCGCGGCACCCAGTCCGGAGTCGCTGATGGTGGACAGGAACAACGCGATCACGCCGACACCCAGCATGCACAGCACGATGTAGCCGATCGCGGCGAGCAGTCGCAGCACCAGGTCCACGGGCGTCAGCAGGGTGCCGGACAGCGATGTCACACCACCCGGCTGACCGACCGCGGCTGCCTGGCCGAAGCCGAACAGCCCGCCGCCGACCAGGAACGACGTGATGACCACGAACACGATCACGACGATGACGAACACCGCGATGCCGAGCAGTTTGGCCATCAGCAGGCGGGTCCTGGCCACCGGGCGGATCAGCAGGTAGCGCAGCGTGCCGTTCTTCGCCTCACCCGCCACGGCGTCACCGGCGAACATCGCCACCGCGACCGGCAGGAAGATCGGCAGCACCAGGGCGAGCGCGGCGGCGGGATAGAGCGATCCGTCGCTCGTCACAGCCGACAGGAACGCGGCGCCCTGACCAGGTGGGGGACTGAGGTGGGCGGTGGCCAGGAAGACCGCCACGAGTGCGGGCAGCCCGCACATCAACAGCACGCTGACCCACATCCGGGGCCGCAGGAACAAGGTGCGCAACTCGACCCGGATCACGCCGACTCACCGCCGGCCTGCCGAGATGCCTCGTCGCCCCGCGCCGCACCGGCCGTACAGCCGGCAGGCGACCCGTCGTCGCTCTCGCCGTCCGTCTTCCCCGTCGCCGCGCCGTTGTTGGTGGGACTCTCGTCGACTGTCTCGTCGCTGGCGGGGCGTGCCCAGATCGTCGGGTCCTCGACTGCCGGGATGCCGTGGGGCGGGGTCCGGTCATCAGGGTCGCTGGTCGGTCGAGCCCAGTTCGCCGGACCGTCGTCGGATGGGAGCGCCCATACGATCGGGCCGTCATCAGCCGGCCCACCGGGCGGCCCGGCCCAGCCTGCCTGGCTGCCGACCTGTGGGCCCGCCCACCGTGCCTGGTCACCCGGCGGCCCTGTCGGTGTGCCCACGCGGTCGCTGCCGTCGCCGGTCACGTCGAGCACCACCTGCTCCAACGTCCGCCGCTGCTCGGCTATCTCCCTGACCCGCACGCCACCGGCGACCAGTCGCGAGTTCAGCTCCGCCGGGTCGCTTGCCCTGACCACCAACCGGTTGCCGTCCCGCCACTCGACCTGCCCGTTCAACATGGCCGCCGCGGTCGCAGGGTCCTCTGTGTCGACCACCACCCGGCCGGTCGGGGCGTGCAGCGTCGCCAGGCTCTCCTGAAGCACCAGTCTGCCCCGGTCCACGATGCCCACCCTGTCGCACAGTTCGTCCACCTCGGACAACAAGTGGCTGGAGAGGAACACCGTCGTGCCGGCTTTGTTCAGTGCTACCAACAGTTCTCGGATCTCCCGGATGCCTCTCGGGTCCAGGCCGTTGGTCGGCTCGTCCAGGATCAGCAGCCTCGGCTTGCGTAGCATCGCCGACGCGAGCCCGAGCCGTTGGCGCATACCGAGGGAGTAGGCCCGCACCGGGCGCCGGTCGATCCCGGCCAGGCCGACGGCCTCCAGAGCCTCCTCGATGCGCAGCTTCCGGTCCCGACTGTTGCCGACCCGAGGACCGGCTTTGTCGATGATGGACAGGTTGGTCCGGCCGGACAGGTGCGGGATCGCAGCCGGTCCCTCCACCAGCGCTCCGATCGAGGGCAGCACGTCCCTGACCCGCTTGGGCACGGGCTGACCCAGCACCTCGATCTCGCCGCTGGTCGGGAACACCAGCCCGAGCAGCATCCTGACCAGTGTGGTCTTGCCGGATCCGTTCGGACCCAGGAAGCCGTACCGGTCGCCTTCCCGCACGTTGATGTCGACGTCGTTCACGGCGACGGTGGCGCCGAACCGCTTGACCAGCGATCTCGTGGTGATCAGATCGGTCATCGGATCGGCCTGCCCAGGAAGACGAGTTGGCGGGCCGCCTGCTCGATCGTCGTGCGGTTCACGAACCCGGCCAGCAGGTAGCTCCGCCTGCCGTGCTCGACTTCGACGAGCAACACGCTCAGCAGCGGTATCCCGATCACCACGGCCCTTCCTCTCGGCACCGTGACCTTCAGGGCCCCGGCTTTGAGGGCGGTGTCAGCGGCGGATTGAACGATGTTGCGGGGCAGCGGCAGCACGATGAACGTGGCCAGACCGGGACCGTATCGGCCGACGGCGGTCAGGCCGTTCAGTTGCGGCTGGAGGTGATACCCGGCCAGCGACGGCGGCAGCTGGAAGCCGTCGTTGAAGCCTGCGATCCGGCCCACGATGTCCGGTGCCGCCGCCTGTGCCAGGCCACCGTTGGTCGGCGGCTGCAGCGCCGACGCGTCCGGTTTGCCCGGGGTGACGCTCACGAACTGGCTCGTGATGATCGGCTTGGCCGCGCCCTTCGCGGTGATCTCAACCCGTAACGGCAAGCCGGTGTCCGGATCGGCCCAGATGTCCACCTGGCCGACCGTGGTCGCCGGATCGGTGGGCCGCAATCGGATTCCGGCGGCGGCGATTCCGGCGATTCGTCTGGGCGGTAGGGAAATCGGCGGATCGACCGGATCCATCGACAGCACACGCCTGGCCAGATCGGGTGGCAGCAGGTCACCGGCCGTGGGCAGCCGCACCGGTTCGCTGCCGAAGACCTCGGTGAGCACGCCGGTGCCGTAATCCCAGGTGAATTCACCCAACGGTGTCTCGTAGACGTCCCGTTCGCCGACCGTGTCGATCACGTCGACCCGGTTCGCGTTGGCTGCCGCGTACCAGACCCGGACGTTCGTCACCCCGCTGAGCAGGGACGTCACGCTACCGACGGCCGGCAGGTTGGGCAGGCCGAGCTCGCTCTGGGTCCTGGCGTAGCCGCTGTACTGCTGTGTTCCCGAGGCCGCGATCCGTTGGCGCAGTTGGCCCGCGGAGAGCTGGGTGGCGTGCACCGGCAGGCTGCTCACCACGGACGGAGCCGCGCACAGCACAGCGGCGGCCGCCACCACCAGCGCCCACCTGGTCATCCCCTTGCCGCGCACGATCGACATCCTCTCCTTTGTACCTGTGGCTCGCAGTGCGGCGAGACAGGTTGCTGGCAGGATGACCGGACAACCGTCAAGTGCGGGTCACGCGGTGGCTCGAATGATGAGGAGCGGCTGGATGGCTGATCTCGACTCGTGGACGCTGTCCGACTTCAGCGACGGTGTGCGCACCTTCCCCGTCTACCGCAAGGGCGAGGGCCCAGGCGTGGTCGTCGTGCACGAGGTTCCCGGCATCACGGACAAGGTGATCGGTTTCGCCCAGGAGGTCGTGGACGCCGGTTTCACCGTCGTGCTGCCCTGCCTGTTCGGCAAGCCGGGTGCCCCGGCGAGCGCGGGCTACGCGCTGTCCACGTTGGCCCGGTTGTGTGTGCGCAGTGAGTTCACGAAGCTGGGTCTGCGCCGGACCGCACCGATCGCGGACTGGTTGCGCGCTCTGGCGCGGTCGCTGCACGGCGAGTTGGGCGGCCCGGGGGTCGGCGCGCTCGGCATGTGCTTCACCGGGGGCTTCGCGCTGGCGATGATGGCCGACGGTCCGATCGTCGCCCCGGTTCTCGCGCAGCCGTCGGTCCCGTTCCCGCTCGGGCGGGCCCGCCGCGCCGATCTCAACCTGTCACCGGCCGACCTGGCGTCGGTGAAGGCGAAGGCCGCGGACGGCTGTTCGGTGCTCGGTCTCCGGTTCGTCGACGACCCGGCCGTCGGCAGCAGGTTCGACACGCTGCGCGAGGAGTTGGGCGACAAGTTCATCGCGGTCGAGTTCCCCGGCAGGAAGCACTCCACGCTGACCGAGCACCGGCAGCAGGAGGGCGTGGACCGCGTGCTGGCCTTCCTGCGGGAACGGCTGGTCACCACCGGGTGACGTGGCCGACCCCACTGCGTGGGAACAGCCCGTGCCGTATCCTCGTTACCCAGGTAGTTGAACGAACAACAACCTACTGAGGAGGCGTGAGGGCGATGGCTGCGGTGAACGCGGACACACTGACCCTGCCCCGGGTGACGGCCGCCGGCCTGGGCGACACCGAACGGCCCGTGCTGGCGATCTCCACGGCACCGTCCGGGTTCGAGGGCGAAGGATTCCCGGTCCGGCGGACGATGGCCGGTGTCCGGTACGAGCACCTCGACCCGTTCATCATGATGGACCACATGGGTGAGGTCGACTACGCGGCCGGCGAGCCCAAGGGCACCAACTGGCACCCGCACCGCGGCTTCGAGACCGTCACCTATCTGGTGGAGGGCCAGTTCATCCACCAGGACAGCCACGGCGGCGGCGGTGTCATCACCGAGGGCGCGACGCAGTGGATGACGGCGGGCAGCGGCCTGCTGCACATCGAGACCCCGCCCGAGCAGTTGGTCGAGAACGGTGGCCTGTTCCACGGTTTCCAGCTGTGGGTGAACCTGCCGGCCAAGGCGAAGTTCCTGGCCCCCAGGTACCAGCCGCTGGAGGCCAGCCAGGTCATGCTGCTGGCCAGCGCCGACGCGGGCACGCTGCTGCGGGTCATCGCGGGTGACGTCGAGGGCCACGTCGGCCCCGGTTCGACGCACACCCCGATCACGCTGCTGCACGCCTCCATCGCGGCAGGCGCGCAACTGTCCATGCCATGGCAGGCCGATTACAACGCGCTGGCCTACGTGATGGCAGGCACCGGCACCGTCGGTCCCAAGGCGGAGCCGATCCACGCCGGACAGCTCGCCGTGTTCGGTGCGGGTGACCGCATCACGATCAACGCGGATGCCAAGCAGGACAGCAGGACCAGCACACTCGAGGTCATCATGCTGGGCGGTCAGCCGATCCGTGAGCCGATGGCGCACTACGGCCCGTTCGTGATGAACACCCGCGAGGAACTGCAGCAGGCGATGGCGGACTACCAGTCCGGTCGGCTGGGTGTGGTCCCGCCGGACGCGATCATGCCGCACGTGGCGCGTGGCCAGCAGTAAGCATTGTTAGGGGTTCGATCAGCTGGAGCGCTGGCCAGGCGTTCCAGCCGAACCGAGGGCCGACTCACCCGAACCGAGGGTCGACTCACTCGGCCCGGGAGTCGACTCGCCCACGCAAGAAGTCGGTTCGCCCGCGCAAGGCGTCGGTTCGCGCGCCCCGGGAGTCAGCTCGTCAGCGCCGGGCGTCGGCTCGCCCGGCTCAGTGATCAACTCGGCCGCCCGGGTCGTCGGTTCGTCGGCGCGGGGCGACGATTCGTCCGCCCTTGCGGTCGGCTCGCTCGCTTGGGATGTCGACTCGCCTGCACCGGCGGTCGACTCGCCGAACGCGAGTCGTCGGCGCCGGGGGTCGGTTCGTCCGCCCGAGCACGCGAGTCGTCCGCGCCTGCGGTCGACTCGGCCGCGCCGGGTGTCAGACGACCTGGATCGCTGTTTCCGCCGAGCCGAGGGTGGGATGGGTGGCGGACAGGATCACCTGGCCGGTCAGTCCCTTGATCGTCCTGATCCACACCGCACCCGCCCCGCCCGCGGCCTCGAAGTCGAACGGGTTGTCGCCGACCAGGACGCCAGGTCCGGTGATCGCGAAATCCAGCGCGCCGGCCACGTAGGGCCGCGCCGCGCCGTACCTGTCCACCGCACGCAGCACGACCCTGGTCGCGTCCTGCCCGTCAGCGGTGAGCGTGCGGTCGTCGGCCACGCACGACAGCTGATCCAGCGTCGGATCGGCGCTGAACGACCTGCGCACGGCCAGCCGATCGCCGACGAAACCATCGATCCGCAGGTCCGGGTGCTGGCCATGCCGCACCGAGAGATCGGCCACGAACGGCGGACGGGCCAGGTGCGGGAAACGGTCCCGCTGCGGCAACGCGGTAGCCACCCGCCGACCACCGATGTGAAACTCCAGCCGGTCACAGTTGGACCAGACGGTCGCCGAGTGACCAGGCCCGGTGGCAGGTGAGCCGGGACCGAAGTCCCAGTAGAACGCAGGCTGAAGCACCACCCGGGCCGAAGAGTCCACTTGCGACTGATAGAAAGCCGCACCCAGCTTGGGAATCCGGAAGAAGTCCACCACGCCCGGGTACTTCACGCCGTGCACCGAGTGGTACCAGCCGGACGGGTAGTCGAACCCGCACCAGGCCAGCAGCCCGCAGTACCGGTCATCAGCAGCCGCACGCTCGTGCACCCACGCGTGCAGCAAAGCCTGATCCCCTTGTACGGCAGTGGAATCAGTACGCCGGTAGTGGGCATGCCCGACGAGTGACCGATCGCCTCGCTGACCAGGTACGGCACGCCGGCCCTCGGTGTCCGCAGCGGCGGGGGAGCACTCGGTGCGGGCAGCGAGCTGTAGTCGTTGTAGGAAAAAACCGACGAGCCGGGGTACAGCGGCGCCGTGTAGCCGCGTTCGCCCGCCACGGCGCCGGTGCAGGGCCGGGACGGGTCGAGTTGCCGCGCCAGCAGGTCGGTCCGCTCGTACAGCGACTGCTGGCCGAGTGTCTCGTTGACCCTGGTGCCCCACACGATGACCGAAGGGTGGTTGCGGTCGCGCACCACCATGTCGTGCACGTCCTGCAGCGCCCTGTTCCGCCATCTCGCGTCGCCGACGTGGTCCCAGCCGGGGATCTCCTCCCACACCATGATGCCCAGTTCGTCGCAGGCATCGAGGAACGCCGTTGCCTGCGGGTAGTGCGAGCACCGCACCATGTTGCAGTTCAGTTCGTCCGTCAGGATCTGGGCGTCCCTGCGCTGCACCCGGTCCGGCATGGCACCGCCGACATACGGATACCACTGGTGCCGGTTCACCCCGAACAACGTGAGCCGCCGCCCGTTGAGGAAGAAGCCGTCGTCGGTGAACTCGGCCTCCCGGAACCCGGTGCGCACCGGGTACTGGTGCACCCGCCTGTCACCGATGTCCAAGGTGACCAGCACGTCGCACAGCGCGGGATCGGTCACGTCCCACAGCCGCACGGCGGCCAGCCCTGTCATGCCCATCGCCACGGTCGTCCGGCCTGCCGGCAGCCCGCCCAGGTCCACGCTCGTGCTCGCCAGCATCGGACCACCTTGGGACAACGTCGCGGTGAGCCGAACGGGACCCGACACGGTGACCGACGAGTCCACCTCGCAGTGCAGGGTCAAGCCTCGGTCCGGTGTGCGCACGGCGACCGGCTGGGCGAACACGTCACTGAGGAACGTCGTCGGCGTGCTCAGCGCGCTGACCTGCCGGTACATGCCGGCCGGCTGGTAGAAGTCGATCACGGACGGCTGGAACCGAGGCACGTCCGGTGGTATGTCCTGCCGCCACCTGCCGTCCACCGCGACCGCGACGACGTTGGTCTTCGCCGTGAGCAGGCCGGTCATCTCGCAGGTCAGCGGCAGGTAGCCGCCCTCGTTGGTGCCGATCATGCGGCCATTGAGATAGACGGTCGCCGCGCTGAGTACGCCGTCCAGCCGCAGGAACGCCCGCCCGGCGCGCAACTCGGCCGAAGCGTCGAATCGCTGCCGGTACACCCACAGGGTCTCCCAGGCCGATGGCTGCCAGTCCTGCCAGGACAGCGGCGTCACGCAGTGCGGCACGGTCACGGTGGCCAGTCGGCTGTCGTCGAAGTCGATGTCCGTGCACCCGGCCACGTACTCGCCGAACAGCCACTCGTCGTCCAGCGCGCCGTTGGTGACCTGTGGGGTCGAGCCGAGCAGCGCGGCACCGAGCGATGTCGCACTGGCCACGCCGATGCCCAGCCCGACGAGGAACCTGCGGCGGGACGGCCCGGCCGGGCGAGGCCCACCGTCCATACCCCCGCACCTCCCACAACGCGTCCTCGGAACCAGACCAGTGGACCAGTTGTGGGGTGTGGTGCGCATTTTCATTCACCGTTGACTATGTTCTAAGGCTTATTTTTAGACTTATATTGACACCTGTCCGGCGACGCCATTACGTTTCGGAAAAAGCGCTCGGCCCGAGGAGGGTGTCGTGTTCACAGCCAGAAACAGATCAGGCAGACACCGGGGGCGGCGCATCTTCGCGTTGGCGTCGGCGGCCGCCGTGGTGGTCGCGGGAGCGGCAGCCGTGGCGCTCGTGTCCGCGCCGTCAGCAGGCGCCGCGGTCACAGCCGGCACGTGGTACACGGTGGTGAACGCGACCAGCGGCAAGTGCGTCGACGCCCGTGCCGCCTCCACCGCCAACGGCACGGCGGTGCAGCAGTTCACCTGCAACGGGACGACAGCGCAGGAATGGCAGTTCCAGACCACCAGCGCCGGATTCTTCCGGGTCAACAACTTCAACAACGTCGCGCAGGTCTGGGACGTCACGAACGTGTCCACCGCGGACAGCGCCCCGGTCCAGCTGTGGGCCTACGGCGGCGGCCTCAACCAGCAGTGGCAGCCGGTGCAGGAGGCCAACGGCGACTACCACTTCGTCAGCCGCAACAGCTCCAAGTGCCTCGACATACCTGCCGCGTCAACGGCGGACAGCGTGCAGTTGCAGCAGTTCACCTGCAACGGCACCGGTGCCCAGTCGTTCGCGCTGATCCCCGTCGGCGCCACCGGCCCGACGTCCACCACCGGCGCCGCACCGCCGCCCGGCCAGCCCGACTTCGGCCCGAACGTGCTGGTGTTCGACCCTTCGATGCCGGCGGCCACCATCCAGAGCCAACTGAGCAGCGTGTTCACCCAGCAGCAGAGCAACCAGTTCGGCAGCAACAGGTTCGCGGTCCTGTTCAAACCGGGGACCTACAACAACATCGACGTCAACATCGGCTTCTACGAACAGGTGCTCGGTCTCGGCCTGTTGCCGGACAACGTCGACATCAACGGCAACGTGCACGTCGAAGCCGACTGGAACGGCGGCAACGCGACCGAGAACTTCTGGCGCGGCGCCGAGAACATGGAGGTCGTGCCGCCGACCGGGACGGACACGTGGGCGGTCTCCCAGGCGGCACCGTTCCGGCGGATGGACGTGCGCGGCAGCATGCAACTGGATGACAACGGCTTCTCCAGCGGTGGCTTCCTGGCCGACAGCAACGTGACCGGCCAGGTGCGGTCCGGTTCGCAGCAGCAGTGGCTGTCCCGCGACGACAGCATCGGCAGCTGGACCGGTTCGAACTGGAACATGGTGTTCGTCGGCGTCAACGGCGCCCCGGCGCAGTCGTTCGCCAGCCCGCCCTACACCACGGTCGCGCAGGCGCCGGTCGTGCAGGACAAGCCGTTCCTCTACGTCGACGCATCCGGCAACTACAACGTGTTCGTGCCCGCCAAGCGCACCAACTCGACCGGCACGTCCTGGGCCAGTGGCACGGCGGCCGGCACGTCGCTGCCGATCAGCCAGTTCTTCATCGCCCACCCTGGCGACTCGGCGGCGACCATCAACGCGGCGCTCGCACAGGGCCAGAACCTGCTGTTCACGCCGGGCATCTACCACCTGGACAGCACCATCAACGTGACCCGGCCGGACACCGTGGTGCTCGGCATGGGCCTCGCGACGCTCACCCCGGACAACGGTGTCGTGCCGATGACCGTGGCCGACGTCGGTGGCGTGAAGATCGGCGGCCTGCTGTTCGACGCCGGTCCGGTCAACTCGCCGGTGCTGCTCCAGATGGGGGCCGTCGGGTCCACCGCGGACCACACCGCCGACCCGAGTTCGCTCAACGACGTGTACTTCCGCATCGGCGGTGCCGGCGTCGGGAAGGCGACCCAGACGCTCGTCGTCAACAGCAACAACGTCATCGGTGACGACCTGTGGCTGTGGCGAGCCGACCATGGCACCGGCGTCGGGTGGACGACCAACACGGCGACCAACGGCCTGGTGGTCAACGGCAACAACGTCACGATGTACGGCCTGTTCGTCGAGCACTATCAGCAGTACCAGGTGCTGTGGAACGGCAACGGCGGCCGGACGTACTTCTTCCAGAACGAGATGCCCTACGACCCGCCCAACCAGGCGGCCTGGATGAACGGCACCACCAACGGGTACGCCGCGTACAAGGTGGCCGACTCGGTGACCAGCCACGAGGCGTGGGGCCTTGGCAGTTACTGCTTCTTCAACGTCAACCCGAGCGTGTCGGCGAGCAGATCGTTCGAGGTGCCGAACACACCGGGCGTGAAGTTCCACGACATGGTCACGGTGTCGCTGGGCGGCACGGGCACGATTCAGCACATCATCAACAACACCGGAGCGGCGGTGAACTCGGCCAGCACAGTGGCGGATCTGGTCAGTTTCCCGTAGCTGTCGCGAGGAACGATCGCGTGCAACCGAGCGGGGTGTCGTTGACACCCCGCTCGGCCGGTGCAGACAATCCCCTCGCTGCCGCGGCACACGATGGTGGGGGGACAGGCATGGTGAATCAGGTCCTCGTACCGTTCGAAGGAGAGGGCGCGGGCGTCGAGGAACTCACCTGGGGACAGATCGGGTTCTGGCAGGGCATGGAGGACACCGGCCAGTCGGCCACCATGGGCGGCGTGACCGAGCTACCGCCCGGCATCACGGTGGACGTCGTCGCCGACGGCCTGCGGTTCTCGATGGGCCGCCACCAGGCGCTGCGCACCAGGCTGCGGTTCGATCCGGCCGGTGGCCGGCCGAAACAGGTGTGCTCGACGTCCGGCGAGGTGCCGCTGGAGATCGTGGACATCGGTGCCGACGACGACCCGGCCGAGGTCGCCGAGGCCGTGCGGGTGCGGTACGAGGAACTGAACTTCGACTATGAAAACGAGTGGCCGGTCCGGATGGCCGTCGTCCGTTCCGGCGACCGGCTGACCCACATGGTCGCCGTCTACCTGCACCTGGCCGTCGACGCGACAGCGCTGGACGTGCTGGTCGCCGACCTGCTGGCCCGCGACCCGGAGACCGGCGCGCCAGCCGGACCGGTGACCGCGACACAGCCGCTGGACCAGGCAAGGCAGCAGCGCAAGCCGGGCGCCCGTCGGACGTGCGACTCGTCGCTCAAGCATCTGGAACACGTGCTGCGGACCGCCACCGCGAGCCGCTTCGGTGAGCCGAAGTACCGGGACGCCAGCGGCTTCCGCCAGATCAGGTACCGCTCGCCCGCCACGGCAGCGGCCATCCAGGTGATCGCGGCGCGCGAGGGCACGAACACGTCGTCGGTGCTGCTGGCGTGCTTCGGCGTCGGCCTGGCCAGGTTCACCGGGAACAGTCCGGTGATGGCGATGTTGTTGGTGAGCAACAGGTTCCGGCCCAGTTTCGCCGAGTCGGTGAGCCCGCTGGTGCAGATGAGTCCGTACCTGATCGACGTCGCCGACGCCACCCTGAGCGAGGCTGTGCACCGGGCCAAGGCCAGCGTGCTCAACACGTACAAGAACGCGTATTACGACCCGTACCTGCAGGACGAGGTCATTGACAGGGTGAGCGCGGACCGCGGCGAGGAGATGGACTTCTCCTGTTTCTACAACGACCGGCGGGCCGGCGACAGGGGAGCTACCGACGGTCCACTGCCCACCGCGCAGGAAATCCGCGACGCGCTGCCACTGTCCGGCTATGAGTGGGAGTACGAGCCGGACATGTCGACCAGAAAGCTCTATCTCAATGTGGACGATCCGCCCGGCGCGATCGACTTCGTGATGTCGGTGGACAACCGGTACTTCAGCGCCGAGGACGCGGTAGCCGTGGTACAGGGCATGGAGGCGGTCGCTGCGCAGGCCGCTGTCGAGCCGACGGCGCCCACTGGCGTCCGCGCGCCCGTGGCACTGACGTCCTGAAATCACATTTCGGCGGTTGCCGAAAACGGGTTTGTCCATGCTTTCTGGCGACGGTCCGGATTCGAGCCACAATGGGGTGGCCGCCGTAGTTTGCTGGTTTACTCGATTCGTTCGCCGGGAACGGCGAATCGTTCGCCCATGTCGATTCCCTGCAGGAAAGGGGGTGCACCATGCGTAATGTCCGGTCGGCGCGCAGCGTCAAGTCTCTCCGTAGCGTCATCTCGGCTCGCGCGTCCGTCAAGCAGTAAGTCCTGCCGCACGGATGTGGTGGCCTCCTGACTGCAGGGGGTCGGGTGGGGGCGGCGCCGGCTCTGCGCGCCGCCCCCACCCGCCGTGCGCACTACGCTGGTGCGATGGCCATGGAGATCGAACGCAAGTTCCTGGTGGCCGACGGGTGGTCGCCGTCGGCCGACGACGACGGCACGCCGATCCGGCAGGGCTACCTGACCGACAGCGGCGCGGGCACCGAGGTCCGGGTGCGTGCGCACGGGGACAGCAGGCTGATGACCGTGAAGCGCAGCCACAAAGCGGTCGGCGCCGCGGTTCGGGACGAGATCGAGTTCCCGATACCCGAGGACGTGTTCGACGACCTGTGGCAGTTGACCGAAGGCCAGCGAGTGGTCAAGGTGCGTTACGCGGTCCCGGTCGGGCAGCACACGGCCACAGTGGACGTGTATGTGGACCGCGATGACGCGCCGCCGGTGGTGGAGGTCGAGTTCGACAGCGAGGACGATGCCGCTGTGTTCCAGGCGCCGTCGTGGTTCGGCCCGGATGTGACGGGGGACTCGCGGTACTCCAACCGTCGGCTGGCCATCTGAGCCGGTACACCTTACGTAACCCGAACACAACCTCGACCAGCCGCTCACCTCGGACTGACAGCCTCTTCGTTGTTCAGCGCCCCAACCGGGCGTCGACGAACGAGGAGGCAACTGAAAATGAGCACCATCCAGTGGGTTCGCCGGCTGGCGGTCACCGGATGCGCCGCCGGTGTCGGGCTGGCCGTGGCCGGTGCGGGTTCGGCCAGCGCGCAGGGTGACCCGAGCACGACCCAACCCGCACCCATCACCATCAGTTCAGCCCAGGTCCAGCAACTGTGCGACCAGCGGGTGCCGAAGCTGAAGGCCGAGGTCACCAAGCTGATCAACCGGATCGACGGCGGTCCGACGGTCAAGGGCTCGACCCAGTGGTTGCAGGCCCAGGCACAGCAGGCCAAGTCCAACGGGCATCCGGCGCGGGCCGACATTCTCGACGGTCGCGCCGAGCGCCGCACCGGCGTGCTGACGATCCTGCAGGACGTACAGGCCAAACTGGACAACTTCACCGCCGCGCACTGCGGGAGCGGCCAGTGACCGCGCGGCTGACGCTGTTGGTCGCGGCCGGGGTCGCCGTGGTCGCGCTGTGCACCGGCTGCCAAGGCGGTTCCACGGCGGTCCCGCCGCCGACCAACCAGACCAACAGCGGTGACGCGAACGGTTTCGACCAGCAACTCGACCAGGTCCAGTCCACGCTGGACAGCGTCCAGGCGCAGATCAACGCCGATTCCACTCCCTGATGCCGTGGGCCGGCCGGCGGTGCGACCATGTGCGGCAGCATCGCCGGCCTGCCGGCATTCCAACGATCCGACGGGGGCCGACATGCAGCCGGGGCGCGGGCTGGTCCTCGTCGTCGAGGACGAACGGGCCATCGCCGAACTGATCTCGCTCTACCTACGGCGGGACGGCTTCGGCGTGCACGTGGCGTCCGATGGTCCTGCCGCGCTGGCCGCCGTGCGCACCATGCGCCCGGTGGCCGTGCTGCTCGACGTCGGCCTGCCCGGCATGGACGGCATCGAAGTGTGCCGCGCCATGCGGGCCGCCGACGACTGGACCCCCGTCCTGTTCGTCACCGCGCGGGACGACGAGGTGGACCGTGTGCTCGGCCTCGAACTCGGCGCCGACGACTACGTGACGAAACCGTTCAGCCCACGCGAACTGGCCGCCCGGGTGCGCACGGTGCTGCGCCGCTCGTCCGGTGCATCACCCGCCGTGCAGGCGCACACCGTCGGCACGGTCCGCGCTGACGTAACCGCCCGCCGGGTGTGGGCGGGGGACCGCGAGGTGGCGCTGACGTCCACCGAGTTCGACCTGCTCGTCCAACTGGTCCGCAACCCCGGTCGGGTCTTCACGAGGGAACAGCTGCTCAGTTCCGTGTGGGGTTACGCGGCAGCCGCCGGCACCCGCACGGTGGACGTCCACGTGGCGCAACTACGGGCCAAACTCGGTGCGGCCAGCCCGATCCGCACGGTCCGCGGCGTCGGCTACGCGGCCGAGGCGCGGTGAGCGCGCCCACCGAGTTGCTGCGGGCACCGGACCGGCGGCACCGCAGCTCACTCGCCGTTCGGATCACCGCCCTGTGCGTCGGCGTCGCTGGTGTGGTCGCCGTCGTCGCGGGGCTGGTGTCGGTGCGACTGGCCGACACGGTGGCCGACCAGGTCAGCAGGGCAACCCTCGCCGACCAGGCAGACGTGCTGGCCGGCCAACTCGCCGACGTCGGCATCGGTTCACGGCTCGGCCTGGCCAAAGTGGTCGGCGTGCTGAACGGCGAGGGCATCGCCGTGGTCATACTGACCGACGCCGGTGGTCCGACCAGCGGCGACGCACAGGCCGTCGCCGTGGTGAGAGCCGCAGGGATCACGGCGCCGCCGGCACAGGCCGAATCGGCGACGGTCACGGTGGCGGGCAAGTCCGTGCTGGTGGAGGCCCGGCCGATGGCGAACGCCGGCTTCGCGCTCGTCCAACGGGTCGGGGTCGGTGCCAGCGTGACCCCGCTGCTGCGCCGGGACACCCTGCTGTCGCTGGGTATCGGGCTGCTCGTCGCCGCAGTCGCGGGCCTGTTGCTGGCGAGACTGCTGTCCCGGCCGTTGCGCCGCACCGCCCAGGTCGCGATGACCATGAGCAACGGTCGCCGCGACCTGCGGGCACCCGTCGAAGGGCCACGCGAGGTCGCCGACGTGGCCGACGCGGTGAACCGGCTGTCCGAGGCCCTGGCGCGCAGCGAGGCGCGGCAGAAGGAGTTCCTGCTGTCGGTGTCGCACGAACTGCGCACGCCGCTCACCGCGGTCAGCGGCTTCGCCGAGTCGCTTGCCGACGGCGTCGTCACCGGCGCTGAGGTGCCCAGGATCGGCCAGTTGGTGCTGGACGAGGCGCACCGGCTGGACCGGCTCGTCCGGGATCTGCTGGACCTGGCCAAGCTGGGTGCCGAGGACTTCCGGCTGGACGTGGTCGACGTCGACCTCACCGCGTTGGTGCTGGCCACGGCCGAGGTCTGGCATGCGAGATGCGCTGCGCGGGACGTGCCCTACCGGGTGGCCGCGCCTCGGCATCCCGTTGTGGTGCGGGCCGATCCTCGGCGGCTGCGTCAGGTCGTCGACGGACTGACCGAGAACGCCCTACGGATCACATCGGCAGGCAGGCCGATCGTGCTGTCCCTGGACGTCGTGCCCGGCCTGGCGATGTTGAGTGTCCGGGACGGCGGCCCCGGCCTCGCCGATGCCGACTACCGGGTGGCGTTCCAGCGCGGCGTGCTGCACGGCAGGTACCAGCACGACCGGCCGGTCGGCACCGGTGTCGGTCTGGCGCTCGCGCACGGGCTGGTGACCAGGATGGGCGGCACCATCCAGGCGGGCCCGGCACCGGAGGGCGGCGCCTGCTTCACCATCACGCTGCACCTGCTGCGCTGAGCCTGTCAGGTCCGCGTGATCGAATCAGTGGGTGGAGCACCGCATGCCACTCGCGCTGATCGCGCTGTCCATCTGCTCCTTCGCGATCGGTACCACCGAGTTCGTCATCACAGGCCTGCTGCCGGAGATCGCAACCGACTTCCACGTCGGCATCGCCACAGCTGGCCTGCTGGTGTCCGGGTACGCGCTCGGGGTGGTCATCGGCGCGCCGCTGGTCACGGCCGGCATCGCCCGGCTGCCGCGCAAGGGCGTCCTGCTCGGCCTGTTGGTGCTGTTCGTGGTGGGCAACCTGATGTCCGCCGTGGCGCCCGGCTACGGCATCCTGCTGGCCGGCCGCGTGGTCGCCGCCCTGTGCCACGGCGCGTTCCTCGGTGTCGCGTCGGTGGTGGCGGCCAACCTGGTCGCCAAGGAACGGCAGGCCAGGGCCATCGCCGGCATGCTGGCGGGGCTGACCATCGCCAACGTGGTCGGCGTGCCGATGGGCACGTTCATCGGTCAGCACTTCGGCTGGCGGTCCACGTTCGGCGTTATCGCGTTCCTCGGCGTGCTGGGCATGGTGGGCATCGCGACGCTGGTCCCGTCGATGCCGGTGCCGCCGGGCGCCGGGGTGTGGACCGAACTGGGCGCCTTCCGGCACGGGCAGGTCTGGCTGGCGCTGGCCATGACGGCACTGGGCTTCGGTGCCGTCTACGCCCCGTTCACCTACATCGCACCACTGCTGACCGGGGTCGCCGGCTACTCGATGGCCGCCGTGCCGTGGCTGTTGGTGCTGTTCGGGGCGGGACTGGTGATCGGCAACGTGCTGGGTGCCCGGGCGGCCGACTGGCGGCTGATGGCCACTGTCATCGTGTTACTGGTGGTGCTCACGGGGCTGTTGGTGTTGTTCGACCGGACAGCGCACGGGCGCACATCAGCCGCGGTGACCCTGTTCGCCCTCGGCGTAGTCGGGTTCGCGACCGTGCCTGCGTTCACCAGTCGGGTGCTCTCCACGGCCGGCACCACCGGCTCGAACACGATGGCGTCCTCCGCTGCCGTCGCGGCGTTCAACCTCGGCAACGCCACCGGCGCATACCTCGGCGGTCGGGCGATCGCGGCAGGCCACGGCTACGCGGCACCGACGCTGGTCGGTGCTGCGATGGCCGCAGCCGCGCTGGTGACGGCGGTGGTCTCAGCGGCGACGTCCCGACCGGCGCCAGTTGACCGACCTGGTCTCCGTCGCGACGCCCGCCAGGTGCAGGGCGACGCAGAGTAAGCCCGCGTCCACCAGCACTCCACTGGTGATCACGCCCAGCGAGAAGCCGGCCAGGTCGAAGATGACAGCCAGCGCGAAGAGGACAGCGGCGATGATCGCGAACATTGGGTACTCCCGATGGCTGGTGAGGGGTGCTTCGTAGGGTGATCAGTTACCCGGCAGACCCCTCGGCCAACCTGGTTGTCACCACCGGCCAACTAGACTTGTCAGATGCGGCTCAAACGGTGGGTGGGATTGATTCTCGGCCGTCGGGCGTTGACCGAAGAGACGGAAGCGCACAAGGTGCGAGCGGAGGCTGTGGTGCTGGACCCGCGGGAGCTGTACGAGGTCGACTCGGACGTGCCCGAGTTGGACGGAGCGGTGCTGTTGCACTACTTCGACGGCTTCATGGATGCTGGGTCGGCCGGTCGCCTGACTGCAGAACACCTGCTCAACAGCCTGGAACACCGTGTGGTCGCGCGGTTCGACGTGGACCGCCTGATCGACTACCGGTCCAAGCGGCCGAACATGGTCTACGTGACCGACCACTGGGAGAGCTACCAGGCCCCCGAACTCGTCGTGCACCTGCTGCACGACAGCGACGGCACCCCGTTCCTGCTGCTCAACGGCCCCGAGCCGGATCACGAGTGGGAACGGTTCACGAAGGCCGTCCGTGAGCTGAACACCAAGTGGGGTGTGCGGATGACGGTAGGGATGCACGGCATCCCGATGGGTGTGCCGCACACGCGCCCGATGGGCGTCACCGGCCACGCCACCCGCCCCGAACTGGTCGCCGACCACCAGCCGATGCTCAACCGGCTCCAGGTGCCCGGCAGCATCGGCGCGCTACTGGAACTGCGGCTGGGTGAGGCAGGCGAGGACGCGCTCGGCTTCGCGGCCCACGTGCCGCACTACCTGGCGCAGGCCGCCTACCCGAGCGCCGCGATGAGCCTGCTCACCGCGGTCATCAAGGTGACCGGTCTGCGGCTGCCCGAGAAGGCGCTGCGCGAAGCGGCGGAGCGGGCGGACGCCGAGGTGAACCGGCAGGTCAGCGGCTCGGACGAGGTCGCTGAGGTGGTGCGCGCGCTGGAGGAGCAGTACGACCAGTTCGCCGAGGGCGCCAACCGGGGCAACCTGCTGGCCGACGGCATCGACAGGATGCCGACCGCGGACGAGTTGGGCAGCGAGTTCGAGCGGTTCCTGGCCGAGCAGCAGGGCAACCCGGAGAACTGAGTCAGCCGAACCGCTCGGTGCGGATCCGCTCCGGGTCGTGGCCGGCGTCAGTGAGCAGGGCGGCCACCGATTCCACGAACGCGGTCGGGCCGCAGACATAGCAGGTCGGTTCCACTGCGGCGGGCCACGCCGCTTCGGCCACGAGTGCTGCGTCGATCCGGCCCGGTGCTCGTCTTGAGTCGGCCGGCGCCTCGCGGGTGTAGGCGTAGGTGACGTCCAGGCCGCCGACCGGGGCCAGCAGTTCCCGCCGGTAGATGATCGAATCCGGCCTGCGCACCGAGTACAGCAACCGGAACGGCACCCCCAGGCCTGCCGAGGCACGCGCCCGGATCATCGCCATCAGCGGGACGATGCCGGAGCCGCCAGCCACCAGTTGCACTGGTTCGGTCTGCTCGGGCCGCCACACGAACCAGCCGCCGACCGGCCCGCGAACCTCCACCAGGTCACCGACGTCGGCCACCACGGCAAGGTACGAGGACACCTCGCCGTCCTCGACCTGCTCGACGGTCACCTCGAGCTGATCGCCGTCCCCGGAGGACGCGACCGAGTACGAGCGGACCGCCGTGTAGCCGTCCTCGGCGGTCAGCCGGATGTCCACGTGCTGCCCGGCAAGGTGCCCCGGCCATCCGGGCACGTCCAGGACCAGCGTGCGCGCGGTCGATGTCTCGTCGCGCACCGCGGCCACAGTGGCCACCCGCCAGGTCAGTCGCCCCAGTACCGCTGCTCGCGCCATGGGTCTCCGTAGCTGTGATAGCCGAGGCGTTCCCAGAAGCCCGGCTCGTCCTGCACCTTCAGGGTGATGCCGCGGACCCACTTGGCGCTCTTCCACAGGTAGAGGTGTGGCACCAGCAGGCGAGCGGGGCCGCCGTGCTCGGCGACCAGGTCCTTGCCGTCATAGCGGAACGCCACCCAGGCCTGCGAGTCCAGCAGGTCGACCAGTGGCAGGTTCGTGGTGTAGCCGCCGTGCGAGTGCACCAGCGCGTAGTCGGCGACGGTGTCCACGTGCTCGAACAACGTGTCCAGCGACACGCCCTCCCAGTGGGTGCCCAGCTTCGACCACCGGGTCACGCAGTGCAGGTCGACGGTGAACCGCTCGGTGGGCAAGGCGCGGAACGCCCGCCAGTCCCACTCGTACCGCTGGCCGGTCTCGTTGGTGATGGTGAACTGCCACTTCTCGGTGCGAACGGTCGGCGTGGGACCGGCGGACAGCACGGGAAAGTCCTTCGTCAGATACTGCCCCGGCGGCACGTCAGCCCGCTCGGACCGGCGGCGGCCGGTGAAGCCGCGGGAAACAATGGCCATCGCCAACCTCCCTCGTTGTCGGCTCAGTATGCATGGCACTGCTTCACTGGCAGACTGACCGCGTGTACGACTTCGACGTGCTGGTGCTGGGGTCCGGCCCCGGGGGACAGAAGGCCGCGATAGCGACGGCCAAGTTGGGCAAGCGGGCCGCGGTGGTCGAACGCCGCGACATGATCGGTGGGGTGTGCATCAACACCGGCACCATTCCGTCCAAGACGCTGCGGGAGTCGGTGCTCTACCTGACCGGTCTCAACCAGCGTGAGATGTACGGGCAGAGCTACCGGGTCAAGGAGGACATCACCGTCGCCGACCTGGTGTCCCGCACCCAGCACGTGATCGGGCGCGAGGTCGAGGTGATCCGCAGCCAACTGGCGCGCAACCACGTGACGACCCTGCCCGGCATGGGCCGATTCCTCGACGATCACACGATCGAGGTGCTCGACGGCACCGGCCGGGAGAGCAAGGTCACGGCCGACAAGATCGTGATCGCCACCGGCACGCTGCCCGCTCGTCCGTCCACTGTGGAGTTCGATGAGAAGACCATCATCGACTCGGACGGCATCCTGCACCTGGACCGGGTGCCGCAGTCGATGATCGTGGTCGGAGCCGGCGTGATCGGCATCGAGTACGCGTCCATGTTCGCCGCTCTCGGTTGCAAGGTCACGGTTGTCGAGTCCCGGGACCGTATGCTCGATTTCTGTGACCTCGAGGTTGTCGAGGCGCTGAAGTATCACCTGCGTGACCTCGCGGTGACGTTCCGGTTTCGGGAGACTGTCCATTCGGTGCAGCGGCACCCACAGGGCGCGGTCGCGGTACTGGAGAGCGGCAAGAAGATCCCGGCCGAGGTCGTCATGTACTCGGCGGGCCGCCAAGGTATGACCGCGAGCCTCACCCTGGAGAACGCCGGGTTGGCGGCGGACAAGCGCGGCCGGATCCAGGTGGACGAATATTTTCGCACGGAGAAGCCGAACATCTACGCCGTCGGCGACGTGATCGGATTCCCCGCGCTGGCGGCGACCTCCATGGAGCAGGGCAGGCTGGCCGCGTACCACGCGTGCGGCGAGCCGGTGCAGGCCATGTCGACGGAGCAGCCGATCGGCATCTACACGATCCCGGAGATCAGCTTCATCGGTCAGACCGAGGATCAGCTCACCGAGGCGCGGATTCCCTTCGAAGTAGGCATTTCCCGCTACCGCGAGCTGGCCAGGGGCCAGATCATCGGTGACTCGTACGGCGTGTTGAAGCTGCTGGTGTCGCCGGACACGAAGAAACTGTTGGGCGTCCACGTGTTCGGCACGGGCGCGACCGAGTTGGTGCACATCGGGCAGGCCGTGATGGGCTGCGGTGGCACGATCGACTACCTGGTGGACGCGGTGTTCAACTACCCGACACTCGCCGAGTCCTACAAGGTGGCCGCGCTCGACGCGATGAACAAGATGCGCCAGATCGAGCGGTGGGCGGAGTAGTTACCGCCTGCTGTCCAGATCGGTGACCGGTCGGATGCGTTGTCTGGGGATCATGGCCGCTTCGGGCACGCTGACCCAGCCTCGGTGGCGTCTGCCTGCCATCCCGACGTGCACGAGTGGTTCGAAGTCCTGATCGTCGATGCCCTCGTAGCCGTGGCGGACCACTGAGGTGTAGATGGCCTCGGACACGACCAGCACGAGGGATCCCTCGATGCCGGCCAGCCGCCGCTTCAGCTCCGGGGCGTTGAGTAGACGGAAGGACAGGTCGACGTCCTCGCCGAAGCAGCCGCGGTCGTCGTAGTGCACCTCGCCCGCGTGCATGACGGCGCGCATCCGTAGCGGGTCCGCATGGTGTCTCGCGTTGTGATGGGTGAGCAGGAGGCTCAAAGTGGGCATGACCGAGGCCAGTAAGAGGGTCTTCGGCGCCTGGTAGACCGGATGGATCAGGGCGAGGATGCCATCGCCCCTGTCGATCAGTTCGTCGCGGCAGCGGTCGCCGATCCCGGCCGACTGCAGCGCCTCCTCGAGTAGGTCGTACATGACCCGGCGGACCTTGGCCCGCTCCACGTTGGTTCTGGTGGTCGACCCCTCGATGTCGACAGCCAGCACGGATCGGTGATGGGGCGTGACGGGGAGGCTCAACTCGACGTCGTGATCTGAGTCGATCGAGGTTGGGCGGGGTGTCATGCCGGAGCGTGGGATGCTGTTCATCGTGCTCACCCCTTCGCAGAGCTTCAGAAGTATGGCAAACTTCACTGAAGTTGAGTCGACTTGTTTTACGCTAACAGCTATAGGCACATGCAAGCACTACCTGGTAGGAAGTTGTCACGTTCTCGGGTGCCGAAATTTGCAAGTTGCAAGGCGGTAGCGTCCGACTGCACACGGCGGGAGTAGCCATGGCCCGGCCGGTCGGTTAACTTCAGCTGAACTTGGGGAACTTTGATCGAGGGGGTTGCGATCCTTGGCTGATCCACGTGAGGCGCTGCCCCGCCGACTGCGTGACCTCAGACAGCACTGCTGGCCCGGTCGGTCCATCAGGCAGGCTGACCTCGCCAAGGCGTTCGGGGTGTCCGGGCCGTCCATATCTTCCTGGGAGCGGCTGGAACAGCCCAAGTTTCCCACTACTGAGCGGCTTGCCCTGTATGCCGACTTCTTCGCGACCGAGCGATCTGTGGAGACACAGCCGTACCGCATCGTGCAGTTGCGCGGCGAGGAGCGCGAGCGGCGAGAGGGCCTGCTGCGAGAGCTGACCGAGTTGCTGGAGCTGTCCACCGGCTCGGCTGCCTCGACAGACACGCCAGCCCACCGCACGGGCATGAGTAAGGGGCTCTGGTACTTTCCCGACGGCGCGGACGTGACCATCGTGTGCGCCAGACTGCCGAGCTACCTGAGCGGAAGAATGCAGTACGCGGATCCGAACGATCCGGACTATTCGCAGCTGTACACCTATGCCGATCCCGATGCGCTGATCGAGCTGTTCGGTCACATCAGGGCGGCAAATCCGACAAGCGAGGTAACATTTCGGCCGGCTTCTGAACTCACTGCTGACGAGTACCAGACACACTTGGTGCTGCTCGGCGGCATCGACTGGAATATTGCTACTCGTGATGTTCTGGAACGGTTCGACCAACCAGTGCGACAGTTCCGCCGCGCCGATGACGAGATGGTTGGCGGATTCGAGGTGGTAGAGGGTGGGATGCGGCAAGAGTATCTCGCCACGCTGCACGACAGCGACGGAACAAAGGCCTTGGTCGAGGATATAGCGCATTTCTTTCGTGCGCCAAGCCCGTACGACCAAAATCGGACAGTAACGATCTGCAATGGTAGTTATAGTCGAGGAGTGTTCGGTGCGGTTCGAGCGCTCACTGACGCGCAGGTGCGAGATGAGAACGAGTCGTATGTTACGGAACGTTTCGGCGATGCGACCGAATTTGGTATACTTACCAAAGTGATCATCGCGAACGGTGTGACTGTGACGCCGCATTGGAACATGGCGGACAGCCGACTGCATGAATGGCTGGAGCCCTAGATTTTGGAAGTAGTCAGGAACATGTCGCTACCGCGCAGTACGAAGCCGGTTGCTCGCCAGCGCAGTTCACACCGCGATCAGCTCGTGCAGTACGAACGCGAGTCGGTCACTCCCGACTCGGTGGACGCCATCATCGTCCCGACCTCGCGGCAGGCCGAGCTGCTGACGGCGGCTGTGCAGCTAGCCCGTCGGCACAGGTGTGTACTCCTGGTGTTGTGCAGCAAGCAGGCTTCTGTGGTCGACGTGGAGTTGCTTGCAGTGCAGCACAACGTCGAACTGGTGGCCATTGACGTCGATCAGGTCGGACAGGCGGTGCTGCCGTCGTTCGGGACTGACAGGTTGCTGGCCGACACGCATTTTGGTCGCGATACGGACCTCAGTTTCAAGCGTAACCTGGCACTGGTCTTCTCGTTGTTGGCCGGCTGGCAGCGGATCGTGTTCCTGGACGACGACATCGATGTGCCTGAGCCCGACGATTTGTGGAGTGCCGCCGGCCTCCTGCGCCGGTTTCCAGCAGTAGGGCTCGGCCTAGCCGGATTTCCGGACAACTCCGTCGTGTGTCATGCGAACCGAGCCGTTGGTCGTCAGCAGGAAACGTTCATCGGGGGCGGCGCGATGGCCGTCGCCGTGTCCAGGATGAGCTCGTTCTTCCCGAACATCTATAACGAGGACTGGTTCTTCCTGGTCGGTGAGCGTAGATCGAGGAAGTACGGTGTCGTCGGTAGAGCTGTCCAGGCACCGTATGACCCTTATCGCAGCACTGACCGGGCGCGATCGGAGGAGCTTGGCGACTGCCTGGCCGAAGGTCTCTACGCATTGCTGGATATTGGGCAATACAAGGAGCAAAGCGCATCTGAGGACTACTGGACCGAATTCCTCGCCGCTCGGCGGACTCTGATCCGACAAATCGCCAGCTCGGTGGACAGCCTCCAAGAGACAGCTGAGGTGCGGAAGAGGATGGGGCTGGCGCTCAGCGCTGCTCTCGCGCGCTGCGAGGAGATCACGCCCGCGTTCTGTGTCGACTACCTGGCCGCGTGGCGTGCGGACCGCATGTTGTGGTCGGAATTCGTCCTGAAGACCTGGCGCGACCACCCTCGGGTGAGCATCGAGTATCGGGTCAGCGCGGCGATTCTCACTCTCGCCCTGACCACTGCCGCGAAGCATGTTTCTGTTCAGGCGAGCAACTTGACCAGCACCGAACAGATGTCCGTCGAGCGGCTGCCATTGGTGGTCGCTAGGGGCTTGCAGGCGACTTCGCCGAACGCCCACTGCTGATAACCGAGCCGGTAGTAGAGCCTCGCCGCGTCGACGTTGGTCACGTCCACGGCTAGCGCAATCTGGGTATATCCGAGCGCCCGTAATCGATCCTCGGCAACGTTGATGAGCCTCGTGCCGATGCGTTGTCGTTGCCTGGGGCGCAGCACTCGCAGGTGGCGCAGCAGCGGCACCCCGGGTAAATGGGCACGGATCTCCGGTTCGTCGGCGTCCTCCAGCCAGAGATAGATGGCACCGACCGGGCGGTCGTGCAGGGACGCGATGAGCAGTTCGCCTCGGCCCTCGTCCTGCCGGGCCAGCCAGTCGGCGTAGTAACCGGCGTCACCGAGAGCCTTGACCAGGGGTTCCAGGTCCGCTTCGGCTGCGACCTTGACCACCAGATCGTTCATCGTCCTGGTGAACGGTCCCTCATGTCCCATGAAGCCCTCTGGTGGCGGTTGTCTCGACAACCACCATAGAGCCGTTTGCCGCCGGGTGGGCGTGGGTAGTCAGGGGGCAGCGGACATTGTCGAGCTGCCGCGGAAGGGGATGAGTCCTGATGAGTACCGGCGACAAGATCGACAACAAGGCCGAGGAGCTGAAAGGCAAGGCCAAGGAGGGTGTCGGCAGGGCCACGGATGACCGCGAGCTGGAGACCGAGGGCAAGGTCGACCAGGCGAAGGGCAATCTGAAGCAGGCCGCCGAGAAGGTCAAGGACGCCTTCAAGGGTGACTGAGATGGTCATGCGGGCGTGACCCGGTTGGCCGGCCGCGGAGCGGGCGGTTCGACCGACTGGGGGTCGACGGGGTCGGGGACGGTAATCCGTTCTCGGCCCCGTTGCGGCGCGCGCTGCCAACCGTGCGTCCCGACAGTCACTGCTGAAACCGGCGCGTTCACTCCGCGCGATCACGATGCGAACACGGTGCTGTGGTCGATACTGGTGGTGTGCTGGGTTTCGCGTACTGTTCCGCTCCCCGGTACACCTTTGCCCCAGCACAGCGGCAGTTAGGGTCCGATGATGATCAGAGTTGGCACCGTCGGGCTGATCGGCCTTGCGGGGCTCGCTGCCGCTGGCTTGGCGGTCGTGGTGTCGCCCTGGTGGTGGATCCTGGCCGCTGTGCTGCTGGAGATCGCCGCCGTCGGGATCGCGGATCTCCTGCAGCGGCGTCACTCCGTGTTACGTAATTATCCGATCCTTGGCCACTTCCGGTTCCTGTTGGAGAGTATCCGACCGGAGGTTCAGCAGTACTTCGTCGAGCGCAACTTCGACGGCAGGCCGTACGACCGGGATGTGCGCACGATCGTCTACCAGCGGGCCAAGGGCACGGCCGCCGAGGAGCCGTTCGGTACCGAGCGGGACGTGTACGCGGACGGGTACGAGTTCTTCGTGCACTCGATGGCGCCCACCATCACGCCCTACCACCCGCCGACGGTGCGCGTCGGCGGTCCGGCCTGCACGAAGCCGTACGAGATGGCGCTGCTGAACGTGTCCGCGATGAGTTTCGGCGCGTTGAGCGCGAACGCGGTGCTGGCGCTGAACACCGGCGCGCTGCATGGTGGCTTCGCGCACGACACCGGCGAGGGCGGCCTTTCCGAGTATCACCTGCGGTCCGGCGGGGACCTCGTCTGGGAGATCGGCACCGGCTACTTCGGTTGCCGCACCAAGGATGGCGACTTCGACCCGGCCGAGTTCCAGGCGAAGGCGGGCATCCACAACGTGAGGTGCGTTTCGCTGAAACTGTCCCAGGGCGCGAAACCCGGCATCGGCGGGGTGCTGCCGGGCAGCAAGGTGACCGAGGAGATCGCCAGGGTGCGGGACGTGCGGGTCGGCCTGACGGTGACGTCGCCGCCCTACCACCGGGTGTTCCGCACACCGAGGGAACTCGTCCTGTTCATCGGGCGGATGCGGGAACTGGCCGGCGGCAAACCCGCCGGCTTCAAACTGTGTGTCGGTTCCCGCCAGCAGTTCCTGGCTGTCTGCAAGGCGATGATCGCCGAGGACATCACACCGGACTTCATCATCGTGGACGGCGCGGAGGGCGGCACCGGGGCCGCCCCACTGGAGTTCGCCGACCACATCGGCATGCCGCTGACCGAGGGGCTGATGACGGTGCACAATGCGTTGGTCGGCACCGGCCTGCGGGACCGGATCCGGATCGGCGCCAGTGGCAAGGTCGCGACCGGCGCGGACATCGTCAAGCGGCTGATCCAGGGCGCTGACTACACGAACGCGGCGCGCGCGATGATGTTCGCCGTGGGTTGCATCCAGGCGCAACGCTGCCACACCAACAGATGCCCGGTCGGGGTCGCCACCCAGGATCCCCGCCGGGCCAGGGCATTGGATGTAGTGGACAAATCCGAACGCGTACACCGCTTTCAGCGATCGACGGTGCGGAGTGCGATGCAGATCATGGCCGCCATGGGCGTTTCCGATCCCGCCGCGCTGCGGCCGTACATGCTGCGCCGCCGCACCGGGCCGAACGAGGTACGCTCCTACGCCGAGCTCTATCCATGGCTGGATTCCGGCCAACTCCTGGCCGATCCGCCCGAGGACTGGCTGGACGACTGGTCGGCCGCCAAGCCGGACAGGTTCGGCTCATGACGTCCACACCAGGCGCGGGTGAGGTTCCCCGCCGCCGCGCCACTCGGTCGTTCGGCAGACCGCTATCTTTGCTCAACCGATTCGAGCGTTCCCGGGCCAACACCCGTGGACACGAACATGAGCAGGGCGAGATGACAGCTCAGGATGTCGCGCACGAGGTTTCGCCGGTCATCGGCGGCCCCGGCGGCACACCCGTGCTGCTGATCGAGGACGACGACGGTGACGCCGTGCTGGTCACCGAACTGCTGCGGGACGCCGCGGCGCCGGTGACCATGTGGCGGGCCAGGTCGCTCGGCGAGGCGAAGCCGATGCTGGCCAACGCCACCTGCGTGCTGCTGGACCTCGGCCTGCCCGACACCACCGGCCTGACCGGGCTGCGCTGGCTGCAGGAGAACGTGCCCGAGGTCGCCGTCGTCGTGCTCACCGGCCTGGCCGACGAGCACCGCGGCGAGGAGGCGGTCGCGGCAGGCGCCCAGGACTACCTGGTCAAAGGCCAGGTGGACGGCAGGCTGCTGGCCAGGGTGATCCGGTACGCGGTGGAACGCCGCCGCAGCGAGGAGGTCCAGCGCCAACTGCACCAGGCGCGGATCTACGCCGAGGAGAACACCCGCCTGGAACGCGGCCTGCTGCCTTCGCCGCTGGTGTCCGACCCATGGCTGACGGTGGCCACCCGCTACCGGCCCGGTCGACAGCGGATGCTGCTCGGCGGTGACTTCTACGACGTGGTCCAGGGCGCGGACGGCTGGGTGCACGCGGTCGTCGGCGACGTCTGCGGCCACGGGCCGGACGAGGCGGCACTGGGCGTGTGCCTGCGCGTGGCGTGGCGCACGATGGTGCTGGCCGGGCGGCCGGTGAGCGAGATCCTGCCGACGCTGCGCCAGGTGTTCGAGCACGAGCGTCACAAGGACGCCCTGTTCGCCACCCTGTGCATGGTGTCGATCGCGCCGGACCGCACGCACGCCAGGGTGCACCTGGCCGGCCATCCGCCGCCCCTGCGCATCTCCGGTGACCAGGTCGAGTTGCTGACCGCCCCGATCTGCCCGCCGCTGGGTGTCGGTGACGAGGTGGACTGGCCGGGTAACGACGTCCTGCTCGGCGACCGCTGGTCGGTGCTGATGTACACCGACGGCCTGATCGAGGGCCGCGTCAACGACACGAGCGAGCGGCTCGGCATCGAGCGGCTGATCGACATCCTCACGTCGTTCCTGCACATCACACCGGCCTCGTCGGCAGGCTCTCCGCGTGACGAGCGGCTGCTGGACCTGGTGATCGACCGGGTGCGCGAGCTCAACGGCGGCGATCTGGACGACGACCTCGCCGTGCTGGCCCTCGGTGCTTCGCCGTGGACACGCAATGAGTGACGACACCATGACGGACGCGGCGACCGACACGACGGCCGATCCGGTTGTCGAGGAGGCTGCGCCGACGGGGCCCGTCGGACGCGTCAACGTGACACCTCGGCACCGGGCCGAGTTGGCCGACGCGGCGAACCGCTGGCCGCTGAGCCGGATCATCGGTGTCGGGGTCCTGGTGATCGCGCTGGTCGCGGTGGCGGCCGGGGTTGCGGGCGGGATCGCACTGCACAACCTGTCCAGCGCGCGTGCCAGGGTGATCCGTACCGTCGACCCGGCCATCCAGCAGGCACTGCGTATCGACGCGGCGCTGGTGGACCAGGAGACCGGCGTGCGCGGCTACGCGCTCAGCGCGCAGCAGGACTTCCTCTCGCCCTACACCGACGGCATCGCCACCGAGAACGACGCGGTGGCCAAGCTACGGGCCTTGGTCAGCCAGCAGTCGGAAGTCCGGCCCGACCTGATCACGGTGCTGCAGCGGACCGACAACTGGCGGGCCAGGTATGCGCAGCCGACGATCGCCAAGGTCAGGTCCAGCGGCCAGCCGGACGTCACGTCGAACCTGGCCGCTGGCAAGACCGCGTTCGACAGTGTGCGGGCGGCGGTGGCCGACCTCCAGGACCACCTGCAGGCGGTTCGACTGACCGCCGTGGCTTCGCTGAGCAGCGCGTCGACCGCGCTGCTCGTGATCGGTATCGCGATCGCCGTCGCGCTGGTACTGATCGTGTTCGTGCTCGCGTCCGGCCTGCGGGTGGCGGCGATCCGGCCGCTCACCCGGCTGGCCGGCGAGGCACGGCTGGTGTCGGATGGCAACTTCGAGCACGAGGTCGGCCAGAGCGGGCCACGTGAGGTCAGGGAACTGGCGCTGGACGTGGACCGGATGCGGGAGCGGATCCTGCACGAGCTGTCCGCGGTGCGTGCCGCCCACGCCACACTGGACGTTCGGACACAGGACCTGCAGCGGTCCAACGCCGAACTGGAGCAGTTCGCCTACGTGGCATCGCACGACCTGCAGGAGCCGCTGCGCAAGGTGGCCAGTTTCTGCCAACTGCTGCAGCAGCGGTACGCGGGCCAGTTGGACGAGCGGGCCGACCAGTACATCGAGTTCGCGGTGGACGGCGCGAAGCGGATGCAGGTGCTGATCAACGACCTGCTCGCGTTCAGCAGGGTGGGCCGGGTGGTCCGGGACCGGCTGCCGACCTCCTGCGAGGCACTGTTGGCCGACGCCAAGGTCAACCTGGCCTCGGCCATCGAGCAGTCCGACGCCACCATCACGGCGGGCGCGCTGCCGGTCGTGATGGCCGAGGCGCCGCTGCTCACCATGGTGTTCCAGAACCTGCTGGCCAACGCGCTGAAGTTCCACGGTGACCAGCCGCCACACGTCTCGGTGACAGCACAGCGCACCGACGACGACATGTGGCTGTTCTCGGTGGCCGACAACGGCATCGGGATCGCGCCCGAGTACGCAGAGCGCATTTTCGTGATCTTCCAACGGTTGCACGGCAAAGAGGTCTACCCGGGTACCGGTATCGGTCTCGCCATGTGCAGGAAGATCATCGAATACCACGGGGGCACCATCTGGTTGGACACCACCGTCCAGACAGGCACCAGGTTCTGCTTCACACTGCCAGCCCAGAGCACGCCGCAGCACGAACAGAACAACGAGGACGGCCATGATGATGATGACTGAGCTGCCCCCGAGGCAGGGGACCGTGATCGACGTGCTGCTGGTCGAGGACGACCAGGGCGACATCCTGATGACCAGGGAGGCGTTCGCCCAGCACAAGATCCACAACGAGCTGCACGTGGCGACCGACGGCGAGCAGGCCCTGCAGTTCCTGCACAGGGAGGGGGAGTACCAGCACGCTCCTCGGCCGGGCCTGATCCTGCTGGACCTGAACCTGCCGCGCCGGGACGGGCGCGAGGTGCTCAAGGAGATCAAGACGGACCCGGACCTGCGCACCATTCCGGTTGTGGTGCTCACCACGTCCGAGGCCGAGGAGGACATTCTCCGGAGCTATTCGCTGTACGCCAACGCGTATGTCAGCAAGCCGGTGGACTTCAACCGGTTCATCGAGGTGATCGGGCGGATCGACGAATTCTTTGTGAGCGTCGTCAAACTGCCCCGATGACGAAAGTCACCTGAGTCGGGGACGAAAGTCACCTGAGTCGGGGCAGCGCCGGTGTCGGTGCTGGAGATCTCGGCCGGTCAGTCGACCGACGTGGTCTCCGGCTCCGGCTCCTCGTGCTGGATGCGGGGACCGAGCACGCTGATCGCGCTGGTCGGTGCCGCATGGAAGCCTGCGCCGCGCATGAGGCCGCTCGGCTGCCCGACACGGGCGGAGCTGACCAGCGACGGCCGTACCTCGCAGACCTTCAGCGCGGTCCAGTCCGACCAGTCCGGAACAAGCACGTCCATCGCTGAGAACTCCCCAGAGCAGGTTGTGACGAAGGTCGACCACGAATGTGCCGCGCCGAGTTGAAGCGCGTTCGTAGGCTCCCCGTCGTCTGGTTGAACTTCTGTTGTCCAGCTGCCATTTTGTTCACAGGTAAAGCGCTGCGTATCGAAACGTGTTCGCACACGCGTGCGCCACGAGTGGCGTGCTGTGTGCCGACGAAACCGGTTGAGCGGGTCGCCCGAGCGGGCCAGTGGCGTTCGACCGGATGCACGCCTCGCCAAGCCGTGCATTTCGGGACGCCTCATCTGACCCCAGCGGGCGATGACGAGTGTACCCCTGTGCGCCAGCCCCCTTGTCGGCGGCAGCCCGATCGGGCGACAGGCCCGCTGGAACCGCCACAAATCGCCAGTTCAGGACATCGCGCCAGCGATTTGTACACCTCAACTGATAAGGCTAGGTTGATGACCTGTGCCCGACGACCGGTTGACCGAGCCCGATCTGCTGCGCGCCGGCTGTGACCTCCGGGTGGCGCTCGGCCGGCTCGTCCGCAGGCTCCGCCAGGGCCACGCGCCCGGCGAGCTGACTCTCTCCGAGATCGCCGTACTGTCCCGGCTGGACAGGGGCGGGCCGGCGACGCCGGGTGCCCTCGCGGACAGCGAACGCGTCCGGCCGCAGGCAATGGGGGCCACGCTCGCCGTGCTGGAGCAGAAGGCCCTCGTCGGCCGCGCCGCCGATCCGGCCGACGGCCGCAAGGTGCTGATGTCGATCAACGCCGACGGCCGGCGCCTGCTGGTGGACCGGCGATCGTTGAACACCCAACGGATGGCGACCGCCCTGACCGAGGGCTTCAGCCAGGAGGAGCAGCGTCAGTTGATCACTGTCATCCCGTTGCTGGAGCGCATGGCGGACCAGCTGTGACCGCGGCGGCCGGCACGTCGCCCCCGCCCGTCGACACCCCGCCCGCAGGCGACCGCTACAAGTGGATCGCCTTGTCCAACACCACACTCGGCGTCCTGATGGCGTCCGTCGACGGCTCCATCGTGATCATCTCGCTGCCCGCGATCTTCCGGGGTATCGGGCTGGATCCGTTGGCACCGGGCAACATCGGCTATCTACTGTGGATGATCCTCGGCTACCTGCTGGTGTCCGCAGTGCTCGTCGTCGTGCTCGGCAGGCTCGGCGACATGTACGGCCGGGTCAAGATGTTCAACCTCGGGTTCGTCATCTTCAGCGCCGCTTCGGTACTCCTGTCGGTGGATCCGTTCCACGGCTCGGCGGGAGCGCTGTGGCTGATCGGCTGGCGGATCGCACAGGCGTTCGGCGGTGCGATGCTGACCGCCAACTCGGCCGCCATCCTGACCGACGCCTTCCCGGTCGAACAACGCGGTATGGCCTTGGGTGTCAACCAGATCACCGCACTGGCAGGACAGTTCCTCGGCCTGCTGCTCGGTGGCCTGCTCGCCGAGATCGACTGGCGCGCGGTGTTCTGGATCAACGTCCCGTTCGGCGTGTTCGGGACCATCTGGTCCTACCGCAAGCTGCGCGAGACCAGGCAGCCACGCAAGGCGAAGATCGACTGGATCGGCAACGTGACGTTCACCGCGGGCGCGGGCGTGCTGCTCGCCGCGATCACCTACGGCATCCAGCCCTACGGCGGTGACGCGACCGGCTGGCGCAATCCGGTGGTGCTGGGCGGTCTCGGCGGCGGCATCCTGCTGCTGGTGGTGTTCTGCATCACGGAGACCAGGGTGGCCGAACCGATGTTCCGGCTCGGGCTGTTCAAGATCAGGGCGTTCGCGGCCGGCAACCTGGCCGCCCTGCTGATCGCGATCTCCCGTGGCGGCCTGCAGTTCATGCTGATCATCTGGCTACAGGGCATCTGGCTGCCGTTACGCGGCTACGCCTATGCGGACACCCCGCTGTGGGCCGGTATCTACATGTTGCCGCTCACCGTCGGCTTCCTGTTGGCAGGCCCGCTGTCGGGCTACCTGTCCGACCGGTTCGGCGCCCGGCTGTTCTCCACCGGCGGTCTGCTGCTGCTCGTCGCGTCGTTCATCGGTCTGCTGGCGCTGCCGGTGGACTTCAGCTACCCCGCGTTCGCCGCGTTACTGGTGCTCAGCGGAATCGGCCAGGGCATGTTCTCGGCCCCGAACACGTCGGCCATCATGAGCAGCGTGCCGGTTGATCAGCGCGGTGTCGCTTCGGGCATGCGCTCGACGTTCCAGAACTCGGGCACCGCGCTGTCCATCGGCGTGTTCTTCTCGCTGATGATCGCCGGGCTGGCCAGCACGCTGCCGCAGACGCTCTCGTCGGGCCTGACCGCGCAGGGGGTGCCCGCGTCGGCGGCGGCCAACCTGGCGCACCTGCCACCGGTGAGCACGCTGTTCGCCGCGTTCCTCGGCAACAACCCGATCGGCCACCTGCTCGCCAGCAACGGGGTGCTGCACTCGATCTCCGCCCAGCACGCCGCCGTGCTGACCGGCAACCAGTTCTTCCCGAGGTTGATCTCGGCGCCGTTCCACCACGGGCTGGTGATCGTGTTCGGCGCCGCGGCCCTGATGGCACTGGTCGCCGCCATCGCGTCGGCGCTGCGTGGCGGCCGCTACTTCCACACCGAGCAGGAAACCACGATGAACAAGACTAGGGAGAACGCATGACCGACGACGCGATCCAGGCGCAGACCGTCACCATCACCGGACACGGCGGTGACGAGATCGAGGCCTACCTCGCGCGTCCCACCTCGGACGCGCCGCGTGGCGGCGTCGTGGTGATCCACCACATGCCCGGCTACGACACCTGGAGCAAGGAGGTCGTGGTCAAGTTCGCGGCTGCCGGCTACGCGGCCATCTGCCCGAACCTGTACTACCGGGAGGCCCCGGGCGCCAGCCCGGACGACGCGGCCGCGGCGGGCCGGGCGGCCGGTGGCGTGCCGGACGAGCGACTGGTCGGCGACGTGGACGGCGGGGCGAAGTACCTGAACACCCTGGCCGGTTCGAACGGCAAGATCGGCGTGATCGGCTACTGCTCCGGCGGCCGGCAGACGTTCCTGTCCGCCTGCGCGCTGCAGATCGATGCCGCCGTCGACTGCTACGGCGCGTTCGTGGTCAACGACCCGCCTGCCGGCTACACCATGAAGCCGCTGCTCGGCATGGCCGACCAGCTGTCCTGCCCGCTGCTGGGCCTGTTCGGCGCCGACGACTCGTACCCCTCGCCCGAGGAGACCGCGAAGCTGGACGCCGAGCTGACCCGGCTTGGCAAGCCGCACGAGTTCCACACCTATGACGGTGCCGGTCACGCGTTCTTCGCCACCGACCGGCCCTCGTACCGGCCGGAGTCAGCAGTGGACGGCTGGGCGAAGGTCTTCACGTTCTTCGGTACCCACCTGGCCGGCTGATCACCGCTTCGTCGAGGAGAGTCCCATGTGCACCTACCTGACCGAGAAGGTCGACATCGACGGCAGCGGCAAGGGCGCTGACGGCTGGTTCGGCCTGAGCAACGCGACCGTCTACGTGGACCACCCGGTGCACGCGCAGTACGCGCACACGGTGAACGTCGACTTCATCAATCCGGCGCAGGGTGCGTCCGCCAGGGTCGCCGTCGAGCTCACCGAGGAGTCGGCGCTCGCCCTCATCGGAGCCATCCAGCGGGCACTGGCAGCGGCCCCCGCAGGGCTGGCCTCGGTGCACCAGGTGGTCGGCTCGCACTAGCAGTGTGTCGCACCGGGTGCCAGCCACAGGTTTGTCGCCGGGTCGGACGGGAAACCACCGTCGTAGCCGTACCAACCGAGGTTGCGTCGTTTGACGTAACGTGTGGTTGCCGGACGACGACACCGCGCACGGCGCAGGGAGGAGCCCCATCGTGACGACCGTCCGCATTTCGCTGCCGGCCGGCACGATGGCGGTTCCTGCCGCCCGTGGCTTCACATCGGACACCATGTGCGCGTGGGACGTACCGGAGCAGACCAGGGAGATCGCCGAACTCGTCGTCTCCGAACTGGTCGGCAACGCCGTGGAACACGGCGGCGGGGTCGCCGAGTTCGCGCTGTCGATGCACGACGACATGGTCAGGGTGGATGTCGTCGACCACAACGCGGACCTGCCCGTCCCGCTCAATCCCGATCCCGAGGAGGCCCGCCACCGCGGCCTACTCATCGTGGCCGCGCTCAGTGCCAGGTGGGGCAGCATCCGTGTCGGTCCTGGCAAGTCGGTGTGGGCGGAGTTCTCAGGTGCGGGGGCGCTGACCACGGCACCTGAGGACGCCACCAGGGCTGCATTGACGGCGGATGGCCGCTCGTTGAGCGGCTGACCCAGATCAGCCTCCTCGACGGCGTCGGCTACGGTGCTGGCCAGCGTGGATGCCACATGCACTCGTATGTGGTTGACGAAGCATCGGATCGGGTACTGCATCCTCGGGGTGCACGACCTGAGCGTGCCGAATGCCACCCTGGAGGAACGATGCTCGAGCTCGACTGGGCGCGGGAGAACGACGTGGTCGTCCTGTCCGCATCCGGTGACGTCGACCTGCACACCGCGGCTCAGTTGCGGGATGCGGTGGTGAACGCCGTTGGCGGCGAAGGTGGCACCGCGCCACGACAGGTCGACGTCGACCTGTCCGGTGTGCCGTTCCTCAACTCCAGTGGTCTCGGCGCGCTGTTGGCCGGCGTGCAGGAGGCGAACCGGCTCGGCATCGTGTTCCGCGTGCTGAACCTGCAGCCGCCGGTGCGCAGGGTCGTGGAGATGATGGGCCTGATCGACGTGCTGGACGTGCACGGATGAACGATGTCGGCAGAGTAGTGCCGGAACACGGGACACCAGGTGGGGATGTGGACGAGTTGGCTGCCGTCGAGATCAGGTTGACAGCCGGTTCGGAGTACCTGTCCACGGTGCGCGCCGTGGCCGCCGACCTGGCCCTGCAGCAGGACATGACGCTGGACGAGGTGGACGACCTCCGGCTGGCCGTGGACGAGGCGTGCTCGATGCTGGTGCCCCTGGCCACTCCGGGCGCCATCCTGCGCTGCCGGTTCAGCCTGGCCGAGGAAGAGATCAGGGTCCACTGCTCGGTACCCAGCCGCAACGGCGGTCTGCCGCCGATGGACGGGTTCCCGTGGCAGGTGCTGGTGACCCTCACCGACGACGCACGGTGCGACGTCGATCACGACGGCGACACCGACCTGACCTGGATCGAACTGGTCAAGCGGAAAGTCGTCGGGGCGTGACGGCGGAGCAGCGCCGCGAACCCGCCAGATCCGATTCCCGCGGCGGCTACGACCATCTCGCTCCACTGTTCGTGGAACTGCACGCGCTCGCCGAGGACGACCCGCGTCGGATCGAACTACGCGAACGGCTGGTCACCGAGCACCTGCCGGTGGCCGAGAACATCGCGCGCCGCTACCGCAACCGCGGTGTGCCACACCAGGATCTGGCCCAGGTGGCCGCTGTCGGGCTGATGCACGCCATCGACAGGTTCGACCCGGAGCGTGGCGCCGACTTCATGTCCTTCGCCGTGCCCACCATGGTCGGCGAGGTGCGCAGGCATTTCCGGGACTCGTCGTGGTTGGTGCACGTGCCGCGCCCGCTGAAGGAGCGGCACGCGTCGATCGCGACCGCCGCGGCCGACCTGACCGCCGAGTTGGGCCGGTCGCCGACACCGAGTGAGCTGGCGGCGCGGCTGGGCATCCCGAAGCAGGAGGTCATCGAGAGCCTGCTGGTGGCCGGCGCGCAACGTGGCACATCGCTGGACGAACCGTCGCACGACGACGGCACCTCGTCGATCGTGGATCGGCTCGGTGGCGAGGACCAGGGGCTGGCCGAGGCGGAGAACCGGATGGCGCTGCGGCCGCTGCTGGCCGGACTGCCGGAGCGCGAGCGCACGGTGATCGTGCTCCGGTTCTTCCACAACATGACGCAGAGCGAGATCGCGGGCCGGCTGGGCATCTCCCAGATGCACGTGTCCCGGCTGCTCGCCCGCACCCTCGCCCAGTTACGCAGAGGCCTGCTGGCCGACAACTGAGCGAGGGCGCAGGCGACTCGTCAGCCTGCGGCCGTCCCGCAGTTGCCGCAGAACCTTGCTCCCGGCTGGAGTTCGGTGCCACAGGCCGTGCAGTGCACGTTGGGCTGCGCCATCGGCTGGCCGCAGCTCATGCAGAACTTCGCGCCGTCCGGGTTGGGCGTCTGACAGGCGGCGCACGCGGTGCCGGCCGGCGCGGGCTGGCCACCCTGCTGTTGACCACCCTGCGGCAGGGCCTGTTGTGCCGCGGGGTCGCCGGCCGGCGGGGGACCCGCGTAGCCACCCTGGCCACCGCCTGCGAAACCGGCGGGCGGCGGCGCGGCCGGGATGCCCGGCTGGGCCACCGCGGCGTTGCCCATGCCGAGGCCCGCGGCCAGGAACGCACCGCCGGTGGCACCCTCGCCCTTGGCCATGCCCTGGCCTGCGCCCAGCGCCATCTCGCCCTGCGCGTACTGGTTGAAGCTGCCGGCCAGCCGGGAGTAACTGGTGTCCTTGGCCAGCGTCTTGAGCTGGGCAGCGTCCTCAGGGGACAGATTGATGTCGAAGTTGCCCATCCGCGTCAACGCGACGCCGTACCCGGCCAGCTGCTCGTTGGCCTTGGTGATCACCGTGAGCTCGATCTCCGGCGTGTAGGCCGACAACCCCAGGATCGGCCAGCTGTTGCGCACGATCTGGTTGGTGATGTCGGCGCGCATCACCTTCAGCAACTGGTCGCTCACCCAGCTGGACACGCGGTCGTTGTCGGTGACGTCGACCGTGGAGAGCAGGTTGGTGATCAGCCGGATCGGGTCGACGACACGCAGCGCGTAGTCGCCGAACACCCGCAGGGTGACGATCAGGCCGGTCTGCCGGTCCTGCACGTCGTCGATGCGGCCGCCGAAGGTGAAACCGGTGAACTCCCGGCTACCGACGAAGTACAGCTCTGCTCGGTAGGCGTTGCCCCCGGTGGCCATGTCGATGAGCGCGCCGAGGCCGGGCAGCTCGTTGGCGTCGATCTGGTGCCGGCCGGGGCCCATGGTCTGCACGACCTGGCCGGTGTTGACGAACAGCGCCACCTCGTCGGCGTTGACGATGGCTCGGGTGTACCGCCTTATGTTGACGTCTGGCCACTTGTAGACCAGTTGTCCTTTTCGGTCATCAGGAACCGCGATGAATTCGCGACTGAAGAGTGCCACCGTTGCCTCCGTGCCCGCCCGTTTTGCTGTGACCTTACCGAAGCCGCCCACGACGTATGACGAAGTTCGCACTAGTGCGAGTCCGCGCTGCTAGCTTCTACGTGATCCAATCGGGCCGGTTGGGGCCCCGGGGTGAACGGAGAACGTTGTGGATCGGATCGAGTGTCAATGGTGTCATGGCCAGAACCCGCCTGGCGGCACCAGCTGTGTGACCTGCGGTGCCCCGCTGGACGAGCGCAACCGGGTCTCCGACTCCGGCTGGCGGGAGGCGCCCCGGCTGCGGGACATGACCGAGTTCAGGTTCGGCGGCAGCACGTGCCAGGTCGAGGGGGAACTGGTGCCGGTCGCCGAGGTCAACCTCGGTCAGGGAGAAGCGGTGTTCTTCGAGCACCACGTGATGCTGTGGAAGGACGAGCACACCCCGATCTCGGCGCTGAACACCGGCGGCGGCTTCAAGCGCGTGCTCGGTGGCATGCCGTTCGTGGTCACCGTGGCCCAGGGACCGGGCCGGGTCGCGTTCTCCAGGGACTCGCCGGGTGAACTCGTGGTGCTGCCGCTGCACCCCGGGATGGAGTTGGACGTCCGGGAACACGCGTTCCTCGTCGCGTCCGCGAACATCAACTACTCGTTCGTGCGGATCAAGGGACTGGCCAACGTGCTGCACGGGGGTGGCGGCATGTTCATGGACCGGTTCGTCACCGCGGCGACGCCAGGGCTGCTCATGTTGCACGGCTACGGAAACGTGTTCGAGCGCATGCTGGGCCCCGGCGAAAAAATTCTGGTCGAGCCGGGCGGTTTCCTGTACAAGGACTCCACCGTGCAGATGCAGGCCGTCCAGCAGAAGCTGCGCACCGGCCTGATGCGGCACGGCATGTACCTGGCCGAGATGACGGGCCCCGGCCGGGTCGGCATCCAGTCGATGTACGTCCACCACCACTCCGAGTGAGGCGGCCTCGATGACTGGAGCGAACCCCTACGTCTGCCGCTACTGCCGGCAGCACAGTGACCCGACCGCCCGTTCCTGCCCGCGCTGTGGCGCGCCGGTGGACATCCGGGCGTCGGTCAGCGAGTCGGGCTGGCAGAAACAGCCCGCCATCAAGGACATGGCCAAGATCCAGTTCGGCCAGTCCACGCTGCAGATCGAGGGCAGCTACGTGCCGGTCGCGGACTTCGCGTTGACCGGCGACGACTACATCTATTTCTCCCACCACTCGCTCTTGTGGACGGACCCGGACGCCCAGCTGACCAACATGAGCCTGGCAGGCGGCTGGAACCGGATGATGGCCGGCATGCCACTGATCATGGTGGAGGGCAGGGGACCGGGCCACATCGCGTTGTCCGACAACCATGCCGGCGATGTCGTCGTGCTGCCGCTGGAGCACGGGCAGCAGATCTGGGTGCGTGAGCACAGGTTCCTGGCAGCGACCGGGAACGTGCAGTACACCTGGGAGAGCTCGCCGGTCTGGTTCGTCACCGGCTCCGGCGACGAACGCGAAACCCATTACCCGATGGGAATGTACGGCGACATCTTCGGCGCGCGGAACGCACCGGGGGTGCTGTTGCTGCACTCGCCGGGCAACACGTTCGTGCGTGATCTGCAGCGGGGCGAGAGCATGCTGGTGCAGCCGAGTGCCCTGCTGTACCGGGATCTCTCGGTGAACATGCACCTGCACCTGGAGTACCCGCACTCGCAGGGGCTGTTCTCCTGGCGCCGGTACAGCTACCGCAGCCTGTGGCTGCGGCTGGTCGGCCCGGGCCGGGTCGCGGTGCAGTCGGTCTACCAGCGGCCGGAGAATTCGGAGCCGATCACGTCGCATTCCTATGCGACGTCTCGGAGTTGGTGAGGGCTTCGTTGTGCAGCTCGCCGGCCAGGGCAACCACCTGGCCGGCGGCCAACTCGTCGTTCGCCCAGCCGGTGACGACCTTGGCCACCTGCTCCTCGGCGCGCTCGGCCAGCTCGGTCGCGGCCCGTTGTGCGTGCACGGTTTCCAGTGCCCGCAGGCGGTCCGCGTAGATCGTCAGTGATGCCACCCGGTCCACCAGCGCGGCCCAGCTGCGCGCCAGCACCACGTCGTGCCGGCCGTCCGCGGTCGTGTCGGTGCTGAGTTGGTGGCGCAGCTCGGCCAACTCGTACGCCTGCCGGTCCACGTCCGCCAGTTCGGTCAACAGGTCCAGCCGGATGCGGTGCTCGTCGAGATAGGGCGAGCGCCATGTGACACTGCCGGCGATGCCCTCCACCACGTCCACGACGACGAACACCAGCGCCCGTTCCCGGGTCTGGCCGTGCATGGCCAGCCACGCCGGGTTGGACCGCCAGACCCTGGCGTCGTGCCAGGTGTCCCGCTCCGGCGCCGTGAACCGCTGGCCCGCGTGGTGCTTGGCGAACAGGGTGTACAGCGGGCTCATCGGCCAGTCGGTGTACACGTCCGGGGGGCGCAGCGACAGGCCACCGTTGCCGAGTGCGCCGCGTACCGCGGCCAGCACCACGTCCCTGGCTGCCGCCAGGTCGGCGTTCCCGATCCCGTCCACGGCATCATGCTAAGCCAATAGTGTGAAATGTTGGAAAGTAACGGCTCTGGCCCGGTTCACGCCAAAGTGTTACACCGTTGTGGGTGCCTCGGCCGATCGCGGTACCGTGCGGGAAGGAGGCCCGAGGACATGACGAACGTAGCGCGCAGGCTTCGCTGGGCCGGAGCCACGGCCGCTGCCGTGTTGACGGTGGCCCCTGCGCTGCTGGGCAGTTCAGCGGCACCGGTCCACCCGCCGTTGGCCCATCCACCGATCCTCGGTGTCACGGTGGGCATCACCTCGCTGAACCCGATGCAACTGGCCGGCCAGCGGGTCATCTACTCCTACACCGGCCTCACCCCGCCCGCGTCCCTGATCCAGCGCATCGAGGCCGGCCAGGCCGCCGGCGTCATCTTCTTCGGGGACAACATCTCCAGCGAGACCCAGATCAGCTCGGTGATCACCCAACTGCGCGCGGCCGACGCGAAGAGCCCGGTCAAGGCGCCGCTGCTGCTGATGACCGACCAGGAGGGCGGCCAGGTCCGCCGCCTGCCCGGTGCGCCCGCGATGTCCGAGAAGGAGATCGGTGCGGCTGCCGACCCGGTGACGGCGGCCGGCCAGGCCGGTACCGGTGCCGGCCAGAACCTGGCCGGTGTCGGCATGAACGTGAACCTCGCGCCGGTGCTGGACGTGTTCCGCCAGGCGGGTGATTTCGACGACCAGTTCCAGCGTTCCTACAGCATGAACCCGGCAACGGCGGCCAGTGCGGGCAGCGCGTTCGTCAAGGCGCAGCAGCAGGTCGGCCCCGCCGCCACGGTCAAGCACTTCCCGGGACTGGGCTCGGCGACCGCCGCCGAGAACACCGACGCGGGTCCGGTCACCCTCGACGTGTCACTGTCCGAACTGCGCTCGGACGACGAACTGCCCTATCCGGCGGCGATCTCGGCAGGCGTCAAGCTGGTCATGCTGTCGTGGGCGACCTATCCGGCGCTGGACGCCAGCCACCCGGCGGGCCTGTCCCCGGCCGTGGTGGGCGAACTGCGCGGGCGGCTCGGCTTCAAGGGCGTCACCATCACCGACGCACTGGAGGCCGGCGCGTTGAAGGCGTTCGGCACCGACAAGCAGCGTGGCGTCGCGGCCGCGGCGGCCGGCATGGACCTGCTGCTGTGCTCGGGCGGCACCGTGGCCCAGGGCGACGACGTCGAAACGGCCCTCGCCGCGGCGTTCCAGTCCGGCCAGCTCAGCCCGGCCGCGTTCGAGGCCTCGGTCAACAGGATCACCGCGCTGCGGAACGGCCTTCACTAACGCCCGGTGCAGTGCACGACCGGTGTGGCGGGTGTCGTGCCGGTCAGGCCGCCGTTGAAGCCGAACGTCGTCGAACCGTCCTGGGACATCGACCCGTTGTAGGTCTCGCTCGCCACGGTCGCGGACGTGCCCTGCTGGGAGAGTCGGCCGTTCCACAGGTCGGTGATCGTCTGCCCGTTCGGCAGGTCCAGCGTCACGGCCCAGCCGTCCAGCGCGACGCCGCCCGCGTTGGTCACGGTCACCTCGGCCTGGTAGCCGCCGGGCCACGAGTTGACCAGCGTGTAGTCGGCGACGCAGCCGACATTCGTGGTGGACGGCGCCGGGATGCCCCTGGTGTGGGCGGTCGGCGGCGCGCCGGCCTGGACGTGCTGGCCGCCGTTGCCGATCAGCACGCCGACAACCACGCCGGCCGCGACCAGCCCGACCGCCCCCAACGCGGCCACCATGCTCCGCCGCCGGATGACGACACCCTCGGGCAGCACCATGGTCGCGGTCGGTGGCACCACCGGCCTGCCGTCGGCGACAGCGCGCAGCGCGTCGGCCGCCTGCGCCATGGTCGGTCGCGTTGCCGGGTCGCGGCGCAGCAGCCACAGCAGCACCGGACCGAGCGGCCCCGCCAGCCGAGGCTCCGGGATCTGCCCTTCGGCGACCGCCTGGAGCAGCAGGATGGTGTTCTCGTTGTAGCCGAACGGTGGGGCGCCCTCGACGGCCGCGTACAGCGTGGCGCCCAGCGAGAACACGTCGGACGCGAAGTCGGCGTCGGCACCGGCCGCGACCTCGGGCGCCAGGTACGCAGGTGTGCCCACGACGATGCCCGGCCCGGTCACCGAGCCGTCGCCGACCGCCCTGGAGATACCGAAGTCGGTGATCTTCGCGTCGCCGTCGTCGGCCAGCAACACGTTGTCCGGCTTGACATCTCGGTGCACGATGTCGGCCTGGTGGGCGGCTGCCAGCGCGCCGGCGACCTGCTCGCCGATCCTGGCCACCTCGGCGGGCGGCAGGGTGCCGCGCTCGGCCAGCACAGCGGCCAGGCCACGCGCCGGCACGTACTCCATGACCAGGCACGGGTGACCGTCGTGCTCGACGACGTCGTGCACGGCGACCGCGTGCGGGTGCTGGAGTCGGGCGGTGAGCCTGGCCTCACGCATGGCGCGCTCGTTGCCCTGCCGGGCGGCGATCTCGGTCAGGCCGGCACCGGTCAGCAGTTGCTTGACGGCCACGGTCCGGTCCAGCCGCTCGTCGTGCGCCCGCCAGACCTCGCCCATCGAGCCGCTGCCCAGCTTCTCGACAAGGCGGTACCGTCCCGCGATCAGGCCGTCCGTGTCGGTCACCGCAACCCTCCAGGGCCGTTCTCCCGTAACCAGTCTAAGAGTTCCCCGGCACCCCCTTCCGGACACCACTAACGTGCAACCTGACTGCCCGTTTTGCGAGGAGGTCGCGCGATGACCCGAGCACTGGCCCCTGCGCCGCCGGAGAGCGGCCTGCGTCCCGTTTCCGGCAACTTCGGCGTGCCGGGGCTCGGCTACGGCCGGCAGTACATCCGTGGCCCGCTCGCGTTGTGGCGCAGGAGGTACGAGCAGCTCGGCCCGGTGTCCTGGTTCGGCGCGTTCGGCATGCGCAACGTGGTCCTGCTCGGGCCGGACGCGTGCGCGGCGGCACTGGTCAACGCGGACAAGGCGTTCGCCAACGGACCGGGCTGGAGCACGTTCATCGGCCCGTTCTTCGAGCGCGGCCTGATGCTGCTGGACGGCGACGAGCACCACCGGCACCGGCGCATCATGCAGGAGGCGTTCACGTCGCAGCGGCTGGCCCGCTACGTCGAGGCGCTGCATCCGGCGATCGCCGCCGGGCTGGCCGCGTGGACGCCGAGCACGGACTTCCGCGCCTATCCGGCGGTCAAGTCGCTCACCCTGGACCTGGCGACCGGCATCTTCATGGGTGGCACCGAGGGTGCCGATCCGGCCCGGATGGCCGAGGTGAACAAGGCGTTCATCGCGTGCGTGCAGGCCGGTACGTCGTTCGTGCGGCTGCCGGTGCCGGGCGGCCGGTGGCGGCGTGGGCTGGTCGGCCGCAAGCTGCTGGAGGACTTCCTGCGGGCCTACCTGCCGGCCCGGCGGGCCGGTTCGGACGACGACCTGTTCTCGGTGCTGTGCCACATCGAGGCTGAGGACGGCAGCCGGTTCACCGACACCGACGTCGTCAACCACATGATCTTCCTGCTGATGGCGGCGCACGACACGTCCACCATCACGATCTCCACCATGCTCGGCTACCTCGGCCAGTACCCGGAGTGGCGGGAGCGGTGCAGGGCAGAGTCGCACGGGCTGGGCACGGCGGCGCCGACCCTGGCCCAACTAGGTGAACTGCGCTCTCTCGATCTGGTGATCAAGGAGTGCCAACGGCTGGTCACACCGGTGCCGAGCCTGGCCAGGGGCACCGTCGCCGACACCGAGGTGCTCGACCACTTCCTGCCGGCGGGCTCGCTGATCTCGGTCACGCCGCACTTCACCCATCACATGCCCGAACTGTGGCCCGATCCCGAGCGGTTCGACCCCGGCCGGTTCGCCGACGACCGCCGCGAGGACAAGGTGCACCGCTACGCCTGGGAGCCCTTCGGCGGCGGCGCCCACAAGTGCATCGGCATGTACTTCTCGACCGCCGAGGTCAAGGCCGTGATCCACCAGTTGCTGCTCCGCTTCGACTGGCAGGTGGACCCGGCCTACGTGACGCCGTTGGACTTCACGTCGCTGCCGTTCCCGTCCGACGGCCAGCCGATCGACCTGCGGCCACTGAGCAGGGCGGCCGACCAGACCGGCTCGTTGCGTTCGACGTAGTCGGCTGCCGGTCCCCAGTGGTCGGCGTGGCCTTCCGCGTACAGCCGGGCCCACGGCTGCTCACCGGTCAGCGCGGCGCCGCGCAACAGGTCGAACATGCCCCTGGTGTGCGCGCCGATCAGCGCGGGTAGCGCCCTGCGCTGTGGTTCGTCCAGGCCGTAGCCGTCGGCGAAGGCCCGCAGCCGTGGCGCGTCCACCGCCGGGTCGCCGCCCGGCAGCAGCGGCACGAAGCCGTGCGCCGCGTAGCCGAGATCCCACAGCCGGGAACCCGGTCCGGCGCCGTCCCAGTCGATGAACACCCACCGGTCCTCGCTGAGCACCAGGTTCCACGGCGCCAGGTCGTGGTGGCAGATCATGTCCTCGCGGTCCGGCGGGATCACCACCCGCCACACAGCGTCGGCGGGCGGCCGGAACCCGGCGAGCGCGTCGTGGCAGTCCCTGATCAGCCCACCCACCCTGGCCACGTCGGCGGGCCTCATCGGCGACACGGTGTCGGCGAGCGCACCGGGCACGTACTCCAGCACCTGCCTGCCCTGCTCGTCCCGGCCGAATGTCCTTGGCGCACCGGTGAATCCGACGTCGTGCAGGTGGATCAGCAGTGCCTCGACAGCATCAGCGGACGGGCCGGCCGGCTTGCGCACCGTCGATCCGATACGCACCACCCGGCCGGCCACGTTCCCGCCTGTCAGTTCCTCCTCCTCGTCGTCAGTCACCCATCCATCATCAACTACACGTGGTGCCGTTCACCGAGAACGCCGACGGTGCCGTGTCGTTGCTGGTCCAGGTGCCCTGGAAGCCGAACGACGTGTTGCCGCCGGGTGCGATCGTCGCGTTGTAGCCCGCATCGACAGCCGTCACCGCCTTGCCGGTCTGGGTGACCGTCGCGTTCCACGCGCTGGTCACCTGTTGATCGCCGGGGAAGGTGAACTTCACGGTCCAGCCGTTCACCACCGTGGTGCCGGTGTTGTTCACCGTGAGGTTCGCGATCAGGCCACCTGCCCACTCGGTCGTCTTCTCGAAGGTGACGTGACACCCGGTGCCGGCCACAGGCGGAGCGGTCGTGGTGACCGGGGGAGCGACCGTGGTGGTCACCGGGGGAGCAGCCGTCGTCGTGGTGACCGGCGGCGGTGCTGCGGTCGTGGTCGTCGCGGGCGGCGGCGTGGTGACCGTGCCGGTCAGGTCGCCGTACACGATGCCCCTGCCGTTGGTGCCCAGATAGACCCGACCGTAGATCCGAGGATCACCGGTGATGGCCTGCCCGATGTTGCCGTACTGGTGCTGGTCGTCGTTGATCCGGACCCACGTGCCGCCCTCGTCGTCGGACCGGAACACACCGGCGACGCCTGCCACCGTCGCGATGGCGTACAGCGCTGGATAGGTCTGGCCGGGTGCCGCCTTGCCGAAGCCGATGTTCAGCGCCGAATCCACAGTGGACACCTTGGTGAACGTGGCGCCGCTGTCCGTCGAGTGCCACAGGCCTGCCGTCGCGCCGGACCCGCCGGCCAGCCAGATGTCACCCTCGTGCCCGGCGACCGCCTTGACGAACACCGAGCCGGACGTGGGTAGCCCGGTCGCCGCCGTCGCGGTGAACGCCGCACCGCTGTTGGTGCTGACGTAGAACTTGCCGGCGGAGAACCCGTAGAACTTCTTGGGGTTCACCCGGTCGGAGGCCACGACGGCGCCCTGCGGGATGCCGGTGGCCGCGGTCCACGAACCGCCGAAACTGGTGGAGAAGTAGACCCCGGTGCCTGCCGGGCTCCACACGGTCGAACTGCCGTCGGCCGCGATCACCGCGGAACCGCCACCGGTCACGCCGGGCGGTTCCTGGCCCTGGAACCAGTCGGTGCCGCCGTCGGTGGAGAACCCGATCCGGTTCACGTTCGGGTTGGCCGACTTGTCGATCTCACCGGTCCGCACGATGTCGGCCGGGGTCAGCTCCGCGTAGTCCAGGCTGTCCCCGCTGCTCAGGTTCGGTGAGGTGTACATCTCCGACGGCACCGCGTTGATGTTGGTGTGGGTGAAGCCGCCGATGTCGCCGAGCGCGGACAGCAGCGGCGCCCCGACCGGCGGACTGATCAGCGCGTTGACCGCGGTCTCCTCCAGTCCGCTGACGAACGGTTTGATGGTGATGGTGCCGCCTGCGTCCCAGTTGGTCAGGTTCGTGGTGCCGTACAGGGTCGCGCCGGTGCCGTAGAACATCCGGTTGGAGTTGAACGGGTCGATCGCCAGCGCCTCGGTCATCCAGCCCAACTCCGGGCTGGCGACCGGTGCCACCGGGGCGGTGTTGCCGAAGTTCAGCCACGGCTCGGACGTGGTGTCCAGGGTGTAGCTCAAGCTGCGGTTGGGATAGCTGGTGAAGTTCCAGAGCTGCTTCCAGGTGGCGCCGCTGTCCGTGCTGCGGAAGATGAACGTGTCCGGCCACCACGAGCTGTACCCGGTGACCATCACCGTCCCCGGATGCTCCGGATCCAGCGCCAGACCGCTGTAGCCGTAGTAGTCGTTGGCGGTGTCCGACGACGGATGCGGGCTGATCTGCGTCCACACACCGGTCTTGATCGCGTACTTCCAGACGTCCCCGGATGAGCCGTCGTACGGGCCGCCCTTGTCGCTGGTGGCGATGTAGAGCACGTCGTTCACCTGGTCGATGACACCCTTGTGGGCCATGAAACCCGTTGGCTGCCCTGCGATCCGCTGCCACGTGACTCCACCGTCGGTGCTCCGGTAGACCGTATTCTGTAGGTCCGCGACACCGACGTAGATGCCCTTCGTCGGGCTGCCCGTCGTTCCGGTGCCCTGGTCGAACGCCACCCACGTGACGCCCTGGTTGTCACTGGCCAGGCCGCTGGTGTCGGTCGGGTCCTGTACGTAGTCGCCGACATTGGGAAAACTGGTCACCTTCGACCACGTGACACCGCTGTCCGTGCTGCGCCACAGGCCGTTGCCGCTGGGCGCGCCGAGATACAGGACGTTGTCGTCGTTCGGGTCGATGGCCAACCGCTCGCCCATGCCGCGGCCCGGCATGTTGCCGCCCAGCTTGAACGGCAGCTTGGTGGTCTGCCAGGTGGCGCCCTGGTCGGCCGATCGCAGGATGGCGCCGTCGTTGGGGTCGAAACTGTTGGTGTACATGCCGACGGCCGCGAACAGCTTGTTGGTGTTGATCGGGTCGGTGGCCAGGCTGACCACCCCGTTGTAGCCCCAGTTGCTCTGGCCGACCCAGTCCAGCAACGGAGTCCAACTGCTGGTGGTCTGGTTCCACCGATAGGCGCCGCCGATGTCGGTCCGCGCGAAGACCAGGTTGGGTTGGGTCTGGTTGAAGATGATGCCGGGAATGAAGCCGCCGCCGCCGATCGCGACGTTCTTCCACGTGTAGGCACCCGCCGTCGTGGCCGCGCCGGCCGGGGTCGTCGCCGGGCCTGCCACCGCGAGCGCGGTGACGAGACCGACCGACACGACCGCCGCTAGCGCACCGAGAAGTCTGCTCCGCATCCTGTCGCTCCTTGTTGAAGCGCTTCGATTACGCGACAGGACGGTAGGTGCGCGGCGGTTTCGCTGTCGACCGGCCGAGGCGGCGACGAACCGGTGTGGCGGGCAATGTGCTGGTGACCGTGCCGGGAGGGCACGGCCACCGGTGAAACACGGTGAAACTGGATCTTCAGACGATCCCGTCCCACAGGGCGCGCTCGTCCGCCCTCGGGTCGGTCACCACGCCGGACGTCGGGCTGCCGAACATCATCACGGTGCGCTCGCTGCCGTAGGCGGCCCAGCCGGGGTCGCCTCCGGTCGCGAACGCGATCCACCTGGCGTGCATGTCGTCGGCCAGCGCCTGCGGCGGTTGCGCTCCGGCCATCTTGGCGGTGCCCGGGTCGGCGAGGTTGTCGAACACGAACCCGATCTCCAGCGCGTGGCAGGCACCGAGGTTCTTGACCGCCGTGCCCCAGGTGAACTCGTAGGTGAACGTGGGGGTCGGCGCCGTGGCGCGGGCCTCGGCGAGCCGGACGGCGGGCAGCCAGAAGTACTGGTCGGTGATCACGGCGGCCATGACGTCGCCCGGCGTCGCGCCCGGCCGGTTGGCCGAGTACAGGTCCGCCGCCCGGGTCGGCCAGCCCCGGTGGGCGATCAGGCCACGCAGCCGCTCGTCCGTGGTCGCGTCCGTGACGCCGGTGGGCACCACGAAGAAGCGGTACTCCTCGGTCGTCGTGCCGACCATCATCGGCACGTCGTGGCCGACACCGGCGGCGATGGCGTCGATCGGCCGCTCGGTGACCAGTTCATCGTCCACCACCGGCATGAACGCCATGCCACCATCCACAACGGACTTGCCCCACCGGTTCGGATCCGGGTTGCCCGCCGCGTCGGCGGCGACCGACCGCTGCGCGTCGATCAACCGCTGCACACCGACATCGGCGAACGCGGCGGCTGTCGCGTCGACGCCGAGCCGGGTGGCGAGCTCGGCCGTGACCAGCCGGGCGTCGTCCATCGTGACCACGGAGTGGCCTGCGCCGCTCTGCGCGATGGCCTTGCGGAACAGCCCTCCGCCCGCCGCGACCGCCACCAGCGTGGTCACGCTCATCGCACCGGCCGACTCGCCGAAGATGGTCACGTTGCCCGGATCGCCACCGAAGGCAGCGATGTTCTCCTGCACCCAGGCCAGCGCCGCGAGTTGGTCGCGCAGGCCGAGATTGGCAGGCGCGTCGGGCAGCACGCAGAAACCGGGCACGCCCAGCCGGTAGTTCAGGCTGACCAGGACCACGCCGTCCCTGGCGAACGCGTGGCCGTTGTAGGTGGGCACGGCGTTGCCGCCGTTGCGGAACGCGCCGCCGTAGATCCACACCATCACCGGCAGGCCGGCACCACCGGGGTCGGGTGTCCAGACGTTGACGTTGAGGAACTCGTCGCCTGCGATGATCGGGTCGGTCAGCATCGAGTCGAACGGCGGCTCGTAGCCCGGTTTCGGCGGTGTCGGGCCGAACCTGTCGGCGTCCCGGACTCCGTCCCAGCCGACCGGCGCCGACGGCGCCTGGAACAGCGCTGCTCCGATCGGCGGTGCCGCGTAGGGGATGCCGAGGAATGCGGTGACCCCGTCGGTCCGCACTCCGCGCACCTTGCCACCCGTCGTCGCGACGATCTCCGCCATCGATGCCTCCTCGCATCCGCGTGCCACCCCCAGCGAGCCCCAGGCTAGCTCTGCCGGCCGGGGTGAGCGGTTAAGTGAACGTCGGGTAACTGACCAGTGATGTAGATCTTGCTGAATGCCCTCTTACGGCGGGTAGTTCATCGGTCACGGATGGCTGACACTTTTCGGGTAGGCCTTCCCGGCGTTCATCCCCCTGCGTAGTCGGATGCCGGAGAGGTTGGCACTCCCCACCCCATGGAGGAACAGTGTTCGCATCGAAACGGGCGGCTGCCCGGTGGTCAGTGAGGGCGGTCATCACGGCCCTGGCTGCCGGCGCCCTCGTCTTACCCGCCGTCGCGGTCGCACAGCCGCAGATGGCGGGCCCCGCCGTCGTGACCCCCAGCGCGGCAGCGCAGGCCACCCAGATTCGGCAGGAGGTCAACAGCGGCACGCTGCTGCGTGACCACGGCGTGCACCCGACCTGTGGCACCTGCCTTTCCGAGGTCGTCACCGTGGCTCCCGGCTCGTCGAAGCCGCTGGTCACCGCCCTGCCCGCCGGCAAGGGTCCCGCTGACCTGGCCGCCGCCTACCACCTGCCGGCCACGTCCACGAGCACCAGCACCATCGCGATCATCGACGCTGGTGTGGACGCCACCCTCGCGTCCGACCTGGCCACCTACCGGTCGACCTTCGGCCTGGCTGCCTGCACCACTGCCAGTGGCTGCCTGAAGCTGGAGAACTTCAACGGTGGCGCGCAGCCCGCGCCGCAGACCACCCGGGCCGGCAAGCAGGAGGAAGAAGAGATCGCCCTGGAGACGTCGCTGGACATGGACATGGCGTCCGCGGCGTGTGGCAGTTGCCACCTGCTGGAGATCTCCATCCCCGTCGCGGCGGGCTTCAGCGACAGCGCCACGTCCACCACTGAGTTCTCCCAGGCTGTGGCCACCGCCGCTGCCGCGGGTGCCAAGGCGATCAGCATCAGCTACGGCTACTCCGAGACCACGGCCAACACCAGCGGTGTCGACCTGGCCGACTTCAACAAGCCTGGCGTGGCCATCACGGTCTCGACCGGTGACGCAGGCTTCAACGGCGGCACCCACCAGGACTGGCCGTCCGACCTGCCCACGGTCATCGCCGTCGGCGGCACCACGCTCGGTGCGACCACCGAGACCGCGTGGAGTGGTGGCGGCAGTGGCTGTGAGACCCGGTTCACCGGTGCTACCGGCCAGCCCGCGGCAGTGACCTCGCTGTGTGCCAACCACCGTGCGGCCGCTGACGTGTCGGCGGACGCCGACCCGAACACCGGCCTGGCCGTGTTCGACGACGACGCTCCGTTCAGTGGCGCTCCTGACGGCTTCGTCGTCGTGGGTGGCACCAGCGCGTCCGCTCCGTTCATCGGTGGCCTGTTCGCCCGTGGTGGCGTGGCCGCCACGCTCAACGGTCCGAACACGCTGTACTCCAGCGCTTCGACCAACTTCCGTGACATCACGTCGGGTACCAACCAGGAGTCGCTGCGTTGCTCCAGCTTCCCGACCATCAGTTCCAAGATCTGCACCGCCGGTGTCGGCTACGACGGCCCGACCGGTCTTGGTACGCCGAACGGACTCGGCGCGTTCTGAGTCCTGGCTAGTCGGTACGACCCTCTGTTGACCGCCGTGCCCCCGACCCGTACGGGTCGGGGG
>DASXYT010000334.1:0-5119 GCA_036502345.1 Pseudonocardiaceae bacterium | reverse complement strand
CCACCGACCCCTTGGCCGGCTGCACTGTGTCTGAGTCTGCTGCGGTTGGCTCTGGTGCGGTCGCGTCCGCCGCACCGAGGACACATGGGGCCACGTGGTGGCCACGCGTCCGACCACGCCCCATGATTGCGGGCTACTGCTCGGTCGGCCACACGGTGACTGCCTCCGGTGGCAGTGACACCCGGCACGGTTCGCCGATCTCCGGCACCGGTTCACCTGCCGGCGCGGTGACGGTCAGCTCGCCGCCGCCGGCCAGTTCCACCACCACCTCTACCAGAGGTCCGAGGTGGATGACGTCCAGCGCGATGCCGGGATGGCCGTCCGGGTCGGTGAGACTGACCTGTTCCGGCGGTACGCACCAGGTCACCGGCGTGCCGGCGGCGCCGCCGCGCTCCGCGAGATTCACCCGCAGGCCGCCGGCCCGCAGCACGCCGGGCTCCTCGATGACGCCGGGGCCGAGGTTACGGATGCCCAGCAGGCTGGCGGCGGCCGGCGATTCGGGGTGTGTGAGCACCTGACTGGTCGGGCCCGCCTGCAGGACGCGGCCGTCCATGAACAGCAGCACCTCGTCGGACAGCAGGGCCGCTTCCTGCGGGTCGTGCGTGACCAGCACGGTGGTCAGCGCGGTCTCGCGCTGCATGGCCCGCAGCACTCGGCGCAACTCGTCCCGGACGGGGGTGTCCAGGCCGGTGAAGGGCTCGTCGGCGAGCAGCAACTGGGGCTGGCGGACCAGTGCGCGGGCCATCGCCACCCGTCGGCCCTGGCCGCCGGAGATCTGGTCCGGGTACCGGTCGGCGAGGCCGTCCAGTTTCAGCCGCTGCAACCAGTAGGCACCCAGCGCCGGGTCCGCCCCGACGCCGAACGTGACCTGCTGCCACACCCGCAGGTGCGGCACGAGAGTCGAGTCCTGCGGCAGATAGCCGACACCTCGGCGTTCGGCCGGCAGGCCGAGCACGTCGCGGCCGTCCAGCTGCACGTAGCCGGACTCGGCTCGGAGCAGCCCGGCCAGCATCCGCAGCGTGGCGGACTTGCCGGCACCGGATGCCCCGAGGATGGCCAGGTGTCGGCCGGTGCCGGAGTGCGCCACGTCGACGGTGAAGTCGCCGAGGGTGGCCCGCAGTTGGAAGTCCAGCCGTGGGCTGACAGCCGCTGCCGGCGGTCGGGGTTCCGGTAGCTGCACGGGGCGGTGCTTGCGGCGGCGCCCCGGCCACCGGTCGGCCAGCAGCAGCACGACGAGAGCGGCCCCGAGCGTGACGGCGACGGGAATGGTGGTGCTGGCCAGTCCGGTACTGCCGAACTGCACGTACACGAACACCGGCAACGAATAGGGGTGATACGCCAGGACGACGGTGGCACCGAACTCACCGAAGGCCCGCAGCCAGGCCAGCAGCATGCCGGCCCGGATGCCGCCGAACGCGGCAGGGAGAGCGACCCGGACCGCACGCGACATCGGCCCGTGGCCCAACGTGGCCGACACGTCCTCCAGTGCCGGATCGACCGCGGCGAAGGCGGCCCGCGCCGACACCACGAGGAACGGTGCGGCGACGAACGTCTGGGCCAGCACGATGCCGGTCAGGTCGTCGGTCAGCTTGCCGTCGAACAGTTGGCCGAGCTGGCTGTACGGGCCGACGAGGTAGATCAGCAGGATGCCGCTGATCAGCGGGGGCAGCGCCAGTGGGAGCTGCACCAGCACGCTGAGCACCGTGCTGAGCCGGCTCTTCGAGTGCGCGAGCAGGTAGCCGAGCGGCACGCCGAGGACGGTGATCACGGCGGTGGAGATGCACGCGGTGATCACCGACACCCACAGCGCGTCGCCGACACCCGGCGCGGACATGGTGGACGGGTCGGTGCCCGGGATGCGGAGCAGGAAGGCGACCAGCGGCACCACCAGGTACAGCACCAGCAGTGCCGCGAGCCACGGCAACGGCGTGCGCAGCGGTCCGACTCCCGGCCGCCGCGACCGCGCTACAGCCATGCCCGGCCCAGCGCAGCACCAGAAACCACGCCAACAGCCCCGCACACCGACCCGGCGCCGTTCGGCAGGGCATCCGCCGCCTGATCGGGGGAAACCGCTCGATCGGCCATCCGACTCCGCGCCGAACTCCGCGCGGCACCGGGCACCACGGCAGCCGTCGCACTGCCGCGCGACCTGGTTCGATCGGGCGGCACGGCCGTGGCGCCGCAGAGCGGCGTGCCCCGCACCGTGTTCGGTGCGGGGCTCCGCCTACCAACTGGTACTGGTCGTGCCACTGGAGTCAGCCGACGCCGAGCACGGTGTCCAGGTCGCTGGGCACCCCGGTCTTGTCACCGGTCACGGTGATCGGCTGCAACTGCAGGCCGTGCTTCTTCATGATCGCGATGCCGGCCGGGCTGAACAGGTACTGGATGAACGCGTCGGCATTGGCGCTGTTCGGGGCGTTGTTCAGCACGGTGGCCGTGTAGGTGGCCTTCAGGCTGAGGCTGCCCAGGGTGACCGTCGGGACGTTCACCTCGGTGGCCTCGCTGGAGTAGAAGAAGCCGGCGTCCAACTGCCCTGCCTGCAACCGGCCGACCAACTGCTCCTCCGGGAAGACCTGCACGGCGCTGGCCGGGATCTTCTCCGCCTTGAGCGCCGACGCGGCCAGCTTGCCCTTCGGGTCCAGCTTCGGGTCGGTGCTGCCCATCTTGAAGCCGGGTTCGGTGATGACCTGCTGCCACGGCTTGCTCTTGATGTCAGCGGCGAACTTGCTGTTCGGGTTGTAGCCGATCACCAGCGGGGCGGTCGCGAACGTCGCGTACCAGGTCTCCCAGTTGCCGTTCCTGGCGCCGATCAGACCGGTGTTGGCGTCGGTGGAGGCGCTGATGAATACGTCGCCCTGCTTGACCTTGCCCTTGATGTCGCTCACCAACGCGGTCGAGCCCGCCGCGAAGCCCTGGAACGTCCCACCAGTGGCCGAATTGAACGCCGGCCCGAGGTCGTGCTCCATCAGGTTGGCGAGCGAGCCCGCGTACAGCACGTCGACCGGTCCGCTGGCCTTGATCGCCGGGGCCGCCGATGAGGACGGTCCCCCGGCGGCCGAACTGGGCGGCGCGGAGCCTGCCGTCGCACCGCTGCTGCATCCCGCTAGGAGCAGCGCACCCGCGGCTAGGCCGACAACCAGTTTCTTCACGAGCGTCCTCCTGGAATCTCCACCACTACATGGGTGGATTTGACGACGGCGACCGCCAGCACGCCGGGCACGAGTCCTAGTTCCCGCACGGCTTCCGAACTCATCAGCGACACGACTCGGTGCGGACCGGACTGCAACTCCACCTGCGCCATCACCCGGTCGGTCACGACTTCGGTGACCAAACCGACGAACTGGTTGCGAGCGGACCTGCCGACGTCCGACGGATCGACGATCTCGACTGCCTGCGCCTTGGCGAAACGGGCGAGTTCGGCACCGTCGACTGCCTTCCTGCCGGCGGCGTCCACACCGGCCGACAACAGGCCGGCATCCACCCAACGACGCACTGTGTCATCGCTCACGCCCAACAGTCGGGCAGCTTCGGAGAAGCGAAATTGCGGCACGAGCAGGACCATAGCTCCGCTACTGCGGAAATGTCATCGCCGGACGCACCGAAGTAAGTGGATCGTAGTGCGACTTGTTTTCGTCCATTCGCGCAAACGGGACACCGCGCTTGACCCGACCGAGTGAGAGCACAGCAGGGCCTCACAACCACCAGACACGCCACAGTTGGCGCACGGCAGTCGACTACCGTCCGTTACGAATCTCTAGCGGGTCGCGCCGCGCATGGTGGCCAGCTTCTCGGCCTCGCCCTGGAGCGTCTGCACCATCGTGAGGACGAAGCGCTCGATCGCCGTCAGTTCGTTGTCGGTGTAGCCGGTCAGCGCACTGTCCAATGCGGACCAAAGCCCGTCGTATGCGTTGCCGTACCGAGCCAAGCTGCCCCGGGACACCTCGACGAGGACCTTCCGGCGATCATGCGGGTCGCGCACGCGGCGCACGAATCCGGCACGTTCCAGCCGGTCGATCACGCCGGTCACCGCTCCGGTGGACAACCCGGACAGTTCGGCGATCTGGCCCGCGGTGAGCGGCCGTTCGGCCTGCACCGCCAGGTCGAGGCACTTGTGATCGGTCGCGGACAGGCCGACGTGCTCGGCGATCTGCTCGTGGTACAGCACGGTGGCCTGGCTGAGTTGCCGGCCGAGCGTGGCGAACCTCTCGATCACGACGTCCCGCTGCGGCGTGGACTCCTCGGGACTGGACATGACCACCTGCTCTCTTAGCTCTGACACCATCTTACCAACTAAGAGGCTTATTGGCTGATTCGCTTCGCCATGGAAGCAGCGTAGTCGCCGGGAGCCCCAGGTGGGAGCACCACCCGTGCGGAGTGCACCGTCCTGAGCACTGTGCGCAGTCATCTCCGCGAATGCGGCAGTGTTTCGATGATCGTGACGCACCCGCGGAGCAGGCCCCGTGACAGGTGTTTTCCCAGCCCACCGCGATCGGTAACACCGGACGTCACGGCGATTACCCTCGATCTCGTGACAGTGGTTGAGCTCGGCTTACCGACAGTTCACGGGTCGACACCGGCGAACAGTACTGTCCCGCGACCAGACTCACCGCTGCTGACAGACCAGTTCGGCAGAGTCGCGCGGGACCTCCGGGTATCGCTGACCGACCGGTGCAACCTGCGCTGTACCTACTGCATGCCGGCCGAGGGACTCGACTGGCAGCCCACCGACGAACTGCTCAGCGACGACGAACTCGCTCGGCTCCTGCGCATCGCCGTCACCGAGTTGGGTGTGACGAACGTCCGGTTCACCGGTGGCGAACCGCTGCTGCGGCGTGGGTTGGAGAAGGTGATCGCAGCCACCGCCGAGTTGGAGCCGCGACCGCGAATCTCCATGACCACCAACGGAATCGGCCTGGCACGCAGGGCAGCAGGGCTGGCCTCGGCCGGGCTGAACAGGCTGAACGTATCGCTGGACACGTTGCGCCAGGATCGGTTCCAGGAGATCACCAGGCGGAACCGACTTGCCGATGTGCTTGCCGGACTGGCGGCGGCGCGGGATGCCGGGTTGGCACCGGTCAAGGTGAATACGGTGCTGCTGCGTGGAATCAACGACGACGAG
>DASXYT010000333.1:0-24267 GCA_036502345.1 Pseudonocardiaceae bacterium | reverse complement strand
CGAACAGGCGAGCGTCGTGCTGGACACCCTCGTGCCGCCCGGCGACTCGACGTACCCGCCGGACGCCCCCGTCGCCGCGCCGATCTCCACCATGGTCAACGCGTTCCTGTGGAACCTGGTGCTGGTCCGGCTGATCGACGTCAGCGCCAAGGAGGGAGTGGCACTGCCGTTGTGGCGCAGTTCCAACGTGCCGGGCGGTGACGAGGCCAACGCGGGCCTGATGAGCCGCTATACGCCCCGCGTACCCGCTCTCGGCTGATAGGTAATCTTCTGCCGTAGGCCCGGGTGGGAGGCCCGGAACAGGCGGCGACCTGTGTTCGAGCCGTATGTCCGGACATACGGCTCGAACAGAGGTCGGGAGGGGGCACGATGCTGGGCTCGGTCGCGGCGTGCCCACCTGCCGACATCAGGGCGCGCTACCTCGATGTCGCTGTCTATCTCGTGTGCACCGTCTTCGCCCTGACGACCCTCGCAGTCGCACCGTTCTTCGACTATCGCGTGTGGGCGGCGATCGCGCTGCCCGCCTACCTGTTCGGTCTCGTCCAGTCGGCGGCCTGCGTGGCGGCAGGCCCGACTGCCGAGGACCGGTGGCTCACCTCGCGGCGCGCGCCGATCGCCGTGATCGCGCTGGTCGGCATGGTGATCCCGCTGTGTGTGCTGGTGATCACCAGGGTGCGCCGGGCGCCGTGGAGCGAGCAGCCCGAGGTGTGGGTGGTCGAGCGGTCGACGCAACTGCTGCTGCGGCACGGCACCCCGTATACCGACCTGGCCACGCTCGGCAGGCCTGCGATGGTCAACGACTACACGCCCTACGGCCCCGCGATGACCGTCTTCGGGCTGCCGAGGGCACTGTTCGGGGTGTCTCCGCTGACCGACGCCAGGATCGCGTTCGCGGTCTTCGCCATCGCCGCCGTGGCAGCGGCGCTGTGGCTGACCGGACCACAGCGGCTGCCGGTCCGGGCCCTGCAACTCGTGATCGCCAGCCCGATGACCGCGTTGATCGTGGCGGTGTCCGGTGACGACGTGGTGATCGTCGCCCTGCTGCTGCTCGCGCTCGCCCTGCTGTACCGCGCGCGGCCTGCTCTGTGCGCGGCTGTGCTGACCGTTGCCGTGAGCATGAAGCTCACCGCGGTCCCCGCGCTGATCGTGATCGCCATCGCTGTACTGGCCATGTTGGGCAGGCGTGCGTTCGGCCGGTTCGCGGTCACCGTGCTCGGTCTCGGTGCGGTGCTGAACGTGCCGGTGCTGTTGGTCGACCCCGGCAGCTTCGTGGAGCACGTGATCCGGTTCCCCATCGGGCTCGGCAAGGCGCACTCACCTGCAGCGAGTCCGTTGCCCGGCAATCTGATCGCCCGACTCGGCCCGGCGGGCCACGACGTGTCGCTCGCCCTGCTCGCCGCAGCTGGTCTGGCCATGGCGATCTGGCTGGTCGCCAGACCGCCGCGCACCAGTACCGGCGCGGCGGTGCGGATCGCGGTCGGGCTGACCGGCGCCCTGTTGCTGGCGCCGGCCACCCGCTACGGCTACCTGATCTACCCCATCGTGTTGTTCGGCGCCGCGATCGCGCTCCGGCAGTTGGACCAGTTGCCGGCCGACATGACCGTTGAAGCGGCGGAACGAGCGCCTGCCCTGAACTGAGCAGGCTTACGGCGCAAGCAACTGACGCAACTCGGCGAGCCTGCGCAACTGCGCCGCTCGTTCGGCTGCCCGTTGTTCGTCCAGCGTCGGGTTGTCCGCCGCGCTGACCAGCAGCGCCAACGTCTCCCTGGTCGCGCCGGCAGGCGGCTTCAGCAGATCGGCGACGAGTTCGTCCACTGCGGAATCCAACTGGTCCGGCTCGACGACCGAGTTGACGAGCCCGACGCGCAGCGCCTCGGCGGCCGGGATCCGCCGACCGGTCAGGCAGATCTCCACCGCCTTCGCGTAGCCGACGGCCCGGACCAGGGTCAGGGTGCCGGTCAGATCGGGCACCAGGCCCAGCGTCGGTTCGGCCATGGTGAACTGGGCGTCCGTCGCCGCGATCCGCAGATCGCACGCGAGCGCCAGTTGGAAGCCGGCACCGATGGCGTGCCCCTGTACGGCGGCCACGGTCACCCGACCGGGCGCCTGCAGCCAGGTGAAGCCCTGCTGGAAGCGGTCCACGATCGCGTCCCCGGCACCCGGCGGCGACGTGCTGATCTCCACGAAACCGGCCTCGCCGGGAATCCCCTCCGCACTGAACATCCTGCGGTCGAGCCCGGCGGAGAACGCTCGACCGGAACCCCGGACGACCACGACTCGGACGTCCGGGGCCAGCCACTCCCCGATCTGCCGCAACGCCTCCCAGGTGCTCGGCGTTTGTGCGTTGAGCGTTTCGGGGCGCCGCAACGTGATCGTCGCGCGCGCACCATCGACGGCGAGGTCAAGCCCGCCGCGCTCGAGCACGTCGGCATCGGCTTCCGGCGGCGACGCAGACCCTGACACAGACCCGGACACGGACCCTCCCAGCGGTTCGTGCGGACCGGTCCTGGTCGCCCACCTGGCCGATCGCGCGGTACATGTTACCGCGCGGTAGCCTACTTCTTCTTCGTACGCGTCGCTCCGCCGCGTCCACGCAATTGGACACCGGACTCGGACAACACCCGGTGCACGAATCCGTACGAGCGGCCGGTCGACTCGGCAAGAGCCCGGATTGAGGCGCCCTTCTCGTACTTCTTCTTGAGGTCCGCGGCGAGCTTGTCCCGCGTGGCGCCCGTGATACGAGCACCCTTCTTCAGGTCAGCCACCTTGTCCCGCCTTCCACGCACTGCAGGTCGGACCGCGTGCGGCCCCTATGGTCGCAATGATCGAACACGAACGCGCAGAACGCCAGGCGAGTGGAAGAAATCTTCTGAGCGTGATCGACACGTCACATGCGGCTGATCACTCACATGCAGTATCCGTGGTGGCGGGCCAATTCCTGTCGTCGCAGGTTAATCAGGCCAACTGCACGAGTTCGAGGTATTCCTCCGACCAATGATCCTCTGAGCCGTCCGGCAACAGGATCACCCGCTCGGGCTCAAGGGCGGAGACCGCTCCGGGGTCGTGCGTGACCAGAACGACGGCACCTGTGAACCGGCGGAGCGCGTCGAGCACCTGCGCCCGGCTCGCCGGATCGAGGTTGTTGGTCGGTTCGTCCAGCAGCAGCACGTTCGCCTGGCTGGACACCAGGCCGGCCAGCGCCAGCCTGGTCTTCTCGCCGCCGGAGAGCGTGCCGGCGGGCTGTTCCAGCTGCTCACCGGAGAACAGGAACGTGCCGAGCAGGTTGCGCAACTGCTGCTCACCCGTGTCCGGCGCGGCGTGCCGGATGTTCGCCCACACCGACGCGTCGTGGTCGAGGGTCTCGTGTTCCTGCGCGTAGTAGCCGATCCGCAGGCCGTGACCAGGCACGACCTCGCCGGAGTCGGCCTCCTCGCTACCGCCGAGCAGCCGCAGCAGGGTGGTCTTGCCAGCACCGTTGAGGCCGAGCACGACCACCTTCGACCCACGGTCCACCGCGAGATCGACACCGGAGAAGACCTCCAGCGAGCCGTAGCTCTTGGACAGGCCCTCCGCGGTGAGCGGGGTACGGCCGCACGGCGCCGGATCGGGGAACCGGATCTTGGCCACCTTGTCGGCCTGCCGGGTCTCGTCCAAACCGGACAGCAGCTTCTCGGCCCGCTTGGCCATGTTCTGCGCGGCAACGGCTTTAGTTGCTTTCGCGCGCATCTTGTCGGCCTGCGCCATCAGGGCGCCTGCCTTCTTCTCCGCGTTGGCGCGTTCCCTGCGCCTGCGCTTCTCGTCGGCGGCCCTGGCGTCCAGGTACCGCTGCCACGTCATGTTGTAGGTGTCCAACTCGCCACGGGTGGCGTCCAGGAACCACACCTTGTTCACCACGGCGGCCAGCAGTTCGACATCGTGGCTGATCACGATCAGGCCGCCGTCGTGCGACTTGAGGAAACCGCGCAGCCAGGTGACCGAGTCGGCGTCCAGGTGGTTCGTCGGCTCGTCCAGCAACAGAGTGGTCGCGGAGCGGCCGTTGACACCGGCGTCGGACGCCGCGAACAGGATGCGGCCCAGCTCCACCCGCCTGCGCTGACCACCGGACAGGGTGCGCAGCGGCTGGCCGAGCACGCGCTCCTCAAGACCGAGGTTGGCGCAGATCCGTGCCGCGTCGCTCTCCGCCGCGTAACCGCCCTGGGCCGAGAAGCGCTCCTCAAGCCGGCCGTACCTACGGACCTGGGCGTCCCGTTCCTTGTCGTCGACCAGTTCCGCCATCGCGGTCTGGGCCTTTTCCATGTCACGCAGCAACTGGTCCAGCCCACGAGCGGACAGCACGCGGTCCTTCGCGGTGACCGAAAGATCACCTTCGCGTGGATCCTGTGGCAGGTAACCGATTTCGCCGACCCGCTGGACGGTGCCTCCGTAGGGCTCGGCCTCGCCGGCCAGTACGCGCAGCGTCGTGGTCTTGCCGGCACCGTTGCGGCCGACGAGGCCGATCCGGTCGCCCGGCTGGACGCGCAGCGTGGCGTCGTCGAGGAGGATGCGCGAGCCAGCGCGCAGTTCGATATTGGCAGCGACAATCACGAGTGAACTCCGAAAAGTGGCGTCTGTAGTCAGACGGGCAACCGGGCAGGAGGCATCTGCTCGCCTGCCAGGGCAGGCGAGCTCAGTCGCGCCTCATTCCGTGCGAACCACCACACCCACAGTGTACGGGATGGGCTCCACCGGATTTCACGTTCACCGTTTCGATCAGGGCTCCGTGACCAGGATCTCCACCGACATCGCTCGCTCCGCCGCGTCGTCCAGTACTGACCGCCGTGGTTCGGCGACGTCGAGCACCCGATCCTGGGCCCGCGCGAAGACGCCGGCCAGTCGCCGGTCCTCGCGCAGTACGTCCAGTGCCCTGCGGTCGCCGCCGAGCACGACGGCGACGAGTTCGGGAAGTCGGGGCACCAGCACCCGCACCGTGTCGTCGGCCGCCGAGCGCAGTGCCTCCCGCGCCTGGCCCGCCCTGCGCCGGGCGAACCGCTGCTGGGACCAGCCGCCTGCCTTGTTCCTGCCGTGTACCTGGGTGCGGTCGGTGGTGGACACGAGGACCCGGCCACTTTCCGCCACGCCGACGCTGTGCCCGCCGAGCCGGACCAGCAGCAGGCCGATCCTCCTTGGCACCAGCAGGTGGGCCACCAGGTCGGCGATGTCGAGGCCGGACCGCTGTCCGTCGGGCGTGGCCAGCGGCGAGAACGGCACGGTCACCGTCGCGGTGGCCCCGTCCAGCGCGCGCACGGTGACCACGTCGGCGGTGATGTCGGTGGACCGCACGCCCTGATGCCGCTCACCGAACCGGTCAAACCAGCCACTCACCCGCAAGGGGGATATCTCGACGATGCGGCCACCGCCCGGTGCTGACCTCACGGCGCCCATCGGCCGCCCTCGGTATTGTCGTGCCGATTGGTGTCCCGGCGAGTCTCGATAATGAGGCTGAGCCCCTGGTCGAGGCCGCAACTGGGCGAACCGCCCAGGCCGCCGAACCGACACCGTTCGGTCACGATCGGCAGCCTATCGTCGCAGGTGGGGTAGACCTTGATCGGCCATTCGTCGCATCAATTGGCGCCGAATGGGGGTGTAACAAAAGGCGTCACCCAAGTAGGGTAACTCTCGCGTGACGATGTGACGACGGGGAGTCACCATGACTATCGCTGCCAGTCGAACCGAGCACGGATTGGCTCGACCCGTGACAGTACGGCCCGAGCTGGCGAGACTGCTTGCCGGTGGGCCATTTCCAGACGCTCTGCGCGCCGCCATCAAGGGCAGCGGGCTCAGCCTGGACAGGATCCAACACCGACTGCAACTGCGCGGTGTCACCATCAGTGTGGCGACGCTCAGTTACTGGCAGTCAGGTCGTCGGCGTCCGGAACGTCCCGAATCGCTCGACGCGCTCCGCCACCTGGAAGCGGTCCTGCGGGTACCGCCGAACGCGCTCACCGCGCTGCTCGGCCCACCCCGGCCGCGCGGCCGCCGCAGGCACAACGGGCGGCTGCTGCCGCTGGACGTGCTGTGGGGCAGCGCCAACCTGGGCAGCCTGCTGACCCGCGTGAACACCTCCTGCGACGGCATCCTCGCCAGGATCAGCCAGCACGACCGGTGTGCCGTGAACGCCCGGCGCCAGCTGCACAGCGTGCACGTCAGCCAGGTGCTGCGGGCCGAGCAGGACGGCGCCGACCGCTGGGTGCTGGTCTACGACTGGGAGATCGCCACCAAGGACGCTCCGCAGATCATCGGCCTGCGCAACTGCCGGCTCGGCCGGATCGCCGTCGACCACGACGCACACATCCTCGTCGCCGAGCTGCTGTTCGACCGGCCGCTGGCCACCGGCGAGACCCTGATCATGGAATACCAGGTGGTCAACCCGTCCAGCGACCACGGCGCCACGGCCGACTCCTACTTCCGGCGGCTGCGGCTGCCGGTGCGGGACTACGTGGTCGAGGTCCAGTTCGACCACGAGAACCTGCCGCTGCGCTGCCAGCAGTTCAGCTCACCGGCCGGTGACGTCCGGATGGCGAGGCGGCGCAACCTGACGGTCAGCTCGACCGGTGAGGCACACGCTGTCGCACTCGGCGTCGGCCCAGGCCTGTTCGGCATCGAGTGGGACTGGCCGCCGGTCATCCCCGCACCCGCCGGCGAGCGGCTGCCACCGAGGCAGCAGCTGGGCGTCGAGAGCTACTGACACCTCTCAGAGCGCGAACGCGTCCGTCCACAACTGACCCCGCCTGCCGGTCAGCGCGTCCAGCAGGGCCGCTGCCTGGTTGTCGGTCAGTGAGGCCACGAAGTCCACGACGGCCCGCCCCCTGGCCAGCGCCCGCACGGCGTCCGGCCCGGTGGGTGCCTCGCCGGTGGCACCGGCCAGCAGCGCGGGGTCGGTGCCGGACAGCGCCGCGTACTGGTGCTCGGCCAGTGCCACCAGATCGTGCAACCGGCGCGGCAGCCGGTCGGACTCGCGCCGGTCCCCCGTCCACTGCTCGAGTTCCTCGACCAGTGACGTGAGCAGCCGCGCCTGACCGCGCTGGTTCAGCGCCAGGTCCGGGCGCAGCAGCACGAAGTGCCGGTGCACGAACTTGAGCACCTGGACCTCGTGCCACGCCGCCGTGGCCAGCAGCACGTGTCCCGACCTGGTGGTCGGATCGGCGCTGACGATCACACCGTCGACCAGTCGCTCGGTCCAGCGGGCCGAGAACCTGGCCACCGACTGCTCGGCGGCCACCGAACCGTCGAACGGCACCGCGAGCAGGCCGTCCACCAGTTCCACCCGCACCCTGGCCACGGCCTCGGCGAACGCGTCGTCGTCCACGGCCCACGAGTCGCGCTGGTGCAGGCGCCTGCGCAGTGCCTCCAGCGCGCGGCCGGGCAACCGCTCCTCGACGGCGAGGTCGACATCGTCCAGCGCGGCCAGGTCGGCGGCGTGTGCCTCCCACTGACCGAACTCGGCCGCCACGGTGGCGTGCTGCAACACCCCGACCCGGTGGAAGTCGTCCAGGTCGTGGATGGCGTAGGCGATGTCGTCGGCGGTGTCCATCACCGAGGCCTCGACGGTCTGCTGCCACGGCTCGATCCGGCCGTCGAACGCGTCCCGGGCCTGGGCGAGATCGGCCAGTTCGGTGACGTAGGCGGAGAACTTGGCCGAGCCGGCACCCGGCGAGTCGGCCGGTTCGGTCGCCCCCCGCGGCGGCACCGCCATCGCGCTGGGATGCGGGGTCGGGTAGCGCAGCCTGGTCCACGGGTACTTCAGCAGCGCTGCCCGGACCGCCGCGGTCAGGTCGAGGCCCACTCCGCTGGGGCCGCGGGCGTCGGTCGTGGTGACGATCCGGAACGACTGGGCGTTGCCCTCGAAACCGTCCGGCAGGTTGAACCGGTGCCGTGCGATCCGGTCCAGGATCTCCTCGCCGAGGTGGCCGAACGGCGGATGGCCGAGGTCGTGCGCGAGCGCGGCGGCCTCCACCACGTCCACGTCGCAGCCACCAAGTTTCGCCAGCAGCCCGACCGTGTCCGGGTCGCCGGTCAGTCGCTCGGCGATCGCCCTGGCGATCTGCGCGACCTTGAGGGAGTGTGTGAGCCGGTTGTGCAGCAACAGGCCGGAACCGGTCGGGCTGACCACCTGGGTGACACCGGCAAGCCGGCCGAAGAACGGCGAACTGGCCACCCGGTCCCGATCGGCCCGAAACGGGCTCGCGGCCAGGTCGCCCTGCACCGGTTCCTGGCGCCAGCGGCGGGCCTTCCGTGGTTCGGTCTCGGCCGACATGCGGCCACCGTACCTGCGCGGGAAATGATCCGATGATCGAACACGACAGGCACCGTGGACGAGGTGAACCGGGTTAGCGACCCGGCTGGGCGGCACCGAACGGACAACGGAAACGAGTGACAACTCCAGCACAGACCAGCGCTCGGCGGCCGTTCGTCGGCCGGGCCGCCGAGCTCACGTTCCTGACCAGGGCCTGGCAGTCCAGCCAGGAGCGCAGGGCCAGGGTGATCGGCGTCGAGGGTGACGCCGGCATCGGCAAGACAGCACTGGTCCAGCGGTTCCGCGCGGACATCGAGCCTGCCCGGTGCGTCTGGGCCAGCGGCGACGAACAGGAGGCCCACCTGCCCTGGGGTGTGCTGTGGCAGGTGGCCAGGCAGGTCTCCCCCGATCTGGTGTCGATGGTCGACGAACTGGACGCGCAGGCCGATCCGCTGTTCGTCGGCAAGGGCCTGCTGCACTACCTGGAGTCGGCGGACGAGTTGCTGCTGGTGGTGGACGACGCGCAGTGGGCGGACCGGCCTTCCCTTGCCGCGCTTCGGTTCGTGGCACGGCGCCTGCTGTCCGGGCCGGTCACCGACCCGGTGCTGATGCTCGTCGTGCACCAACCGACCGGCGCGGGCGGCGATCTCGCCCAGCCGTGGCCGAGCCCCGGCCTCGACGACGGCTGGCGACGGATCTTCGAGTCCGACCGGGGCAGCCACCTGCGCATCGACGGGCTGACGTCGAACGAACTGATCGAACTCGCGGCCGCGGACGGCCATCCAGGGCTGAACCCGGTGGGCGCCACCCGGTTGCGGGAGCACACCGGCGGGAACCCGCTGTACGCCCAGGCGGTCCTGGACCAGGTGCCGCTGCGCTCGATCGCGGGCGGCACCGGTCCCCTGCCGGCGCCGCACGACATCGCCCTGATCGTGGCCGAGCAGTTGGACCGGTGCTCCGAGCCGACCCGGCAGCTGGTGACGGCCGGATCGGTGCTGGGCAGGCGGTTCCGACTGGCCACCGTGCGCGCACTGGCCAACCTGGTGGACACGTCGGCCGCGGTGGCCGAGGCGGTCGGCAGCCGGTTCCTGGCCGAGGTGCCGGGCACCGAGGGCCAGGAACTCGTGTTCACCCACGGGCTGGTGCAGGCCGCGATCTACGACGATCTCGGCGCCGCCCACCGGCGGGACCTGCACCGGGCAGCCGCCGGCCTGGTCAGCGGGCCGGCGACACTGCGGCACCGCATCGCGGCCGCCGACGGCCCCGACCCGGTGCTGGCAGCCGATCTGGACGCCACGGCACACGAGGAGCTGCGGCTGGGCCGGATTCCGGTGGCTGCGGCCCAGTTGCGTACCAGCCTCGACCTGACAGCACGGGGACCGGAGCGTGGGCCACGGCTGCTCTCCGCGGTGGAAGCGCTGCTGGTCACCGGTGACGCCGTGACGGCCGCCGAGTACCAGGACGAGGTCGCGGCGGGCCAGGGTGCGCCGTGGTGGGACTACGTCGCCGGGCAGCAGGCGATGCAGAGCGGCCGGATCGACGAGGCGCGGCAACGGCTGGGCAGGGCGTTGGACGCGGTGCTGGCCGGGCGACAGCCACCACCGCCGGCACCCGCCGACCTGACCGCCAGGATCGCGTCCCAGCTGGCCATCATCGGCATCGTCACCCTGTCGTACCCGGACATGATCGAGTACGGCGAGATGGCTGTCCGGTCCGGCTCGCGGGAGCGCTGGGTGGGTGCGTTCGCCTGGTTCGCCAGGAGCGTCGGGCTGGCGCTGGCCGGGCGCGGTGACGAGGCTCTGGCCGGCCTGTCCGGCGTCGAACTGCCCGGCGCGCAAGGTGGCCTGGACGGGCTGGTGGCCAGGGGCATGATCCGGCTGTGGCAGGACGAACTCGCGGGCGCGCACCAGGATCTGCTCGCCGTCACCGAGCGGGCGGCGGCCGGTGAGGCGATGCGGATCGCCCAGGCGCTCAGCTTCCTCGGTGAGGTCGAGTACCGCAGGGGCATGCTCGCGGAGTCGGTGCTGCACACCGAGTTGGCCATCGCCGACGCCGAGGAGAACGGCAGGGTCTGGGACCTCACCATGCTGCACGCGCTGGCCAGCTACGCGCGGGCGGCCAGGGCCGACTGGCCGGAGGCCGACACGCACGTCGCGAAGGCGGCCGAGTGGGCACCGCTGCTCGGCATCCGGTCCAGCGCCGCGTTCGCGGCCGGCAGCAGGGCGGCCGTCGCGGTGGCCCGAGGCGACGCCACGACCATGCTGGCCGCGGCGAACGACCTGGACGCCGCCTACGACTCGCTGGAGCCGGGCACCTACCTGCTCGGCCCGGTCCGAGCGGACGCGCTGTCCCGGTTGGGCCGCATCGAGGAGGCGACCGAGGCGGTGGACGCGTTCGCAGGCGCACTCGCGCAGAGCGGGCGGCGGTCGGCGCTGATGGGCGTGGCCAGGGTGCGGGCCCAGATCAACCTGGCACGCGGCGAATCCAGGGCGGCGCGCTCCGACTGCGCTCTGGCACTGGGCATCGCAACGGATCTCGGTATGCCGCTGGAACTGGGCAGAGCGGAGTTGCTGACCGGCAGATGCCTACTGGCGCAAGGCAAACGCGGTGGGGCCGAACGGCACGTGCACAACGCGCTGCGCCAGTTCACCGTGCTGGGCGCGCACGCGTTCACCGCGCGGGCGCTGGCCGTCATCGAGGAGTTCGGGCTGTCCGCCGACACGGCGCACGGCCCGTTCGACGGGCTCACCGACACCGAGCGGGCCGTCGCCAGGCTGGCCTGCGACCGGTTGTCCAACCGGGAGATCGCGGCGCGGTTGATCATCAGCCAGAAGACCGTCGAGTACCACATGGGGCACGTATTCGACAAGCTGGACATCTCGTCCCGCCAGGAACTGCGCCATCTGGTCGAAACAAGGGTGGCAGGGCCCGACAACTAGGGTTCTTCCCCGTCCCGCCGGGCCGCCTACCGCTCCTACTTTTTGTGTGACATCTCCTCCCGACCGAGCGGGTGATGGCACGAAATGCGAGCAACACAGGACGAGGACACTCTCCGCCAGGCGGTCTACCTGCGGGACAACTCGCAGCACCAGCAGATTCTGGTCGGCCTGGAATCACTCTTCATCAGATTCGCCCTCACGATGCTGCGCCAGGGCGAACGGATTCTGGACGCCTTCGCCTACCACGCCGACTATCTGGACGTGACCAACCCGTTCCGGCCGCACACGAAGATCCGACCCGCGTTGGCGTGCCTGACCAGGACCCGGCTGGTCGAGGTCTTCGCGGCGCGGGGCGGGCTGACCGCGGTGCCGAGTCCGGCCTGGGTGGTCCGGCACGCGTCGGACGCCGAGTTCGCCTCGGTGAACCTGATCGACGTGTGCACGGTCTGCACGCGGCGCACGGTGCGCGGCCCGGGTGCCGCCCACGACATCGTGCTGGAACTGCGCAACGGAGGGCAGTACCGGATCGGCTCGCTGACCGACTCGTCGAGAGCCGAGATCATCGCCGACCGGATCCGCCACCGGATCAGGAACTAGGACAGGTGTCCCTGCGGTCACGATGAGGTCGGCTGCTGCCGACTGCCGGCACGGTGACCCCCGCACGACGGATTCCCGGTGTCCGCCGAACGGTGGACACGCCCGCGTTGGTGATTCCGGCCACAGCCGATCAGGTGAATCGCCTGTACGGCAGTGAACAACTCGTGAACCAGGTTTCGCGGCCGGTCGGCCAGGTGCACGATGGTCGGGTGCCCGCGTTGCTGAACGACGTGCACGTTGTCTACCAGCCGGTGTTCAACCTGCACACCGGTGGAGTAATGGCGGTGGAGGCCAAGGCCAAGCCGTCCTCGGGCAGCGTGCGTGCCCTGCTCCGCCATGCGGCTGATACCGGCCAGCTCACACCGACCGACTTCGGCCTCGCCGCGCTGGCGGTCCGCCGTGCCGCCGAGCACGAGACCCGGATTCCGCTGCACCTCAACGTGCTCGCCGTGTCCGTGGCCAGGGCCCACGTGGCGATCGGCCCGGTGATGGACGCGCTGCGCGAGACCGGTCGCCGGCCCGCCGACGTGGTGCTGGAGTTCAACCCGCCGTTCTCGTCGGTGCGCTGGGGAGCGTTCCGGCAGGGCGTGACCATGCTGCGGGATGCCGGCTTCCGGCTGGGCGTCGACGAGATCGGCGACGGCGACGCTCCCGTGACCCTGTTGGGCTGGCCCGAGATCGGGCTGATCAAGCTGGACAGTTCACTGGTCGCGGGCGCGCCGCACGAGCCGAGGCTGCAGGCCACCGTCGAGTCCATGGTCGCGTTGGCCGAGCGCAGCGACATCCAGCTGATCGCCGAGGGCGTGACCGCGCCGGACGAGCTGGAGATGCTGCACTCGCTGGGTGTGCGGCTGGCCCAGGGCGATCTGCTGCATCCCGCGTCGCACCGGCCATCCGGCCACGTGACGATCACCCCGATGACCGGCGAGGTGCTGGCGGTGGCACCGGTCGAGCAGCCGGACCGGATGGTCACGCCGAAGGTGACCGAGCTGATGCACCCGGCCACCACGCTGCCGATCGACGCCACGTCCGACGACGTGCGCACGGCGCTGGCCACCGATCCGACGGCCAGTTGCGTCATTCTGCTGGACGACGCCGGCCGGCCACAGTGGATGATCGACCGGAATCGCTTCCTGTTGGCCGTCACCGGCCCCTACGGGCACGCCCTGCACGCGAAGCGGACGGCGACGCGGCTGGCCGACCAGCCGAGGGTCGTGCCGGTCGGCGCCTCGGTGTTCGACCTGCTGGACGTGCTCTCCGGCGCGGAACGGGAGCGCAGCAACGACGACGTCATCGTCGTGGACGCCGCCCACCGCTGCCTCGGCGTGGTGCGGGCCACCGACCTCGTGCGCGCCATCGCGGACTCCAAGGTGGAGGAGGCCGCAGCGCTCAACCCGCTGACCAGGCTGCCGGGCAGCGACTCGGTGGACAGGGCTGTGACACGGCGCATCCACGAGGGGGACGTGTTCGCCATCGGCTGGCTGGACATCGACGCGTTCAAGACGGTCAACGACCGCTTCGGTTTCGCAGCGGGCGACGACCTGATCCGCGACGTCGGCCGGTGTCTTGCCGAGGCGGCCGACGGGCAGCAGGCGATCCGTGTCGGCCACATCGGTGGCGACGACTTCCTGTTCGTCACCGCGCTGGATCACCTGATGCCGCTGGCCAGCAGGCTGATCGACACGCGGTGGGCTGTCGACGGTGCTCCGGTCTCGCTGTCGCTGGCCACCCTGGTGTGTGCTGCCGGTTCGGTGCACAGCTACCGGGAGGCGTCCAGGCTGCTGGCGCCGCTGAAGGGGCGTGCGAAGTCGATCCAGGGCTCCAGTTGGGTGGTCGGCAGGCCGGGCAGCGATCGCGTCGACGTGCTGCGCCGAGGCAACGCGAGGTCCGAGTCGGTGGCCACGCAGACAACGCAGACCACGAAGCCGGTCCAGCAGCCCGCGACCCTGCCTCGGCACACACCGGCCAAAGCCGGCTGAGGAGATAATCAGCTGATCGTGTGATTAAGCACCAGATCTTGATCTAGATCTTGTGCATCAGGCAAGGCTAACCTAACTTTGGGCGCTGATCCATCGCGAAGAGGATGAGGATGCCCCCGCAACAGTTGTGCCTGGTCGCGCTCAACCCGACCGACTCCGTGACCGAGGGGTTCCTGCCCGCCGCCGCAGCGCTCGGCCTGCGCGTCACCCTGCTCACCGACCAACCCGCCGCGCACCAGCATGCCTACGCGGGACTGCCGTGCGCGCCCGACGAGATCGTCGCGTGCGACGTGCGGAACCACCTGGCGATCATCGACCAGGTCGATCGGCGGGAGCCGTTCGCGGCCGTGTTCAGCAACAGCGACCACCTGCAGACCCAGACCGCGCTCGCCGCGAGCTACGCCGGCCTGCCGGCCAAGGACTGGCGAGCAGCGTTGCGGGCCAAGAACAAGGCCCACCTGCGGCGACACATCGCGCGGATGGGCGTTGACCAGGTGTGGAGCCGGGAACTGCTGCCCGGCCAGTCCGTGGACATCCCGTTCCCCTGTGTCGTGAAGCCACGCGAGGGGGTGGCCAGCGAGGACGTGGTGCTGGTCGACGACACGGCCGAACTGGTGCTGGTGTGCGACGACATCTGGCAGCGGAAACCGGATCAACCACTGGTGGTCGAGGAGTTCCTGGCCGGCGATCTGCACACGCTGGAGACCGTCGGCGACGGCGACACACTCGTCGTGCCGGGCGGATTCCGCACCACGCTGTCCCCGCCGCCCTACTTCATCGAGCAGAGCCTGGTTTTCGACCCGACACCGCAGACCTGGCAGGTGGACGCCGTGCTCACGCATCTTGCCGCTCTGGGTGTCGGTTTCGGCGCGTGCCACACCGAGTACCTGGTGGACGGCGACCGCGTCCGGTTGGTCGAGGTGAACTACCGGGCGATCGGCGACCAGTGCGATCTCATGCTGGCCGAACTGACCGGCGTCCCACTGTTCGAGCACATCCTGCGGGTGCACCTGGGTGAACGGTTGCCAGCGTGGCAACCCGTGGTCGCGGCTGGCCGACTGGACTACCGCTGCGCCGACCGAGGTGGCCGGTTGGTCGCCGCTCCCCCACGTGTCGACGAACACCGGGACGGCGTCCACCTCACCTATCGGCCGTTGCGGGACATCGGCGAGACACGGGTCAGGACCAACACCAACCGGGACTACCTGGGAGTGTTGCGAACCATCGGCAGCGATCAGCGCACGGTGGACCGAGCCGCCGCCGAATTCCTGGCCGCCCACCAGTGGGACATCCAGCCATGACGCTGCTGCGGGCCGTGCTGGACACACTGCTGCGCGAGGACTTCCACGGCATCCGCTCACGAGGGTCCGTTGTGGATGGTGTTCTGCGGTTCAGGAACGTGTCGATTCCGGTACGGCCGGACGGGTTCCTGTGTGACATCGCGGTGGCCGAACCCATGGTGGAGTGTCGCGGCCGCATGCTCACCGAGCTCGAATCGGTGCTGGCCGCGTTCCGGGAGTGGGTCAAGCCCGAGGACGTCGGCGGGTTCGACGCGTTCGTCACCGAATGCAGGGAAGCGCAGGCGGCCAAGGATCTCCAGCAGGCGCACCCGATCGCCGGGCGGCCGGCCAGGGGCATGGCGGGCGGTCTTGGCTACGACGCCCTGGCCGCACGCGTCGGCCACCCTGTCTACCCGACCGGACTGGCCAGGCACGGCATCAGCCCGGCCGACCAGTTGCGCTACGCACCGGAGTACCACCAGACGTTCACCCTGCGCTGGACCGGCATTCCGGCGGCCAAGGTCACGTGTGCCGGCACGCTGCCGGACTGGTGGCCGATCGCCGACGACCTCGGCATGGCTGACGACGTCGTGCCGTTCCCGGTGCATCCGCTGACCGGCCACGGGACGGACTGGCTCACCGTGGCACCGACGCTGTCCATGCGTACGGTCGCCGTACTGGCCGATCCCGGCACGCACATCAAACTGCCGCTGCCGACCAGCACGCTCGGGCTGCGCAACCGACGCACCATCAAGCCGGGCACGCTGGTGGACGGAGCGGTCGTCGGCAGGCTGCTGGCCGCCGTGCTGGCCCGGGAACCACAGTTCGCCGACCGTGTCCTACTGGCCGACGAGCAGAGCTACGGCCACGCGAACGACGAGCTGCTGACGTTCCTGGTCCGCCGGTATCCGGCGCTCGACTCAGCGGACGTAGTGCCGCTGGCCGCGCTGTGCTCGGTACTGGACGAGTTGGCCGACCGGTACTTCGACGGTGACCGGGCCGCCCTGCTCACCGAGTATCTTGTGCTGCTGCTGGACTTCCAGGTCACCCTGCTGCTGCGCTACGGCATCGCGCTGGAATCACACCAGCAGAACATCTCGCTGGTGCTGGACCGGGTCGCGGGCCGAACCAGGATCAGGTTGCTGCTCAAGGACAACGACGGGCCACGAGTGCGGGCCGACCGACTGCCTTTCGACTGCGATCTCGCGCTGCTGGACGACCGGCGGATCATCGTCCACGACACCGAGCCGCTGATCGATGTGTTCACCACCATCACCCTGCACCTGTGCGCCGCCGCGATCGTGTTCGGCGCCAACGGAATCGATCGGCGACTGGTACGGGATCTGCTGGCCGCCTCGATCGAACGACATCCGGACAGCGCCGATCGGCGGCTGCTGGTGGCGAACACGCTGGCGGCCGACCGGCTGCCGGTGAAAGCCATGGTCACCGCTGGCACGCTGCTGACCAAGCAGCGGTCCGGTGCCGCCGACATCAACAAGTTCTACCTGCGCAGCGGTCCGAACTACCTCACCAACAGGAGCACCTGAATGCCCACCCCGACCATCGGCGCGGACACCGCGGTACGCGCCGATCATGTGGTCGTCCACACCATGCTCAACTGTTACGTCCGTGAGGTGGCCGACGAACAGGCCACGCTCACCGACGGGCATCTGTATCTACGGCTGCCCAGCGTGGACCGGCGGTTGCGGATCGAGGTCCGGCGCCGATCGCTGGCCGGCGCGCACCGGTTCCGTGGTCCCGTGTCGTGCTGGCGGAGCGGCGAGTGGTCCGAACTGGACTGGCGCGAGGTGGCCGACGTGATCGCGGCCGAGCTGACCATGGCCACCGGTATGACCAACGACGAGTTCGCCGAGCAGGTGGCCGGCAGCCACGAGGTGACCGAAACAGCGCTGCGCCAAGGGACTCCCGCTGCCGACCGCTACCTGGCCTCCGAACAGTCGCTGCTGCTCGGCCACCGGTTCCACCCGACGCCGAAGGCAAGATCAGCGCCGACCGGGCAGTGGCAGGACTACGCGCCGGAGACCGGCAGCCGCTTCCCGCTGCGTTATCTCGCGGTGCGGGCCGAGCGGGTCCGCGAGGACACGGTGCCGGACAGCGATCTGTCGGCGCTGGACCGGTTGCGGCCGGTGCCGACGGGTTATCGGCTGCTGCCCGTGCACCCGTGGCAGTACGACCTGTTGCGGCACAACGCGACCCTGGCCGCCGCGCTGCGCGAAGGTGACGTGCTGGACCTCGGTACCGGCGGGCCGGAGTTCACGCCGACGTCCTCGGTGCGCACGCTGCACGGCCAGGACGGCTTCCTCAAGTTCAGCCTCAACGTGCGGATCACCAACTGCGTCCGGAAGAACGCGGCCTACGAACTGGCCTCCGCCGTGGCGCTGACCGGCCTGCTGGACACCGAACTGGCCGACCTGCCGGTGCGGTTCCCCGGCTGCCGAGTGCTGCGGGAGCCCGGCTACCGCACGGTCGACCTCGGTGACCGGGAACTGTTCGAGGGGTTCGGCGTCATCGTGCGGGACGGGCTGTCCGGCTATCTGCGACCCGGCGTCACTCCCCTGCTGGCCGCCGCCGTCGCCGACGAGTACCCGCTGTCCACCGCCCACGTGTCGCACCTGGCGGCCGACCACCCGCTGGACTGGTGGCGCGCGTACCTGCGACTGCTGCTGCCGCCGGTGCTGGCGGCGTTCTTCGACCACGGCGTCGTCCTGGAACCGCACCTGCAGAACGTGCTCGTCGGGGTGAACGGCGACGGCATGCCGGTGCAGATGCTGTTCCGCGACATGGAGGGCACCAAGCTGCTCGCCGAGCACCACGCGAGCACGCTCGCGGCGCTGCCGCCTGATGTGGCGGGCCCGCTGACGTACTCGGCCGAGCAGGGTTGGCGGCGGGTCGCGTACTGCCTGCTGGTCAACCACGTCGCCGAAGTGGTGGCCGCGTTGGCCGACCTGCGGCCGGGGCTGGAACCGGACCTGTGGGCGCTGGTCAGAGACGAACTGGCCGGCTGCCGCGGCCGGCACGGCCTGCCGGCCGAACTGCGTGCGATCCTGGCGGGCGCACCGGCGCCGGCCAAGGCGAACCTGCTGGCCAGGTGGCAGCGCGCCAACGACCGGCACGCCGGCTACGTGCCGCTCGCCCTGCCGCTCGCCGGTGCACCGAGGTGATCACGCCCGTCGTCGCCGACCGGGTGGCGAGCCTGGCCGACGACCAACTCCCGGCCTACGTCTACGACCTCGGGGCGCTGCGCCGCCATGCCACGGCGATCAGGGCAGCGCTGCCGGCCGAGATGGAGTGCTATTACGCGGCCAAGGCCAATCCGGCCGAGCCCGTGTTGCACGCGTTGGCCGGCGTGGTGGACGGGTTCGAGGTGGCGTCCGGCGGCGAACTGGCACATGTGTCCGCTGCCGTCCCGACGGCCCGGCTCGCGTTCGGCGGGCCCGCGAAAAGTGACGCTGAGCTGGCCGCGGCGCTCCGGGCGGGCGTGCACCGCATCCATGTGGAGAGCACCCACGAACTGCGGCGTGTGGGCCTGCTGGCGGCCAGCACGGGCACCTCGGCGAACGTGCTGCTGCGGGTGAACCTGCCGTTGGCCACCGGACCGGTCGCGCTGGCCATGGGCGGCCTGCCGAGCCAGTTCGGCATCGACCCCGCCGATGTCGCCGAGTGCCTGGACATCGTCGACCGGGACGAGCGGCTGGTATGCCACGGCGTGCACGCCCACCTGGCCAGCGGCCTGGCAGCGGCCGACCAGGTCACGCTGGCCGGCGCGATCGTCGACCGGGCGCGGCGACTGCCGGTCACGGAGGTCAACATCGGCGGCGGCATGGCGGTGGACTACAAGGCGCCTACCGCCCGATTCGACTGGGTCACACTGGGTGTCGGGCTGCGCGACATCCTCGCTCGCTCACCCGGCGTACGGCTGCGGATCGAGCCCGGTCGCGCGTTGAGCGCGTACTGCGGCTGGTACGCGGCGCCCGTGGTGGACGTGAAGCGCAGCCACGGCGAGGCGTTCGCGCTGATCGGCGGCGGCACCCACCACCTGCGCACGCCTGCGGCGAAAGGGCACGACCAGCCGTTCGACGTGCTCGCGATGGACGGGTGGGACCTGCCGTGGCCCCGACCAGGTGTTGCCGACGAGCCGGTCACCGTGGCCGGGCAGTTGTGCACGCCCAAGGACGTGCTGGCCAGGCGAGTCCCGGTGGCACGACTGCGGGTCGGCGACCGCGTCGTGTTCGGAATGGCCGGGGCGTACGCGTGGAACATCTCGCACCAGGACTTCCTGATGCATCCGAGGCCTACGTTCCACTACGTCTGAATACGCCGAGTGGCGTGCCGGTCGGAACCGGCACGCCACTGGGGGGAACAGCGAACAATCAGCCCATGCCGGGGCCACCGTGCGTTGCCAACACCAACGCGGGCACCAACAGGTTCGCCTTGGGCGTACCGAGACCCGAGGCGGCGTCCCAGCCCTTCTTGGCCGTGAAGCCCGTCACCGTGATGTCGGCGCCGTGGAACGTGTTGTCACCAACGGTGATGTCGTGGAACAGGGCGCCGTACAGCGCGCCGTGTGCCAAGCCGTACAGGGCATCGTTGATGTCACCGACCCTGCGGTGACCCGCCTGGTCGGCCAGCGCGGTCAGACCGGCCCACTGCGGGGAACCCGCACTGGTGCCACCGAACTGGAAGACCAGGTTGGCACCCTGGCCGGAGGAGCTCCATACAGCCAGCACGCCACCGATGATCGCGGCGTTGTACGAGATGTCCGGCACACCACGGGTGTGCAGGCCGAGCCCCTTCTGGAAGTTCGGGGTCTTGTACAGCGTGCTGAAGCCACCGCCGCCGGCAGCGTTGAAGTCCGGCTCGTTCCAGACCTGCTCGCTGTGGTAGGCACCGGTGGTGCCGTCAGCGTCCAGGATGGTGCCACCGACGCCGGTGACATCAGGGTCGGACGCCGGGGTGCTGACTGCCTTGAAGAACGACGTGCCATCACACGTCGGCAGTGCGGCACCGTCGTCGGCCGAGGACGCGAACACGGTCATGCGCTCGTTCGCGGCCTTCTGGAACAGCTTGTGGACGTTGTTGAGGATCGTCGGGTCCTCGCACTGCTCAGCCTCGCCGAAGCTCTGCGAGAGAGTGTCGCCGAGGTTGTGGTCGATCACGAACCTCTGCGCCGACTCGATGTCGGCGTCGTTGTCGCTCTTGGAGAGGACAAGGTCGATCGTGGCGGCCGGAGCGATGGCGTGCGAGTACTCGACGTCGAGGCTGATCTCGCCGGCCCAACCGGTCTGATCGGCGTTCGCCTGGTCGAACGGGGTCAGTCCGTCGGGCGCGATGATGTTCAGCTTCGGTGCCGCCAGGCCGAACAGCGTGTCGAAGCTGGCGAGGTCCTGCGTGATCGTCGGGCTCTGGAAGGCGTCGATGATCACGATCGTCTCGCCCTTGCCGGACAGACCGGCCTTGGCCAGCTTGTCCACCCCGTAGGCAGCACGGATCTGCGTCGGTCCGTAGCACTGCGCGGGAACGGTGGTCTGGCAGCTGAAGATCGTGTCTGCCGGGTTCGCACCGACGTGCCCGGCGACCTTGTAGTCCGGATTGGCAGCAATCGATGGTGTCATCACGCCGCTGGTGGCGACGGCTGTCGTGGCTATGCCGACCCCCGCTGTGGCCGCTGCCACCGCGAGCCCGGACAGGGCCGCCGCGATACGGCGACCTGAGTGTGCACGCACGAGCCCTCCTGAAATCACGCCCGGCCCCGACCCCGGGCGAGTGAACTTGGCGTTGGGAGCGTTACACCCCACTCACACAGCGTCAAGATACGACCAGCTGGAATCCAGAACGTCATCCGCACAGTGCACACACTTCCGAAGACTAATCGACCGATTCATCCTCAGTTGTCGGATCGTCCAATACCGACAGTGGCGGAACTGCATCCACATTCGTGGCCAGATCGTCACCCTCGGCCTGGATTTCCGTCGTCAGTTGTGCTTGGTCCTCGGCATTCGCCCGGTCCGCTTCACCCTGCTGGTCCACTGTGTTCTGTTCGACCGGAGGCTGTGGTTGTTCGTCCTCGGTCCGGTCCACGAACCAGGCGAACGGCCCGAACGTGGTTTGACCTTGGTGCAGCAACACCTCCGCACCCACCGGTCGGAAGCCGGCCGCGAGCGCCGCCCGCACCGAAGCGGCGTTGCCGGGTGCCACCTGTGCCCACACCTGCTCACCGACCGGCAACAGCCCGCGAGCCGAGGTGAACAGGCCCCGGCCCAGCCCGAACCCGCGCAGCGCCGGCTCGACCTCGACGGAGACCTCCCAGCGGCCGGCGACACCCCGGCCGAGCGTGAGCAGGCCGCCGGGGCAGCGCCACGCCCGCACGCTGATCCGCTGCGCCAGCGCCCTGACCAGCCGGGGCGGCAGCGGCGCGACGAACTCGGTCATCTCGGTGAGTTCGGCGCCACCCAGCCTGCCGGTGGCCGGCGCCACCAGCACCAGGTCCAGGTTGTCCAACAGCCGACCGGTCGCCGCTGCGAGCACGGTGAGGAACGGCGGCTGGGTCGGCGCGGCGAGATCGTGCTCGGGCAGCCAACTGCGCACCCAGTCACCCGCGATGTCCACCGACACCACGTTGTGCCCTGCGAACGCCAGCACGCCGACCGACCGGTCGTCCGGTGGCGTGACGACGGTCAGCTCCCGGTCGGCCGTCGGCATGTCACCATCGGCGATCGACCGCATCAGGTCCGCGAGTTCCACCACGGTCCTGTCATACCGCACCGGGTACACGAACGAGTGACCGGTGCGGGGTTTCGGCGGAGGGGTGCAACCAAAGGGGTGGTGATGGGGTTCAAGGGGGGTGACCAGCGCCAACGACGACCCCAGGAGTGAACCGGACGAGCTCATCGTCCGGGCGCTGGTGCATGACCTGGATGCGGGCTTCATCCAGATGTTCGAGGCCTACCAGCACGTGGTGTTCTCGACGGCGCTGCGGATCTGTGGGCGTTGGGCCGATGCGGAGGACGTCACGGCCGAGTCGTTCCTGCGGGCCTACCGGGCGTTGTCCGGATATCGGCAGGACCAGGTGCTCGCGTTGCGGCCCAGGTCCTGGCTGCTGACCATCGCGTTGAACCTGTGGCGCAACGAGCAACGGGACGCGGCGCGCCGGCCGGTGTGCGAGTCGTGGGAGCAGGCCCCCGACCCGCCCGATGTCCGGCACGACGTTGCCGATGCGGTCGGCCTGCGGGAGACGGAGCGGGAGTTGGCGGCGCTGCTCGCCGTCCTGCCGGCCGACCAGCGGGCGGCCGTGGTGCTGCGGCACGTGGTCGACCTGCCGGTGGCCGAGATCGCTACTGTGCTGGGCCGCCCGACGAACACCGTCAAGTCGGACATCTCGCGTGGCCTGCGCCGCCTGCGTGACCTGCACACGCCTGCCCCAGCCGACCTAGCGGAGGTGCGCCCATGACCCAGTGGCACGACGACGACCTGCTCACCGCCGGTCTGGCCGCGTTGGCCACCGACGGGCCGCCGGGCCTGCTGGAGCGGATCGCGGCCCGTTGGTCTCGCGTGCCGGGGCCTACGTGCGACCTGTATGTCGCCTCCACCCACCTTGGCGTGATCTACGTCCGCACCAGCGACGCGGTCCACGACGACGCGGCCGAATTCGCGACCCTGTTCCACCGCAGATTCACCAGCCCGTTGGTAGCGGCTCCGCAACCACCCGCGGAACTCCTGCCGCCACCGACCATCACCCGAGTGCCCGGCACCGAGCCAGCGAGCCGCCGACCGCCGAGCACCCAGCCGCCTCTCCCCCAGCGACCCGGCGCCCAGTCACCGGCCCCGCAGCCGCCAGTCCCCCGACCGGCGAGCATCCAGCCACCAGCCCAGCGACCCGTCAGCACCCAGCCGCCGATCCCCCAGCCAGCCGTCCCGGGCGCAGCCGATCTGTCCCCCACCTCGGGAGCGGCCATGGCCAGGCTCCGATTCGACCTGAGTCGCCTCAGCGCCTTCGAGCGCGAGGTGCTGCTCGCCGTCCTCACCATCCCGCGCGGCCAGGTGCGCCCGCACTCCTGGGTCGCCCACGAGATCGGCCGCCCGACGGCCGCCCCCGCCATCGACATCACGCTCAGCCGCAACCCGGTGCCGGTCCTCATCCCCTGCCACCGGGTGATCAACGCCGACGGCACCCTCGGCAACCACGTCTTCGGCCCGACCGTGAAACGTGCCCTACTCGACGCCGAGGGCACTAATGTCGGCGAGGTGTACCAGTTGGCCCAGCTCGACATCCACTACGTGGCGAGTGACATCGCCGGGGTGGTGTGCTTCCCGACGTGCCCGGATGCCCGGCGCACCGATCATGCCCACCGCCATGGTTTCGCCGCCATCCCGAAGGCCGAAGAAGCCGGCTACCGTCCGTGCCCAACGTGTCGGCCGGTGTCCAACGAGGTCAGTTGACATGTCCGCCCTACTTCCCCGGCCACGAGCCGAGATCGCCCCCGGTGCCGTGCACGTGCCCGACTGGCTCGACCTGCGCGAGCAACGCGATCTGGTAGCCGCCTGCCAGACATGGTCGGCCCCACCGGCCGGCTTACGCACGACGAGGCTCCCGTCGGGCGGCGTGATGTCGGTGCGCACCGTGTGCCTCGGCTGGCACTGGTACCCGTACGGCTACTCCCGCACTGTGAACGACGAAACACGCACCCCGGTGAAACCGTTCCCAACGTGGCTCGCCGATCTCGGCCGCAGGGCGGTCGCCGAAGCGTATGACGACGAGGACGCGGGCCGCGCGTACCAACCGGACGTCGCGCTGATCAACTACTACGACAACGACGCCAAGATGGGCATGCACCAGGACAAGGACGAGCGCAGCCGGGCGCCGGTCGTGTCGCTGAGTCTCGGCGAGCGCTGCGTCTTCCGTTTCGGCAACACGGAAACACGCAACCGGCCATGGACGGACATCGAGCTTTCTTCCGGCGACCTGTTCGTGTTCGGCGGCCCATCCCGACTCGCTTACCATGGCGTGCCACGGATCCGGCCGGGCGAGGGCGACCCGGAAATCGGCCTGCCCACCGGCCGCCTGAACATCACATTGAGGGAATCCGGCCTTACCGAAGCCTGAAGTGCAACCAATCCGCCCATGTTGGGGTTCTACGGGTATGAAGACACTCGACGCCCCCAATACCGTGGCCGCCTGGAAC
>DASXYT010000332.1:0-9541 GCA_036502345.1 Pseudonocardiaceae bacterium | reverse complement strand
AACCGCTCGTCGAAGGGGTCACCGCCCGAGGCCAGGGTCAGCCGCCGGACGGCCCCGACCTGCCCGTCGACACCCTCCACGATCTCGCTGTGCCCGATCGCGGGCAGGAAGGCGGGCAGGTCGTCATAGGCGCGAACCTGTGCCCAGACCTTGTCGACGGGCGCGGCGACGACCCCGCTGGCGTACGGGCGCGGCATGGTCCCTCCAAGATGTGCGTCAGTGATGTCAGCATCCGTGACCCAGCTCATGCCCAGCGCAACGGTTTGTCAACGGAGCATCGACACTGGACTCAGCTGCGAGTTTTGCTGCCCGCAGGGTGCCTACGCCCGCGCGTCGGCGGTCTTGTCGCCTTCAGCCTATGACCGTGTATGGCCAGGCTGACCGACGGACAGACTGCCGGCGGAGGATTCGACGGATGACGGGTCCGGACGGTATCTGACTTTCCCCGCTGAGCGGGTAAACCTACGACTTCGTCGCCGACGCGATGTAGATCTCGGCGATCGACGCGTCCAGCATGGCTGTGAACTCGTCGTCGGTCTGTTGCGCCGAGAGCCCTTGCAGCAGAGCGCGGGAGAAGCTGGCGATCATGCTGCGGTCGGCCGCGAGCAGTCGGCACGCTTCGTCGCGCGGGTAACCGCCGGACAGCGCGAGCACCCTGAGCACTCGTGGGTCGGCAGCCAGTTCGGTGTACCAGCCGGGCCGGGTCGGGATGGTCAGCTTCAGCATGAGGACGGCGTCGGCTGGCAGCGCGGCGACGCGGTCGGTCAGCGCGGTGCGCAGCAGTTCTTCAGCCTCGGCCTGGTGCGGGCTGGTGATGCTGATCTCCGGTTCCAGGATCGGCACGAGGCCCGCTGCCATGATCCGGTACGCGAACTCGAACTGCTGGTCGACGATGGCCGCGATGCCCTTCTCGTCGGCGTCCTTGATGACCGAGCGCATCTTGGTGCCGAACATGCCGTGCTGTGTGGCACGCGCCAGCAGGTCGTCGAGATCGTCGACCGGTTTCATGCGCTGCACGCCATGCCAGTCGGGCGCCAAGCCCTTGTCCACCTTGAGAAAGGGCACGACGTGCTTGGTCTGCCAGAGATAGTGGCCGGTCGGAACGCCCTCGATCGCGCGATCCATGGTCTGCTCGAACAGGATGGCCGCGAGGATGCGCGATCCGTCGAACACGGGACTGGTGATCACTCGGGTCCGCATGGCGTGCACGAGGTCGAACATCTCGTCGTCGTTCGAGTACCGGTCCGCGTCGATGCCGTACTCGGCGAGCGCATGGGGTGTGCTGCCGCCGCTCTGGTCGAGCGCGGCGAAGAAACCCGGAGCCGACCTGATGATCTCCTGCTGCGCACCGTCCATGGTCCCGATCATCGCAGGAGCACCCGGCTGCGTCGAACGATAGGACGGTGACCAGCGGTTTTGTGCCGGCAGCTCACCGAGGTGATCAGTGCAGGGCGACCTTCAGCAACCCGATCAGCACCCCCAGCGCCGCGCTGACCAGCGCGTACAGCACCACCGACACCGGCCGCAAGTGAGCTCGCCGTGCCGCGAACACCCCCCACGCCACCAACTGCGCGATCGAACAGAGCTGCGCCGCGTCCACCGCTGCCGACCGGCCGGCACCCGCCAGATCCACGACCACGAGCACGAAGACCAGCAGCGCACCGCCGATGATCACACCCAGCTCCTGGGTGAGCGCCTCGACCACGATGCGCATGGTCAAGCGGTGTGGGTCCTCGCCCTCGGACAGCGCCTGCCGCGCGATCACGTCGGCGTAGACGTGAGCCAGCCAGTAGACGATCAGGGTGCCGAGGATGGTGCCCACCATCGCGAGGACGGTCGCACTGCCCGCGGCCTCGGTGGCCAGGAGAGCGGCGGCCACGAGCGTGCCGTAGATCGTGGCACCGGGATTGCCGTGTGGCCACAGCAGTCGCTCGGAGCGGGTGTCGGTCACGGCTCAGGTTACTTCGGACCGCCACGGCGCGCCGGAGCAGTGCGATCATTGGTCGCCCATGGCCATCCACTTCTCCGGCCGCACCAGGGGCGTGAAACCCACTTTGGCGTAGAGCGCGTGTGCGTCGGCGGTGGCCAGCAGGACGTAGCGCAGGCCGTACCGGGCCAGGTGGTCGCGGACGGCCGTGACCATGGCGGTGCCCAGGCCGTGGCCACGCGCCGCAGGGGCGATGTAGACATCGCAGAGCCACGCGAAGGTGGCCCCGTCGGTGACCACCCGGGCGTAGCCGAGCTGAGCGCCGGACGTGCGGTCGTAGACACCGAAGTTGAGCGAACCCGCGATCGCCAGGTCCTGCGTCTCGCGCGGCCTGCCGAGTGCCCAGTAGGCGTCCTGCGAGAGCCACCGATGGACCAGTTCGGCATCGAGGCGGGCGGGATCCGTGGAGATCTCGTAGCCGTCCGGGAGGTCAGCGGTCATGGTCGGATCCAAGCAGAGTCAGTCCGTGGCAGTCTGGTCCGAGTCTGTTGTCCGGTATCCCTGCGTCCTGAAGGAAGTCGCACATGACGAGTCGGCGAAGCAGGCTGAATTGACATTCGACAACCATCGTGTGCTCCCGGTCGGGTTCGTGCCCTACGGGCTGGCGCAGTGGGACGGGACGCGGCGGCTCGACTTCTGGCAGTACAGCGCGGACTCGTCCCGGGCGAACCAGATCTGGCTGGGCCACGACGACGAGCGTGGCTGTCTCACCGTCGGCACGTTCGACCCGCTCGACCGGCGAGCCGACAGCGTCGACCTGGCCGAGGAGTTGACGATCAAGCTGGTGAGCATCGGTCTGCCCAACCAGGACGCGCCGAGGCCCGTGGCGTTCGGTCACCGGCTGGTCGACCACGCCATGAACCTGGCCGCCCGGCGCGACCGGTGGCCGACGACGGCGGTTGTGGTCGATGGCCGACCGGAATGGTTGCGCTACCAGGTGTTCGCCGGCTGTTGGGCTGCCACTGTCGATGGCCATACGGTAGGCTCACTCGGCTGGGGTGATCCGCCGGAGTTGCTGACGCTCGTGCCGTTCGCCGACACCACACCGTACGGTTTCGACGTGACCGCGGGCGTGCGGTTCGTCGACATGCGGGGACCCGACTCGTGGCCATGGGCCACGGACTGGCATCCGGACCACTTTCCCCTACTGTGAGCGAGAACGAGCGCACGATCCGGCTGGCTATCGCGGCGGCCGGGTCGCCAGCGCGGGATCGATCAGCCCGAGCCAGGCGTCCTGGTGGTCAGCCAGTGGAAGTGGCAGGCGAACCTCATGCCGGTGTCGTTGCCGGTGTCCTCGACACGGTGTATCCGTCATCGGCTGTGTCCGTGGGCGCCAGCAAGTGGAAGTCGGTGATCACTGAGTGTCGACGGGTGCCGGATGGTTAGCATGGTGGCTGTTCGCCGGGCTGGTCGAGGGCATCGAGCTGTCCCTGGACGCGTTGGCCCGTCCTCGGTGCGGCCTCGTTCCCGGTACAGCACCGCTGACTCGCGCCACACGACGCGGGCCTGGTCGTGTTCGCCGAGGGCGAGGTGGGGATGGCCGAGGGCGTCGAGGGTTTCGGCGACCGCGGTGCTGTCGCCGAGGTCCTGCGCAGGGCCAGGGCCTGCCGGTAGTAGTCGATGGCCTGCTCGTGGTGGCCGGTGTGGTGGGAGATGTAACCGAGGCTGTCCAGGGTGCCCGACCGGGCGTCGGGATCCGGATGGTCGCGGAGCAGGGCCAGGGCGGCCGCACAGTGCACGCGCGCACTGCCGTAGTCGCCGAGCCGGGCTTCGTGCCAACCCAACGAGTTGAGCGCGTCGGCCTGCCCGACCGGCTGGTTCAGGGCGCGGAACAGACTCAGCGCGTTGGCGTCGTGCTCCATGGCCCGCCGATCGTCCCCACACCGCTCCAAGGCCCAGGACAGCCCGTTGTGGGCATGGGCCTGCTGACCGAGGTCCTGGTGTTCCTCGGCGAGGGCGAGGGCCTGGCGCAGGTGTCCGATCCCTGCCTCGTACTGGCCGAGATCGGCGTGGGCGTTGCCGAGGTATCGGTGGGCGTGGCCTCGGATGGTGGGGTCGGGCAACTGGTCGCTGGCGTCCAGCGCGGCCTGCCACACGGCCAGTTGGTCGTGGCGACATGCCCTGGGTGGGACCGGCGGCCTCGTTGATATCGACCGTCGCGGACCTCAACCGGTTCTTCGGCCTGCTGCTGGCCGGTGAGATCGTCAGCCGGTCGTCGTTGGCGCAGATGCAGAGCACTGTCCCGGTCATCTCCCAGGAGGGCAGGACGATCGACTACGGCCTTGGCCTGCACCCGATGGATCCGCCCGGCCAAGCAGCCTTCTGGGGCCATGGCGGCACGGTGTGGGGTGGTGGGGCGATGTCCATGACCCGTGCCGACGGCAAGCGGCAGATGTCCGTCGCGCTGAACCTGCAGAGGTGGAACAGGCTCGGCGCAACGGGCGTACCGCAACCGCATCCCATCGACGGCGCTCTCGCGACCTTCTACCGGGTGGCGATGTACGGCGACACCGGGGATGCCCGGTGACTGTTCATGACGGGAGGCCAGGAATGGCAGTGCCACCGGGAAACCGGAGGCTCCTGGTGGTGATGTGGGTCGGGCTCGTCCTGACCGTCATCGCCGCTGTCTACCCGTTCGTCGACCGGGCCACCACTCACCTGTCGGCCGACCACATCCAGGCCGGCTACCCCACGTGAGGTCGGCACACGGTGGGCACGCCCGGCCGCGACAACGATGCTCGTGCTCGGCGCCACCGTCGGACTGATCGGGTTGCTCACCAAGGACACGTCGGGCGCCACCCGCCTGCCGCCGACACTGGGTTGGATCGGGCTGGCGCCCTGCGTCGCGGCGGTCGCTCTGCTGTGGACAGACGCACGACCGTCCCGGCGAAACGCCGCCTGACGAAGCCGCGGTGGCGACCCACCGCCACTGCGGCCGACCGGTCAGACTGGCGTCACGTCGATCAGCACCTTGCCCACAGTCCCGTTCTCTGTGGCGGTGTGCGCCTCGGCGGTCTGCGCCAACGGATAACGGTGGATCGGCAGGCCACGAGCAGCACCGATGCCCAACGCGCCCGCCAGCGTGGCCGCGTTGATGTCCTCCGCGCCCGCGCGCAGTTTGTCCAGGCCGACCGTGTAGAGCACCAGGAACTGGTAGCGCGAGTTCAGCCACAGGTGCCGGCCGAACTCCAGGCTGATCGTGCCTGAGCCGCGGTCGTCCCCGTAGACGGCCACGGTGCCACGGGTGCGCAGGACTTCCGGGTGCAGGCTCGCGTTCGCGCCTGCCGCGACCTCCACGACGACGTCGACCCCGTCCGGGGCGATCTCCCTGATCCGCGCGGCCAGGTCGTCGGCGGTGTAGCGGAGCACGTGGTCCGCGCCGGCGGCCCTGGCCAGTTCGGCCTTGGCCTCCGTGCTGACCGTGGCGGTCACGGTCGCGCCCGCCCACCGGGCGAGTTGGATCGTGGCGTTGCCGACCGCGCCGGCACCGCCACTGACCAGGATGGTCCGCCCGTCGAGCGCACCGGGCGCCAGGCGGGTCGGGCCGTCCTCGGCGACGGTCAGGGCGCGGTGCGCGGTCAGCCCCGGTACGGCGAGGGCCGCGCCGTCGTCGAAGCCGACACCCTCGGGCAGCGGGACCACCCGCTCGACCGGCAGCACTGTGTACTCCTGTGCGGTGCCCGAGGTCGGCTTGTGGTTGGCGGCGAGCAGCAGCCACACCCGGTCGCCCACCGCGAACTCGGTGACCCCCGGCCCGACCGCATCCACGACACCGGCACCGTCCTGGTTCGGCACGCTCATCGGCACGTCCTCGGCCCCGCCGCGGAACCCGCTGCGCTGCTTCCAGTCGGTCGGGTTCACCGCGGAGACGACGATCCGCACCCGCACCTCACCGGCCTGCGGCTCCTCGATCTCCCGCTCCGACAGGGACAGCACCTCGGGTCCGCCGAGCCGGCGGTACGTGACAGCCTTCATGATCCCTACAGTCCGCCGCGCGACCGGAATATTCCCACCCTGATCGGCACCGCTCGACGGGACCGGCCGGTTCGGCCGGTCCCGTCGAACGTCCGTGTAGTCCCGTGTCAGCGGTTGGGTGATCCCGGCACGGTCGCCGCGGTCTCGTCCGTCAGGCCATCACTCACACTGTCGACCGAGACCGCCGAGTTGGCGGCCGCTTCGGCCTGTGCGCGTGCCTGGTTGCCGGATACCAGCCGCAGCGGGACTTCCTTCAGCCGGGAGGAGAGCACGATCGCTGCCAGCAACAGGATTGCGCAGACGGCGAACACGACGTCGCCTGCGTTGGAGAAGCCGACGTAGAACGGGTGGACGAGTGGTTTGGCCAGACCGGTCAGGAAGGACGTGTCGTCCAGGCCGGTGCTGAGATGCTGGTGCAGCGACGCGACCTGATCCGGATGGGCCTTCGCCGCGGCCAGGAAGGCGGGATCGGTCGTGGCGTTGCTGTACTGCTGCCCGATCTTGCTACCTGCCAACGAGAACAGGATGGACAGGAAGATCGCCGTGCCCAGTGTGCCGCCGACGGAACGGAAGAACGTCGACGAGGCAGAGGCCACGCCCATGTCCTTGGCCGGTACGGCGTTCTGCATCGCCAGCACGAGACTCTGCATGTTCAACCCGAGGCCGATGCCGAAGACCGCCATGAAAATGTCGGTCTGCCACAACGCCGTGTCGGCGCGCAGGGTGATCAGCAGGCCCATCCCGATGACCATGAGCACCGAGCCGACGACCGGGAAGATCTTGTAGCGGCCGGTGCGGGCGATCAGCCTGCCCGCGGTGAGGGAGGCGAGCATCAGGCCGGCGACCATCGGCAGCAGGAGCAGCCCGGATTTCGTCGGTGACGCGCCCTTGACGATCTGCAGGTACAGCGGGAGGACCGACAGGCCACCGAACATGGCCATACCGATGATCGTCACCTGGGCCGACGCGACGGAGAACGTGGGGCTGCGGAACAACCGCAGCGGCAGCAGCGCGTCGTCGCCCATCCGCGCCTCCGTCCACACGAACAGGGCCAGTCCGGCAGCGCCGAGGACGTAGCAGGTGAACGCGCCAACCGATGCCCAGCCCCAGCTCTGGCCCTGCTCGGCCACGACCAGCAGCGGGACGAGGCCGACGGCCAGCAGGACCGAGCCCCACCAGTCGATGCGACGTTCGCGGCGGCTGTGGTCGAGCTTGAGGACCTTGGCGATCACGATCAGGGCGACGGCCGCGAGGGGGACGTTGATGTAGAAGATCCACCGCCACCCGGCGACACCGAGGAAGCTGTTCGTGCCGGAGAGCAGACCACCGAGCACCGGGCCGAGGACCGAGGCGCTGGCGAAGACGGCCATCATGTAACCCTGGTAGCGGGCCCGTTCCCGCGGCGGGATGATGTCACCGATGACGGCAAGGGCCAGCGGCATGATGCCACCGGCGCCGATGCCCTGGAAGGCGCGGAACGCCGCCAGTTCGTACATTGAGGTGGCCAGACCGCACAACGCCGACCCGACGACGAAGATGACGATCGCGAGCATGAACAGCCGCTTACGGCCGTAGATGTCGGACAGCTTTCCGAACAGCGGGGCGGCGATCGTCGACGTGATCAGGAACGCCGTGGTCACCCATGCCTGGGCGGACAGGCCGTTGAGATCGTTGCCGATGGTCTTGATCGCCGTCGCCACGATGGTCTGGTCGAGAGCGGCGAGGAACATGCCCATCACCAGCCCGGACAGGATCGTCAGGATCTGGCGGTGGCTCAGCGCACCCTCCGACGCGGTCTGCGTCGGGCGGGTCGCGGCGGCAGTCATTCGGTGGGTCCTTCTTCCGAGTCGTCCTTGTGGTCGGCACGCCGGGTCGCGTCGTGCATCCATCGGTTGTGGGTCTGGTCGTAGGCGGTGGTGAACCGCGTGAGCAGGTGGGCGAACTGGTCCAGCTCGGCCGCACTCCAGCCCTCCAGCACCTGGCTGAAGAACGCGGCGCGGGCGTGCTCGTGTTCGGCGACCACCGCTTGGCCGGCATCGGTGACGCGCAGCAGGCTGGCGCGCCCGTCGAGCTTGTCGGCCTGCCGTTCGAGCAGGCCCTGGCCAACCAGGGTCGCGACCTGACGGCTGACCGTGGACAGGTCCGACTGCACGGTCGTGGCCAGTGCACTCGCGCGCATCGGGCCGTCGCTGGCGACGATGCGCAGCAGCGCCTGGGTCGCCGACTCGACGTCGCTGCTGGCCGCGGCCACCAGGCGTGCCTTGGACCGGCGCACTGTGCGTAGCAGGTCGACCACCGCGTCGCCGACGTTGCCCTCGTCGCGGACCGGCCTCGTTGCCGGTGGCCGCAGGGTGGCAGTCGCTCCCGCCTGGTCAGGCTTCATGGCCACCTCCACTAGGGCATGTACTTGTACAGGCCAACCACTTGCATGCGTCAAGTATTCCGTGGGGCCGCGGCGACGGCCTGAGAGCCCGAACACACTTCGAGCGACGCGATCACGCACCTGATCTGCCACCTGTTCGGCGCCGGTGCGCCACTCCCGCGTCCAGCGAATTCTTGTCGGCCCAGCACTCGCCCGGAGGGCCTGCTCACGTGGCAGGCCCGCCTGGCGAGTTCGAGCACAGCGCTGGGTCAGCCCCTGGGGTTCTAGATGAGCTTCTTGTTGACGAACTCGTCGATGCCGTTGGGGCCGAGTTCGCGGCCGACGCCGGAGCGCTTGGTGCCGCCGAACGGGAGGTCGGCGGCGCTGCCCTGCGCGGTGTTGATCCACACCATGCCGGTGTCCAACTGGTCGGCGACCCGTTCTGCGAGGTCGGCGTCCTCGGTGTAGACGACGCCACCGAGGCCGAAGGACGAGCCGTTGGCCAGCGCGACCGCTTCCTGCTCGTCCCGCACGCGGTAGATCACCGCGGCGGGTCCGAACAGCTCCTCATGGAACGCCCGCATGTCCGGAGTCACGTCGGTGAGGACGGTGGCTTCGACGAACGCACCCGGCCGGTCCACCCGGTGGCCGCCGGTGCGGACGGTGGCGCCCTTCGCGATCGCGTCATCGATCTGCGCCATGAGGCCCTTTGCCGCCGCTTCGGAGGACAGCGGGCCGAAATCCGAGGACGGATCGGACGGGTCGCCCGGGGTCAGCGCACCCATGGCTTCGGTGAAGCGGCCGACGAACTCGTCGTAGAGCCCGTCCACGACCATGATTCGCTTGGCCGCGTTGCAGGCCTGCCCCGCGTTGCCCATCCGGCCCGCCAGTGCGGTCCTCACCGTGCGGTCCAGATTGCTCGTGTCCAGCACGATGAACGGGTCGGAGCCGCCGAGTTAGAGGATGACCTTCTTGAGGTTGCGGCCGGCGACCTCGGCCACCGTGGCCCCGGCTCGCTCGCTGCCGGTCACCGAGACGCCGCCGACTCCGGGCACTGCGGCGCGTGCTTGAGGATGATGGTGTTGCCGATCATCAGGTTGGGCGCGGCGAACCGGGCGACCTGGTAGTACGGGTAGTTCCAGGGCATGATGCCCAGCAGCGCGCCGATCGAGGACTTCCGGACCCAGGCCGTGCCCGGCGTGTTGGAGGCCAGCGGC
>DASXYT010000331.1:0-26208 GCA_036502345.1 Pseudonocardiaceae bacterium | reverse complement strand
GAACACGACATCAGCTCGGCGGACGGCACCACCATCAGGGTGTGGCGGACGGGTGAGACCGGCAGGGACGTGCTGCTGTGTCCCGGTCTTGGCACCATGCCGGAGGCATGGCCGTACCTGGCCCGACCGGACGCCGACGAGTTGCGGGTGCACAGCTGGTACCACCGGGGCACGCTCGGCTCGGCGCGACCGGCGGACCCGAGTCATCTCCGGCTGGCCGACCACGTGGCCGACGCGGTCGCCGTGCTGGACGACGCCGGCATCGAGCGGGCCGTGGTGATGGGCTGGTCGGTCGGGGCGGCGGTGGCCTGTGAGCTGGCCGCGCGGTGCCCTGATCGGGTGGCTGGGCTGTTGTTGGTCGCCGGGGCGCCCGGACACCCGTTCGGCGGGATGTTCGGTGTGCTGGGTTCGCTGGGCGTGTCGGCGGGTGCGCGGCGGCAGTTGGCGGAGGGGGCTGCCCGGCTGCTGCGGGACGCGGGGCCGGTGTTGAACGCGGTGTTGCACAGGGTGCCGGTGAACAGCGTCACGGCGGCCGTGGTCAGGCACAGCGGAGTGATGCGGCCGGCCAGCCCGACCGAGCATGTCGTCGCGGCCGGGCGGCGGTTCCTGTCGCACGACTGGAGTTGGTACGGCCGGCTGGCACTGGCGCTGGCCAAGGAGCCCGCGCCGGATCTGACCGGCGTGCGGTGCCCGGTCGCCGTGCTGGCCGGCCGGTACGACGTGCTGGCCGACCCGAAATACGTGGCCAAGGCTGTCGGCGCGCTGCCGCAGGCCAGGATCAGGGTGCTGCCGACCAGCCATTTCCTGCCGCTCGAAGCGCCTGATGAGCTGGCCGAGGAGTTGCGGCTGCTGATCGGGCGGGCCGACGCGGTGCTGGGCGCGGCGCGCTGGCTGCGGCCGGTCCGGGACCTGCCGGTGCCCAGGTCGCCGATGGTTGCCGAACAGGCACTCACCTGACGCTCACGCTGGGCCGCCTAGGCTGGATGTCGTGCCTACAGCCCGACGGACCAGGTCAGCGGCCTCACGATGGCTGCGAGTGCCATCAGCGCTCGCCATGGGGGCCGCCGTGGTGACGCTGGCGGGGTGTGCGACCTTCACCCAGGAGGCCACACCGGGCAGTTGGACATCGGCGCCCGCGCTGTCTCCCGAGGCGCCCCCCAACCCCGTGTTGCCCGGTCAGTCGGGCCAGGGCGCCGGTGGCAGTGGTGGCCAGAACCAGCCGCAGGACCCGACCTCCGTGCCGCCACCGCAGGGCTGCCAGGACTTCAATCCGGCCGTGATCGCGACGTGCCTGAACCCGGTGTCGGCCGTCGTCGCGCTGCCGGGCACCGAGAGCGACCCGGTCGGGCTGGCCGCTGAGCGCACGACCGGCCGGATCCTGCGCGTGCACAAGGGTGACAAGGCGGCCCTGGTGGCGACCCTGCCGGTGAACACGGCCGGTGGCGGCGGGCTGACCGGGCTCGCGCTGTCGCCGACGTACACCCAGGACCAGCTGATCTTCGCGTACGTCACGACCGCGACCGACAACCGCGTGATGTTGATCGCGCCCGGCGACACCCCGAAACCGGTGCTCACCGGGATCCCCAGGGGCGCGACCAACAACCAGGGCGTGCTGTCCGTCGACCACCGGGGCGAGTTGCTGGTCGCCACCGGCGACGCCGGCAATCCGGCCGCGTCGGACGACCCGCACTCGCTGGCCGGGAAGGTGCTCCGGATCGACGTGGACGGCGCGCCCGCGCCGGGGAATCCGAACCCGAGTTCGCCGATCGTGGCGTCCGGGCTGGTGGATCCGGGTGGCATGTGCACGTCGCTGGACGGCAGTCGGGCGTGGGTGACGGACCGTACGTCGAGCCAGGATGTGCTGTACCGGTTGGTCATCGGCCAGCCGTTGGACCAGCCAGCCTGGACGTGGCCGGACAAGCCGGGTGTGGCCGGGTGCGCCGCGTTCTCCACGTCGGTCATGGTGGCGACGTCGGTGGCCGGGAACGTGCAGTCGCTGGCGCTGAACGCGGACGGCTCGTTCACCGGCAAGCCGGTGATCTCGCTGCAGGGCGCCGACGGCTTCGGCCGGCTGAGCGGGATGGACATCATCAGCGACCGAGGCGCGCTGGCCGGCACCGTGAACAAGGCATCCGGTGGCAAGCCGGGATCGAGCGACGACCGCGTTGTCGTGATCACCAGCGAACCGGCAGGCGGCGGCCAGGACTAGGCTGCGTTGACACAATTATCTGCCGATTGTGAATGACCCCCAAGGTCAGGGGTATTAGGGGGCCTAATATTGGCGCGAATACCGGCAACAGGTCACCGACCCAGGGTTTTCCCAAGGTGGACATCCGATTCTTCGATCTGAGAACCGATCTGACCAACCGGTATTCATCGTCGAACGGACACATTTCATGCGCACGATCTCCAGATCGATCGCCCTGCTCGCCGTCGCCCTGGCGACAATCGGATTCCTGCCCAGCATCGGCCAGGCTGACGAGACAAGCGCACAGACGGCGTTCCTGACCCAGGTCGGTCCGCTGGACCCGACCACCGAGTTCCCCACCTACTACCAGGACAGCAACGGCCTCCGGCTGTCCCACTGCTTCGACGGCTCAGCACTCTGCGGCGGCGCGGAGAGCCCGCTGCCCGACCCGAGCAAGCCCGTCTCGTTCCCGGACAACTTCCCGGACGAGTCGTTCTACTTCCTTTCCCAGGCAGCGATCACGCTGCCGGGCGGCGCCAAGGCGACGTACGACGGATCCGTCGAGGCGGACTTCGGCGGCGAGGTCGCCCCCGGCCAGCGGGCCGCGCTGAACCGGTTGCGGCTGCGCATCGACACACCGGACGCCGGGCACTACACCGTCACCACCCCGTACGGCGTAGACGAGTTCGACGTTGCGATCGGTGGCGACCGGACCATCAACTTCACCGAGGACGTCGGCGTCGCTGCGAACACATTCGACGGTGTGCTCGGCGGCCGCGTCGGCACATTCCTGGAATGGGACACCGGCCCGGTCACCGGCCCGGACGGACACGAGTACGTGGGTGACCCGAATACCACGCACGCCGTCACCGGCAGTCCGTTCGGTACGAACTTCTTCAAGATCGACGGCCCGGACATCGGTGGCCCCGGTATCAACACGATCAGCACGAATCTGTTCACCCTGGTGGGCAGGATCGACACGAATTCCGGTGTCGACCCCGGCCACCCGACCTACAGCCGGTCCACCACCGACAGCGGATTCGTCGACGTGCAGGCCGCCAGCGACCATGGCAAGTCGATCAAGGCCCAACTGCCCGGCGGTGCTGTCACCACGCTGCGCGGCGCCACGGACGGCAGCTACGTCGCCCGGCTGCCGTTCAACGGCGCGACACCACCGACCACCGTCATGGTGGAGAACCTGACCGACAAACCGCAGGCGGTGACGCACTCCGACGTGACAGACCTGGTGACCATCACCGACGCCACCTACGACAGCGATGCGCAGACCCTGACGGTGACTGCCGCGTCGAGCGATCAGGCGGTGCCACCGACACTGACAGCCACCGGGTTCGGAGCGCTGGGGGCGGGCACCGAGACCCTGTCGCCCGCCATTCCGGACAACGGCAGTGACGTGGCAGAACCGGCGTTGACCGGCGCGGTGACCGTGGGCACCAAGACGTTCACCGGCGTCGCGGCACCACCGGAGACGATCACGGTGAAATCGGCGGCAGGCGGCAGTTCGTCCTCCAGGGTGCGGGACATCGGCTCGGCGTCCGTCGCCGACCCGATCACCGCGGACGCAGGCGCTGACCAGCAGGTACAGCAGGGCCAGCAGGTGACGCTGGACGGCAGCGCCTCGATCAACGCCGAGTCGTTCGCCTGGACGCAGACCTCCGGTCCCGCGGTCACGCTGACCGACGCGGACAAGGCGGTGGCCACGTTCACCGCGCCCGCCGACGCGGCGACCCTGGGCTTCCAGCTGACCGTGGCCGGTCCGGCCGGGTCGTCCACCGACGACGTCCTGATCGACGTCGCGCCGGTCACAGCGCCGGTCGCCGACGCGGGTACCGACCAGACAGGCGTACTGGTGGATGACACGGTGCTGCTGGACGCCTCCAACTCCAGCGGTGCCGCCTCGTTCGCCTGGACGCAGGAGTCCGGCACGGCCGTGACGCTGACCAACGCGGGCACATCACGGGCGGCGTTCACCATGCCGGCCACCACCGCGCCACTGGAGTTCAAGGTGACCGTGACCGGCCCCGGTGGCAGCGCGTCCGACGAGGTCACGGTGACCGGCCGGCTGGACACGGTGTCGGTCACCAGGGCGGAGTACCGGGCCGATCAGGCGCAGTGGCGGATCGACGGTACGGCGACGATTCTGGACAACAACATCGTCAGCGTGTACCTGGGCACCGACGCCAGCGGCACGTTGATCGGATCGGCCCAGGTCGACCCGCTGGACGGCACGTTCGACGTGCGGGTCCGCGGCAGCGCAGTGACCCCGACCGCCAGCACGGTGTTCGTGCAGACCAGCAGGGGCGGCCAGGCCGTGACGACCTTCACCCAGAAGTAGACAGAATCGGCCGGGTGCGGTGACGCACCCGGCCGATTGCGTCGTGCCGAAAACTACTGGCAGCGTTCGATGATCAGTTCTCGGACCCGCTGCGGGTCGGCCTGGCCCTTCGTCGCCTTCATCACGGCCCCGACGATGGCGCCCGCCGCAGCCACCTTCCCGCCACGGATCTTCTCCGCCACGTCCGGCTGCGCCGCGAGTGCCGTGTCGACCGCCGCGATCAGCGCCGAGTCGTCGGACATGACCTTCAGGCCCCGCGTGGCGACGATCTCGTCCGGCTCGCCCTCGCCGGCCAGCACGCCGTCCACGACCTGCTTGGCAATGGTGTTGTTCAGCTCTTTGCTGTTCACCATCGCGATGACCCTGGCCACCTGGGCAGGCGTGATCGGCAGCTCGGCCAACTCCACGCCCCGGGTGTTCGCCTGCTGAGCGAGGTACGACACCCACCAGGACCGCGCCTCGGACGACGAAGCGCCCTCGTCCACAGTGGACGCGATCAGGTCGATGGCGCCGATGTTCACCAGGTCGCGCAGTTCGGCGTCGGACAGGCCCCACTCCTGCTGCACCCGCTTGCGCCGCTCCCACGGCAGCTCGGGCAGCGTGGCCCGCAGTTCCTCGACCCACTCCCGCGACGGCGCCACCGGCACCAGGTCGGGCTCCGGGAAGTACCGGTAGTCCTCCGCGGTCTCCTTCGTCCGGCCGGCCGACGTGGTCTGCGTGGACTCGTCGTAGTGCCTGGTCTCCTGCGTGACCTTGTTGCCGGCGGCCAGCACAGCGCCCTGCCGGGTCATCTCGTACCGGACGGCCCGCTCGACGCTGCGCAGCGAGTTGACGTTCTTCGTCTCGGTGCGGGTACCGAGCACGGTCGAACCGATCGGCATCAGCGAGATGTTCGCGTCGCACCGCAGCGAACCCTGGTCCATCCGCACGTCCGACACGTTCAGCGAGCGCAGCAGATCGCGCAGCGTGGTCACGTAGGCCCGTGCCACCTCGGGTGCCCGGGCACCGGTCCCGCTGATCGTCTTGGTGACGATCTCGATCAGCGGCACGCCTGCCCGGTTGTAGTCCAGCAGCGAGTACTCGGCACCGTGGATCCGCCCGGTCGCGCCGCCGACGTGCAGCGACTTGCCGGTGTCCTCCTCCATGTGCGCGCGCTCGATCTCGACCCTGACGATCTCGCCGTCGTCCAGTTCCACATCGAGGTAGCCGTTGAACGCGATCGGCTCGTCGTACTGCGATGTCTGGAAGTTCTTCGGCATGTCCGGGTAGAAGTAGTTCTTCCTGGCGAACCGGCACCACTCGGCGATCTCGCAGTGCAGCGCGAGCCCGATCCGGATGGCCGACTCGACCGCGATCCCGTTGACCACCGGCAGCGCGCCGGGCAGGCCCAGGCACGTCGGGCACACCTGGGTGTTCTGCTCGGCGCCGAACCCGGTCGAGCAGCCGCAGAACATCTTGGTGTTGGTGGACAACTCGGTGTGCACCTCGAGGCCGAGCACCGGCTCGAACCGCGCGAGGACGTCCTCGTAGTCCATCAGATCGGCAACCGACGTCACGACTTCGCACCGTCCTCGCGCATCGAACGGATCACCAGCGCGGCACCCGTCAGCACCGCGGCGGCGTTGACCGCGGCGTTGACCAGCAGCAACCGGTCCTGCTTGCCCTTCGCCTCGCGCAGTTCACGAATCGCGCCCACTGCTCCGAGCACGAGTCCGACCAGACCGAAGACGCCACGCGCCCGCTTCATCCCACTCACCGTGCCCCTACCTCAAGTTCCGGAATCCGGTGGATCTGCGGCCCACCGTCGGCCGCGTCGCGTGCCACCTCGTAGGCAGCGGCCACCCGGTACATCCGGTGGTCCTGCAACGCGGGGGCCATGATCTGCAGACCGACCGGCAGGTTGTCGTCCGGCGCGAGTCCACTCGGGACACTCATCGCCGGGACGCCTGCCAGGCTGGCCGGGATCGTGCACAGGTCGGCGAGGTACATCGCCATCGGGTTGTCGGTCCGCTCACCGATCTTGAACGCCGTGGTCGGCGTCGTCGGCGAGATCAGCACGTCGACCGTTGCGAACGCGGCCTCGAAGTCCCGCTTGATCAGCGTGCGGACCTTCTGCGCCTGCCCGTAGTACGCGTCGTAGTAGCCGGAGGACAACGCGTAGGTGCCCAGCATGATGCGCCGCTTGACCTCGGGACCGAAGCCCATCTCGCGGGTCGCCGCCATGACCTCCTCGGCACTGGCGCCGTCGGTGTCACCGACCCGCAGGCCGTAGCGCATCGCATCGAACCTGGCCAGGTTGGACGAGCACTCGCTGGGCGCGATCAGGTAGTACGCCGGCAGGCCGTACCCGAAGTGCGGGCACGCGATCTCGACGATCTCCGCGCCCAACTCCTTGAGCGTGCCGATGGCGGCGTGGAACGACTCCAGCACACCGGGCTGGTAGCCCTCGCCGGACAGCTCGGACACGATGCCGATCCGCACGCCGGTCAGGTCGCCGGACATGCCCTCCCTGGTCGCGGCCAGCACCGCGGGCACCGGCTCGTTGATCGACGTGGAGTCCATCGGGTCGTGACCGGCGATCACCTCGTGCAGCAGGGCGGTGTCCAGCACCGTCCGCGCACACGGGCCCGCCTGGTCCAGCGACGACGAGAACGCGACCAGCCCGTACCGGGACACGCCACCGTAGGTCGGCTTCACGCCGACGGTGCCGGTCACCGCGCCGGGCTGCCGGATGGAGCCACCGGTGTCGGTCCCGATGGCCAGCGGCGCCTCGAAAGCGGCCAGCGAAGCGGCCGAACCACCGCCGGACCCACCGGGCACCCGGTCGGTGTCCCACGGGTTGTGGGTGGGGCCGAAGAAGGAGTTCTCGGTGGACGAACCCATCGCGAACTCGTCCATGTTGGTCTTGCCGAGGATCACCACGCCCGCCGCGCGCAGCCGCGCGGTGACTGTCGCGTCGTAGGGCGGGATCCAGTCGCGCAGCATCCGGGAGCCGACGGTGGTCGGCATGCCCTCGGTGACGACGACATCCTTGAGCGCCAGCGGAACACCGGCCAGCGGCGACGCGACGGGCCGTCCTGCCGCCACGTCCTCGTCCACGGCGGCGGCATCGGCCAGCGCCCGGTCGGTCGCGACGTGCAGGAAGGCGTGCACCTGGTCGTCGACCTGGGCGATCCGGCCGAGATGCGCCTGGGTGACCTCGACCGACGTCACCTCACCGGAGTGGATCTTCGCGGCGAGTTCGGCCGCGGTGAGCCGAGTGAGATCCGATTCCATCACGCCTCCCCCAGAATCCTGGGCACGCGGAACCGGCCGCCCTCTGCGGCGGGCGCGCCGGACAGCGCCTGTTCCTGGGTGAGGCACGGACGGACCTCGTCGGAACGGAACACGTTGACCAGCGGCACGGCGTGCGACGTCGGCGGGATGTCGTCCGCTGCGACCTCGCCGACGGTGGCCACGGACTGCAGGATCACGTCCAGCTGCCCGGCGAAGGTGGTCAGCTCGTCCTCCGTGACCGCCAGCCGGGCCAAGCTGGCGAGGTGGGCGACCTCTGCTCGGGAGATGTTGGGCACTTGGGAGGACTCCTGATTTTTCGTGTGGTACGACCTACGAAGTCTATGGCGAACTGGGCAGCAGCCTCGACCGGGTCAGCACGGGCGCGACACACGGCGTCCCGTCAGCCGGACATCGGATGCCTGGCCCGGTGGCTTCTGCCACAATCGACGGCCGGCAACAGCACAAATGTGGTTGGAACCGGTCTGGTCGGGGCAGTCTGCATCCAGTTCAATGATGGAGTCGACTGCTGCCCGCCATCTACAGCGCGGACGCAGAGGTTCCGCGCGCGAGGCTGGAGGCGTTCGCGTTGTCCTTCCTGATCCGGGTGCAACTCCCGGACAAGCCAGGGACCCTGGGCGCTGTGGCGACCGCGCTGGGTCACATTGGCGCCGACATCCTGAGTGTCGACGTCGTGGAGCGGGGTGGCGGCAGCGCGGTCGACGACCTGGTGGTTGAGCTGCCGTCCGGCCGGCTGCCGGACGTGCTGATCACAGCTGCCGAATCGGTGGACGGCGTCGAGGTGGACGCGGTCCGGCCGTATGCCGGCGTGCTGGACACCCATCGTGAGCTGGAACTGGTCGAGGCGGTCGCCGAGGACCCCCGGGCCGGCCTCACCGTGTTCACCGAGGGCGTGCCGAAGATCGTCCGGGCGGGCTGGGCGATGACGCTCAGTGCCGACGGCCACGGCGTGACGCGGTTAGCGGCCAGCACGGCCGCGCCGCAGACGGTGGACCTGGACATGCCGTGGCTGCCGCTGCAGCGCGCCACGGTGCTGGACGGCGAGGCACCGTGGGTGCCGGAGACGTGGCAGCAACTGGGCACCGAACTGGCGGCGACACCGATCGGCAAGCCCGATCGGTGTCTACTCGTCGCCCGTCCGGGTGGTCCGATGTTCCGCGCCGCCGAGGTGGCCAGACTGGCCCACCTCGCCGGCATCGTCGCTGTGGTACTGGACGGCTAGCCAGCGGGCGCCGAGCCGTCCCCGATCGTCGCCACCTCCACGGCGGCATCGGGGCCGGACGCCAGCAGCACCCGGAACCCGTCCTCGTCCAGGATCGGCACCTTGAGCTGCGCCGCCTTCTCGGCCTTCGTGCCGGGCGCCTCGCCGACCACCACGAAAGCGGTCTTCTTCGACACCGACGACGCTGCCTTGCCGCCCCGCTCGGTGATCGCCTCTTTCGCCTCGTCCCGGGAGAAACCGGGCAGTGACCCGGTCACCACGACGGACAGGCCCTCCAACACGCGCGGCACGCCGCCCGAGCGGTCCTCGACCAGCCGGACACCGGCTTCGCGCCACTTCCGGACCACCTCGCGGTGCCAGTCCACCTCGAACCACTCGCGCACGGCGGCCGCGATGGTCGGGCCGACACCGTCCACATCGGCCAGTTCCGCCTCGTCGGCCTCCTCGATGGCCTCCAGTGAGCCGAAGCCACGGGCCAACGCCTGTGCCGCGGTCGGGCCGACGTGCCGGATGGACAGCGCCACCAGCGCCCGCCACAGTGGACGATCCTTGGCCACGTCCAGGTTGGTGAGCAGCTTGGCGCCGTTCGCGGACAGCGTACCTGCCTTGGTACGGAACAGTTCCACGTCGATCAACTGCTCGGCGGTGAGGCTGAACACGTCGCCCTCGTCGGTCAGCGCGCCCGACGTGAGCAGCGCGGCCGCTGCCTCGTAGCCGAGGCCCTCGATGTCGAAACCACCGCGACCGGCCAGGTGGAACAGCCGCTCCCGCAACTGCGCAGGGCAGGACCGGGCGTTCGGGCACCGGATGTCGACGTCGTTCTCCTTCTCCCGGTGCAGCGGAGTGCCGCATTCGGGACAGATGTCGGGCATCACGAACCTGGTCAGCCTGCGGCCGTCCTCGCGGGCGGCGGCGACCGGACCGAGCACCTCGGGGATCACGTCACCCGCCTTGCGCAGGACCACCAGGTCGCCGATCAGCACGCCCTTGCGCTCCACCTCGTCGGCGTTGTGCAGGGTGGCCATGGCGACCGTGGAACCGGCCACCTTCACCGGCTCCATCACGGCGAACGGGGTGACCCGGCCGGTCCGGCCGACGTTCACCTGGATGTCCAGCAGCGTGGTCGTGACCTCTTCCGGCGGGTACTTGTACGCGATCGCCCAACGCGGCGCCCGGGAGGTCGTGCCGAGCCTGCGCTGCTCGGTGACCTCGTCCACCTTGAGCACGATGCCGTCGATCTCGTGCTCGACATCGTGCCGGTGCTCACCCCAGTAGTCGATCTTGGCGATGGCCTCCTCGACGTTGTCCACGAGCGTGGTCTGCGGCGACACCGGCAGACCCCACGCCGCGATGGCCCGGTAGGCGTCGGACTGCCGGGCGGGCTCGAAGCCCTCGCGCTTGCCGATGCCGTGGCAGATGACCCGCAGCGGTCGACTCGCCGTCACCTTCGGGTCCTTCTGCCGCAACGAACCGGCCGCCGCGTTGCGCGGATTGGCGAACGGCGGCTTGCCGGCGGCGACCAGCGACGCGTTCAGTTCGGCGAAGCCCGCGACCAGGAAGAACACCTCGCCGCGCACCTCGATCAGCGCGGGCACCGGGAACTCGTCGGTGCCGGTCAGCCGTTCCGGCACGTCGTCCATGGTCCGGACGTTCAGCGTGACGTCCTCGCCGGTCCGCCCGTCGCCCCTGGTCAACGCCCTGACCAGCTTGCCGTCCTGGTACAGCAGGTTGATCGCGAGGCCGTCCACCTTGAGCTCGCACAGGAAGTGGTACGAACCACCGGCCGCCTTGGCCACCCGGTCGGCCCACGAGCGCAACTCGTCCTTGTCGAACACGTCGTCCAGGCTGAGCATGCGTTCCAGGTGGTCGTGCGCTGTGAAGTCGGTGGAGAAGGTGCCGCCGACCTGCTGTGTCGGCGAGTCCGGCGTGACCAGCGCCGGATGCGCTTCCTCGATGTTCTGCAACTCCACCAGCAGCTTGTCGAACTCGGCGTCGGACACCGTCGGCGAGTCGAGCACGTAGTAGCGGAACTGGTGCGCCCGCAACTCTTCCGCGAGCACGGCATGCCGTTCACGGACGTCGGCCGGCACGTCCTCGGCACCCTCGGCAGGCGTCGTGCCGCTCACTTCGGCGGCGCGAGGCAGGTCTTCGTCGTCGCTGGTCACAGGGGCAGAGTAGCCAACAACACCGACGATCGAATCAGCCGCCGGCAGGCTCCTGGCCGCTTTCCGGGTCCGGATCGGGTGCCGCGGGTACCCCGGCCAGGCGACGCACCAGGTCGCGCAGCTCACGCAGGGTGATGGCGTTGTCCGGCTGGTGCAGGGCTGTCTCGACCCTGCGCAGCCGCTCGCCGGCCAGCCGTTCGCCGAGGGTCGCGTCCAGTGGCAGGAACGTCATCGCCGACCGGCCTGGTTCGTCCAGTTCGGACAGTTGCGGGTGGTAGACGGCGACGTCCACCACGCCTGCCTCCTCGTCCACCTGGGCGGCCACCAGGAAGTCGGCGAGGCTGATCCGGTATCCCGACAGGTTGACGGTGACCCCGTTCGGGTCGGGCACGGCGGGCACCGAGTCGTGGTACTCCCACAGCACGTCGTTGGCGGGCGCCGCCGCCTTCCACGCGTCGGTGTAGGGCCGCAGGTCGGGGTCCTCCTGGCCGCTGACCACGAGCGCATAGATCGCCTGCTGGCCACGGTCCAGCGAGAAGTGCAGTTCGGGGTGGATCGCGGCGACCGCCTCGCACAGTTCGTGCTCGACGCGGCCCAGTTCGCGCTCGCCGAGTGCGGAACTGATGCTCGGCAGCAACTCGTCCCACCTGGCCCAGAAGCGCACCGCGGCGGCCGCCGGATCGGCGAGTTCGGCGGCCGGCTCACCGTCGGAGGCCGCGCCATCGGCCGTACTCGGACCGCTCACCCCGTCCTGGTCGGCCGCCTTCCGTGTGCGCCGGCGAAACCACCTCATGTCGGCCATTGTGCGCCTGTCCCACCGGGTTCGAGGGGCGAGCGAACGGATTGCGCGATCCTGGCAGGTCAGCGCGACCGACCGGCCACCGCGAGCAGGACGGCCGCTGGTCCGACCAGCCGTCTGCCGGCGGGCCAGACGGCCCGCAGCGTCCGGTCGAACGCCAGCCCGGCCACGTCGACCCTGACCAGCCTGCCCTCGGCCAGTTCGGTGGCGACCGCGAGTTCGCTGATCACAGCAGGTCCGGTGGCCGCCATGACCGCTCCGCGCACAGCGGCCGTGGAGCCGAGTTCGACCAGTGGCACGGCGAGCGGCACCCCCGCGTCGGCGAAGGCGCGTTCCACGGTGCCACGGGTGCCGGAACCCTGTTCCCGCACCACGAGCGGGGTCGCGGCCAGTTCGGCGGCCAGCAGCGGCCGCCGTCGCCGGGCCCACGGGTGACTCGGCGCCACGACGACCACCAGCCGGTCGGTGGCCACCCGACGCGCGGAAAGCCCCGGTGGCACACCGGGCGACTCGACGAACCCGACGTCCACCTCGCCTGCCCGCACCAGTTCCGCGACCCGTTCCGAGTTGGTCACCTGGAGTGCCACGTACAGCGTGGGTTCCTGGCGGCGCAGTTCGCCGATCCAGGCCGGTGCGAGGTACTCCGCGACGGTCATGCTGGCCGCGATCCGCAGTGCTGCATCGCGTTGGGCGCGCAGCGCGTCGGTGCCGGTGACCAGCGCGTCCAACTCGTCCAGCACGCGTCTCGCCCAACCGGCCACGACGACACCGGCAGGCGTGAGCACCGAGCCGCGCCGCGTCCGGTCGACCAGCGTCAGCCCGAGCTTGCGTTCCAGCGTGGCCAGGCGCTTGCTGGCCGACGGCTGCGCGATCCGCAGCCGGACGGCGGCCCTGCCGAGGCTGCCCAGCTCGCCGACCAGCACCAACAGGCGCAGGGACTCCACATCCGGCGTGCTGCTCATAACTTCAGGGTATGACTACTTGCCGATCTGTCGCCTACCGAAGTATCCGATCGGCGCGCAGTGTCGTGGTCATGACCAGCGATCTCCACACCAGGCCTGTGCCGTTGGCACCGGAGCGCGCGATGCTGCCCGGCATCGCGCTCACCGTCGTCGGGATCGCGCTGGCCTACGCGGTGAACCTGGCCGTGCCGGCGGTGAGCGCGCTGACCGCGGCCGTGGTGATCGGCGTCGTGGTCAACCACCTGCCGTTCCTGCCGGCGAGCACCCGGCCCGGTCTGACCTGGGCCACCCGGATGCTGCTGCGCAGCGGCGTCGTGCTGCTCGGGCTGCAACTGGCCGTGCCGCAACTGCTGCGGTTGGGCGGCGGCACCGTGCTGGCCGTCGTGGTCACCGTGGCCACCGGCTTCCTCGGCACGCTCGGCATCGGCAGGCTGCTGCGGGTGCCGCGCGGGCTGGCACTGCTGGTGGCCACCGGGTTCTCCATCTGCGGCGCGTCCGCCATCGCAGCGATGGAGGGCGTGACCGACCGGCGGGACGAGGACGTGGCCACCGCCGTCGCGCTGGTCACCCTGTACGGCGGGCTGGCGATCGTGCTGGTGCCCACCGTCGGCGGCTGGCTCGGGCTGCACGGCGTGGGGCTGGGCAAGTGGGCCGGACTGTCCGTGCACGAGGTGGCCCAGGTGGTTGCCGCAGCCACTCCGGCCGGCACGGCAGCGGTGGCCGCTGCCGTCGTCGTGAAGCTGAGCAGGGTGGTGCTGCTGGCGCCGATGGTGGCCGCCGTCGGGCTGGTCGAGCGCCGCCGCAGGCCGGAGCCGAGCGGACACCGGCCGCCGGTGGTCCCGCTGTTCGTGATCGGGTTCCTGGTGTTGATCGCGGTCCGCAGCACCGGCCTGCTGCCGGCCGGGCTGCTCACCGTGACCAGCACGGCGACCACACTGTTGTTGGCCGGGGCGCTGTTCGGCCTCGGCACCACCGTGCGCATCCCGACGCTGGTGCGCACCGGCCCGAAGGCACTGTTGCTGGGGCTGGCATCCACGGTGCTGGTGGCGACCGTCGCGTTCGTCACGCTGCACCTGTTCAGTTAGGCGGACCAGGATTCCGGCGGTTCGACGAACGCCCTGGCCAGTTCCGAGCTCAGCTCCATCGCCCGGGTCGCCCACGTCATGCTGGCGCCCGCCATGCCACACGTCGGTGTCGGCACGGCGAGATCGGCCAGCCAGGACCTGTTGAAACCGAGGCGGTCCACCATGGCCAGCGCGGGTTTCGCCAGGTCGTGCAAGGTGACCGGAGCCGGCGGGTCCACCGAGGGCACCAGGCCGAGGAACAGCGTGGCACCCGAGTCCCAGGCTTCGCCGAGTTCGTCCCAGAACGCGGCCGGTGTGCGGTCCAACCCGGTCGCGTCGAACGAGAGGACGTCGGCACCGGCAGCGCGGAACAGGCCGAGCGGCGGCCGGTCGGCGCAGCAGTGCACGGCGACGGGCTGGCCGGACGCGGTCCGCGCTGCCTCGATCACCTCGCCGAGCACGTCCCGCGCCTCGGCCTCCTCGACCGGGGCCACCATGGTCAGGCCGGACGGGCCGGCCAGGCCGCCTGCCAGCACAGTGGGCAGCGTCGGCTCGTCCAGTTGCACGAGCACGGCGGCGCCGGTCCGCGCCGCCACCTCGGCGATGTGCCGGGCCAGTCCTTCGGCCAGGGACGCGGTGAACTCACGCAGCGCGCCGGGGTCGGTCAGCACCCGGTGGCCCCTGGTCAGCTCGATGCCGGCCATCAGCGTCCATGGGCCTGCCACCTGGATCTTCACCAGCGCGGGGTGCTGGCCGGTGGCGTCCAGCACCTCCTGCAGCGCGTCCAGGTCCCTGGTCAGCAGGTCCCTGGCCCGGCGCAGGTCGTGGCCAGGATGCGCGGTGACGCGGTAGCCGGACGGGACCACCTCGACCGGCAGGTCGACCAGCACGGCGGCGGCGCGTCCGATGATGTCGGCACCCACCATTCTGGCCGGCAGTTCGGGCAGGTACGGCAGGTTCGGCAACTCGCCGACGACCGCCCTGACTGCCTCGACCGGGTCGGTTCCCGGCATCGATCCGATCGCGGTGGCCGTCTCGGACGGCCAGGACTTCTCAGGCACGGGCACAGCCTGTCACCCGGCCGGGCCTGATATCGAATCGGCACGAACACGCTGAACAGGGCATTGCCCGCGAACCACCACCCCGGTAACTTGACGTGGCCATACCGGACGGAGGACGCGCCGATGCCCGTGAAGCACATCCGGATCGACAACCGCCTGATCCACGGCCAGGTCACAGTGGCCTGGGTGGGCAGAATCGGCGCCAACCACCTGATCGTGGCCAACGACGAGGTGGCGGCGGACGAATTCCAGCGGGTGCTGTTGCCGCAGGCCGCCAGGGGCGTGCGCACCTCGATCCTGTCCGTCGCCGACACGGTGGCGTACTGCAAGAGCAACGCCGCGGCGGCCGACCAGATCATGATCCTGGCCAAGTTCCCCGGCGACGCGCTGCGACTGCTGGAGGACGGGCTGACCGCCGGCGAGGTCAACGTCGGCAACCAGGCACCGAGACCCGGTACCAAGTTCACCATGGTGACGCGGTCCATCTCGGTCACCGAGCAGGACGCCGAGGACTACCGGCGGATCGCCGAGTTGGCAGGGCACCTGCGCTGCCAGATGATGCCGAACGACAAAGCCGACGATTTTCTTCGCCTGCTGGCGAAGAAAAAACTCTGATCGGATGCCCGCATTGCTCCGCCCGTCGCCGATTAGACGACGGGCCGTTGAACTGTCAATTACTGACGGATCACAGATGACATGGCGATAACTTCCGACCATCGGACCTTGACTGCCGGATCACTGGTGTTAATCTGCCGTGAGATTTGCACCACTGGTCTAGTCCAACCGGGGAAAGCGGGTCGCAAATGCTGCTGACCGCTGTCGTGCTCACTGTGTGGGCCATCTTGTGCGTATACGATATGCTCGGTCCAACGCTGATCTACGCGAGTCGGCCACTGATCGCCGGCACGGTCGCCGGCCTGATCATCGGCGACGTCACGCTCGGCATGGCCATCGGCGCGACCATGGAACTGGCCGCACTGGGCGTCTACACCTACGGCGGTGCGTCCATTCCGGACTACACCACCGGCGCGATCGTGGGCACGGCGCTCGCCCACGCCAGCAGTGGCACGTTCAGCCACCAGGTCGCCTTCGGGCTCGCGTTGGGTATTCCGGCAGCCGTTCTGCTGATCTCGCTCGACCCGATCGGCCGGTTCCTGCCGACGTTCTGGATACACAGAGCCGACGCGGCGGCATTGCAGGTCCGAACACGCGAAATGACAGTGCTGCAATGGACGGCGTTCATACCGTGGGCCGCCGTCCGGGTGGTGCCGACGTTCATCGGCGTGTACTACGCCAACGACGTGGCCAAGATCGAAAGCAGTATTCCCGGCTGGTTCACCAACGGCATGACACTCGTCGGCGCGATCCTGCCCACGGTCGGTTTCGCCATGCTGCTGAAAATGCTGCCGGTGGCCAAATACTGGTACATGTTGCTGATCGGCTATGTGCTCTACGGCTATCTGCAGATCCCGTTGCTCGGCGTCGCACTGTTCGGTCTCGCCATCGCGATCATCTTCGTCACCCTGAAGCCGAGCGAGCCCGCAGCGGACAACAGGGGCGGCGCTCCACCACCGACGACGACACCAACACCGGCCGGACCGACCACCACGGCGGACGATGGGGAGGCAGCCAATGTCTGACACCACGCTGACCCGGGAGGTCGACGAGACGGCCCCGGTCGGGCTGCCCAAGCGGGTACTCAACAAGTCGTTCTGGCGGTTCTTCTGGTCGTTCCAGATCTCCTGGAACTACGAGCGGATGCAGGCCCTCGGCTTCTGCTGGGCGATCATCCCGGTGCTGCGCTACCTCTACCGGGACGACACCGAGTTCGCCGAGGCGATGCAGCGGCACCTCGCGTTCTTCAACACCTCCCCGGTGGTCGGCGGACCGTTCATCCTGGGCAGCACGATCGCCATGGAGGAGGGCGGTTCCGCGTCGTCGGCGGACGGTGTGAAGGTCGCCATGATGGGGCCGCTGGCCGGCATCGGCGACGCCGTGACCTACGTGGTCTACAACAGCATCATCTTCACGCTGGGCGCGAACTGGGCGTTGCAGGGCAAGATCATCGGCCCGATCTTCGTCGCGGTCTTCGTGCTGGTCCCCTACTTCCTGGTGCGCCGCTGGCAGTTCAACTTCGGCTACAAGCAGGGCAGGGCGCTCATCACGAGGCTGGCCTCCGGTGCGCTGCAGAAGGTCAACGAAGGAGCGATCATCCTGGCGATGATCGTGTTCGGCGGCTTCATCCCGAGCATCGTCAAGATCGTGACCACGCTGTCCTACCACGGCACGGCGACGGTCGGCGGCAAGGCGGCCCCGCCGCAACTGGTGCAGACCCAGTTGGACGGTGTGCTGCCGTTCCTGCTCCCGGTCGCGCTGACCGCGTTGATCTACTTCCTGCTCAAGAAGTTCAACCTGCACCCGATCTGGGCGATCGTGATCGTCTTCGCGATCGGGCTGACCCTAGGTGGCCTCGGCTGGTTCGCCAAGGCACTGCCGACGCCCGCCGGATGAGCCCCGTACCCAGCCCTGTTCCGATCGTTTTCGTCGGGCACGGCGGCTTCCCGGCCGGTGTGCGGGACGCCGTCGAGATGATCCTCGGCGGACAGGAGCACGTGGCGACGGTGTCGTTGCCGCCGGACGGCAGTACCGAACTGGTCGCCGAGCAGGTCAGCGCGGTCGTCGACCGGCTCGGCGGCGACGGCGCGCTGGTACTCGCGGACCTGATGGGGGGCAGCCCGGCCAACGCGGTCGGGCTGCTCGCCCTGCGCGACCCCCGGCTGCAACTGGTGTCCGGACTGAACCTGCCGATGGCGCTGGAGGTGCTGACCAGCGTCGCCGAGACGGCGGCAGAACTTGCTGCCGTCGCCGTATCCGCAGGTGGGGACGGTGTCGTGGACGTGGCGGCCAGGCTGCGTGAGGCGGCGAGCCAGGCAGGGCGGTCGGGTACGTGATGATGTCCTCATGACGCTCCGCTATTCGGCGACCACCGTCGACGTGACACCGCAGGTCGGCCAGCCCATGGCCGGCTACGCGGCACGGGGCACCCAGACCGCCACCGAGGTGCACGACCGGCTGACCGCCAGCCTGCTGTGGCTGTCCACGGACGCTGGTGGCGCGGTCTGCTGGGTCGCCGTGGACGCCCTCGGTCTGGACGTCGGGACGGCGACCCGGATCCGCACCGAGGTCGCGGGGCAGTTGGACATGTCGCCGGACGCGGTGCTGGTCTGCTGCTCGCACACGCACTCGGGGCCGGCCACCTGGCTCCGGCCTGATGGCCGGCAGGCTTCCGTTGCTGACGACGCCGCCATCGAACGGCTGGTCAGGACCATTGCCCGGGGCGCTGGCAGGCTGCCGGCCACCAGCGCGACCGCAACGGCGGGCTGGGCCACGGTGGCCGACTCAGGCGTAGGCGCCAACCGGTACGACCCGGCCGGCCCGCACGACACCAGCACGGGCGTGCTGACCCTGCGCGACGCGGACGGCGCCGTGGTCGCGGTGCTCGCCGACTTCGCGTGCCACCCGACGGTGCTGGGGCACGCGAACCTGGCCTGGTCGGCCGACTACCCGGCTGCCGCGCGGCGTGTGCTGCGAGCCGGGCTGGCGGCCACCGAGGACGTGGAAACCCCGCCGGTGGTGGTCTTCCTGCAGGGTGCAGCCGGTGACGTGAGCACCAGGTTCACCCGCCGCGGATCGACGTTCGCCGAGGCCGACCGGCAGGGCGGCATGCTCGCCGGCGCGTTCCTGCGTGGCGTGCTGGCCGGTTCCCCGGTGCCTGGCGACACGGCACCGGTCGTGCTGCGCGGCGAGTGCACGGTGCCCACCAGGACGCTGCCGAGCGCGGCCGAGGCGGCGGAAACCGTTGCGGCGGCGAAGGAAGCCGTCACTGACGCGGATACTCCCGAGGCCCGGATCGCGCAGACCCGGTACCAGGGTGCCGCCATGCTGGCCGCGTTGGTGTCGTCCGGTCTGCCTGCGGAACTGGTGCTGCCGATCAGTGTGGTCGCGTTCGGCGACGTGGCGTGGGCGCACCTGCCGGTCGAGCCGTTCACGTGTTTCGGCGAGCAGATCAGGGCCGGGAGTCCCTTCCCGGACACCAGGATCGTCGGCTACACCGACGGCTACTTCGGCTACCTGGCTGACGACGTGGCCCACCGGGAGGGCCGGTACGAGGCGCTGGCCAGCATGTTCGGGCCGGAAGCCGGCGCGGTGGTGGTTGAGGCCACAGTCGAACTGTTGCGCAGGGCGCTTCCCTAAGGTGGAGGGCATGACAAGCACCGTCCTGCCCACCGGAGCCGACGTGGCGGCGGCCGCGCAGCGGATCGAGCCCTACGCCCGCCGCACGCCGCTGTTGGACGTGACCGTGGACGGCCGAAGGGTGATCTTCAAACTGGAGCACCTGCAGCGCACCGGTTCGTTCAAACTGCGCGGGGCGCTGAACGCACTGCTCGCCGGGCCCGCGCCGGAGCTCGTGGTCACGGCGTCCGGCGGCAACCACGGGCTGGCCGTCGCGGCGGCGGCCCGGCTGTTGGGCCTGCCGGCGGTGGTCTACGTGCCGGAGACGGTGCCGGCTGGCAAGGCCCGACGGATCGAGGCGGAAGGTGCCCGGCTGGTCCGGCACGGCGCGCGGTACTCGGATGCGGCAGCAGCGGCACAGGCCGCGATCGGTCCGGGCGCTCGATACCTGCCGGCTTACGAGGACGCCGCGGTGATCGCGGGCCAGGGCACGGTGGCGGCCGAGGTGATCGCGGCGCAGCCGGACGTGGACACGTTCGTGGTCGCGGTCGGCGGTGGCGGGCTGGGCGCCGGCACGGTGGTCGGCGGCGCCGGTCGGACCGTGGTCGCCGTCGAGCCGGACGGCTGCTGCTGCCTGCACGAGGCGATCGCGGCAGGCGAGCCGGTCGACGTGGTGATCGACTCGGTGGCCGCGTCCGCGCTGGGCGCCACGAGGATCGGCACGCTGCCGTTCGAACTGCTGCGGAAGTCGCCGTCCGTGCTGGTCAGCGATGCCGAGTTGCTGGCCGCTCGGGACCGCCTGTGGGAGGAGTTCCGGCTGGCCGTCGAACCGGCGGCGGCGGCCCCGTTGGCCGCCCTGCTGGCCGGCCAGGTCCCCGGCGACCTCCCGTGCGTGATCCTGTGCGGCGCCAACACCGACTGGACCCCCGCGTAGCGTCCGACTCATCACTTTGCGATTATCGCAACAGTCGCGTAGCGTGATCAATATGGAACCGGACATCACTGTCAGACGCGTCCGTGAGGCCATAGCCAAGACCGGTCTGAGCCAGGCTGCGTTTGCCGAACGGGCCGGACTGGACAGCCCGAAGCTGTCCAAGTCACTCGCGTCGGTCCGCCGGTTCACCTCTCTCGACCTCGCCAATATCGCCGAACTCGCGGAAGTCACCGTCGACTGGCTGCTCGGCAAGGAACGCCCCACGCCGGCAGTGGCAGCACGAGCCGCCACGATGTCGTCAACTGAACGAGCGATCGATGCCGCGACGAAGTACGCCGAGGCCAGGGCGAACCTGCGCCTGGTTGGCTTTGCCCGACCGACGCCGCCCGACATCAAGGTTCCGCACCGGGGTCGGCTGATCGACCAGGGCGCGGAATTGGCCGCCGAAGCGCTCCAGCATGTCCCCGACTATGTGAACAGGCCGGCCGAGGTGGATCTGGCGGATCTGATCGAAGAGACCTTCGGCATTGACGTCGTCGTGCGGGACTTGTCCTGCGATGGGCTTGCCTGGGGCGAGCCGACAGCGCGATTGATTCTCGCCGCGACCAGCAAGGTGCCAACGCGACAGCGATTCAGCTTGGCGCACGAGTTGGGTCACATCCTCGCCAACGATCATCAGGACTTGCATGTCGACAAAGACGTCATGGATCCGACTGATCGCCGCGAACCGTCCGAGATGCGGGCAAACGCTTTCGCCGCCGCGTTCCTGATGCCGGAAACGACAGTGAGATCGGCCGTGAGCGACTGCCAGAACGGGCTCGATGAGGACTGTTTCTCCTCGATGGTCATGCGATTCGCCGTGTCGCCGAGCGCGCTGGCCTACCGCCTGAGCAACCTCGGCCTGATTGATCCGATCCAGCGGACGGGCTTCGCCACCCTGACGACCACTCGCTGCGCGCAGGTCGCGGGCCAGATCGCCACCTACATCGATTGGGCCGATCGCAGCGCGCAGGAGCGCCGGCCGTTGGCCATGCTCAGTCAGATGCTCGAGGCATATCTGACCCACAAGACGACCCTCCGTCCGCTGGCCGACCTCGTTGACGTCTCCGTCGAACAACTCCGCCAAGGCATGGCGCCGGCTGATGACGTCGAACAGGACGGACCCGCATTCGCGCCGTGACAATCTACTGGTTTCCTGACAACACAAGAACTGGGCGAGCTTCGCAGGCTCCCACTGGATCACCGACGACAACGATGCTTTCGAGTTCGCGAAATTCCAGGGAATCACAACAAAGCGAACCGCTGACCTCGTCAGCGAGGCCGTGCAACATGGCCATCTCACTCGGGCCAGTGGGTATCAACTGCTGGAGAAGATGCTGGAGGCCGACAGGTGGCTCTGGCTGCCATCATCGGCCAACGATCTGTGAACGAGGGTCAGCGGGTGCTGGCGATGGTGGCGCTGGCCAGGACCAGGTCGCCCGCGCCGCTGTCCGGCTGGTAGAGCACGGCGGTCTGGCCGGGGGCCACGCCGCGCAGTGGCTCGGTCAGCCGGATCACCACGTCGTCGCCGGTGATCGTGGCCGTCGCCGAGGCGAGGCCGCCGTGCGCGCGTACCTGGACCGCACACTCCGTCTCGGTGAACGTGGTGCCGGACGGCCACACCGGACGGATGCCGATGATCTCGGTGACCGCCAGCCGGTCGGCCGACCCGACCCGGACGTCGCCGGTCACCGGCTCCAGCGACAGCACGTAGCGCGGCCGACCGTCGGTGGCGGGCGCGTCGATGCCCAGGCCGTGGCGTTGGCCGACGGTGAACCCGTGCACCCCGTCGTGCTCGCCGAGCACCTGGCCGGTCTCGTCGTCCACCAGCGAACCCGCGCGCACGCCGATCTTGTTGGTCAGGAACGTCCTGGTGTCACCGTCCGGGATGAAGCAGATGTCGTGGCTGTCCGGCTTCTCGGCCACCGCCAACCCACGAGCGGCTGCCTCCTCGCGCACGGCCGACTTGGTGGAGTCGCCGAGCGGGAACATCGCGTTGCGCAGCTGGTCGTCCCGCAGCGACGCCAGCACGTAGGACTGGTCCTTGGCGTCGTCAGCGCTGCGCCGCAACGTGGGCACGCCGTCCACAACGGACAGTCGGGCGTAGTGGCCCGTGCACACGGCGTCGAAGCCGAGGCCGACCGCCTTGTCCAGCAGCGCGGCGAACTTGATCCGCTCGTTGCACCGCACACACGGGTTCGGCGTGCGGCCTGCCGCGTACTCGGCGACGAAGTCCTCGATCACGTCCTCGGTGAACCGCTCGGCGAAGTCCCACACGTAGAACGGGATCCCGAGCACGTCAGCGGCCCTACGCGCGTCCCGCGCGTCCTCGACCGTGCAGCAGCCGCGGGCGCCGGTGCGCAGCGTGCCCGGCTTCGCGGACAGCGCCAGGTGCACGCCCACCACCTCGTGCCCGCACTCGACAGCCCTGGCGGCGGCCACGGCCGAGTCGACGCCACCGCTCATCGCGGCAAGCACCCGCATGGTCAGACCTCCACCTGATCGCTACTGGCGGCCGCCGTCCGCGTCGACCTGCGCGCACCGGCCAGACCGGCACTGCGCGCCCGCGTGACCACAGCGCCGATCACGTCGGCCACAGCGGCCACGTCGGCCGACGTCGTGGTGTGGCCGAGGGAGAACCGCAGCGACCCGCGCGCCGCGATCGTGTCGGCGCCCATGGCCAGCAGCACGTGGCTGGGCTGCGCGACACCGGCCGTGCACGCCGAGCCGGTCGAGCACTCGATTCCGTTGGCGTCCAACAACATCAGCAGGCTGTCGCCCTCGCAGCCGGGGAACGTCAGGTGAGCGTTGCCGGGCAGCCGGGACGGCCCGCCGGCCACCGTCGACGAGCCGGGATCACCGTTGAGCACGGCGTCCGGCACCACGTGCCGCACAGCGCTGACCAGTTCGTCGCGCAGCGCGGCCAGAGCCTTGCCCCGCCGGTCCAGATCGGTGACGGCAGCGCGAACCGCCGTGGCGAACGCGATCACGGCCGGTACGTCCAGCGTGCCGGAGCGCACGTCCCGCTCCTGGCCACCGCCGTGCAGCAGCGGCGTGCACGCGGCGTCCCTGGCCAGCAGCAGCGCGCCGATCCCGTACGGGCCGCCCAGCTTGTGACCGCTGACGGTCAGCGCGTCGGCGCCACTGGCCGCGAAGTCGACCGGCACAGCGCCGACCGCCTGCACGGCGTCGGTGTGCAGCGGGATGCCGTGCTCGGCGCAGGCCCTGGCCAGTTCGTGCACCGGGTTCACGGTGCCGACCTCGTTGTTCGCCCACATCACGCTGACCAGCGCGACGGACTCCGGGTCCTCGGCGATCGCGGCCCGCACGGTGTCCTCGTGCACCCGGCCGAAGCCGTCCACGTCCAGCCAGGTGACGGCGGCGCCCTTGTGGTCGGCCAGCCACTGCACGGAGTCCAGCACGGCATGGTGCTCGACCGACGACGCCAGCACCCGGCGTCGCGCCGGCTTGGCGTCCCTGCGGGCCCAGTACATGCCCTTGACCGCGAGATTGTCACTCTCCGTGCCACCGGCGGTGAAGATCACCTCGGACGGGCGAGCGCCCAGGGCGTCCGCGATGTCCTCCCGGGCCTCCTCGACGGACCGCCGAGCGCGCCGACCGGAGGTATGCACCGCCGAGGCGTTGCCCACGCTGGACAAAGCCTTGCTCATCGCGGCCACGGCCTCCGGCAGCATCGGTGTGGTCGCGGCGTGGTCGAGGTACACCATCGGGTCTTCAGCGTAGTCGCCCCGCGGTACGACCCGCCGACACGATGCCGCCGAACAGGGCAACACCACACATCGCGATGTCGAACACGAACAGCGGGAGCGTCGGTCGGGCGGTCGAGCCGAGGGCGTTGATCAGCACGCCACCCACCCCGACCAGCAGGACGGTGCCGATCATGTCGGCCAACTGGACGGCGGAGCTGTTGAAGCCCCGCTCGTGCTCCGGTGACAGGTCCAACAGCAACACTGAGATGCTCGACACACCCAGCCCCATGCCGGACCCGCCCAACCCCCACGCGAGGTACGCCAGCCAGGGCGGCGCCCACCGGAACGCGACCAACGAGACGATGCCCAGCCCGATCGCGACGATCACGAACGCCGTCCGCAGCAGCACCGTCCGGGACACCGCGGTGTGTCTGCCCTGCCAGGCCGACGCGCCGGCCCAGCCGAGCGCGGACACGGTCAGCGGCAGGCCGGACGCGGCAGGGCCGTAGCCGTGCACCGACGTCAGCGTGAGCGGCAGGTACGACTCGACCGCCGTGAACGAGCCGGCCAGCAACGCGCGGGACACCACGAGAGCGGGCATGCCACGCGCCAGCCGCACGGTGCCGGCCGGCAGCAGCCTGCGCAGCGAGAAGCCGAGCAGCACCAGGCCCGCCACCGCGATCGGCAACGCCACCAGGTCCAGGTGCTGGGCGGCGGCGGTGCACGCGCTCACCCCGACAGCGGCGCCGATGCCGGCCAGCAGCACGCCCTTGCGCACCGGTAGCCGCTCGGTCGTGGTCCGCCGCAGTTGCCGCATCAACGGCACCAGCAGCGGCAGGCCGAGCGCCACCAGCGGGACGAGGCCGAGGAACACCCACCGCCAGCCGAACACCTGCGTGACCACCCCGGCCACCGGCGGCCCGACCAGCGACGGCACCACCCACGCCGCCGCGATCAGCGCGGACGCGGCCGGCCGGTCCCGCGGCGGGTAGACCAGCGCGATCACCACGTACACCGAGACGATCTCGGCGCCGGCGCCGAGACCCTGGATCACCCTGCCCAGCAGCAGCACCAGCATCGTCGGCGCCATACCGCCGACCAGCAGGCCTGCGGCGAACAGCAGCACCCCGGCGAGCATCGGCCCGCCGGGCCCGCGCAGGTCGCAGATCCGGCCGCCGGCCACCGTGCCGACAGCGCTGGCCGCCGTGAACGCCGCGATCGGCCACGCGTACAGCTGGCCGCCGTGCAGATCGGCGACCAGCGTGGGCAGCGCCGTGGCGACACCCATGAACTCGAACGCGATGAGGGTGACGACGAGGACCAGCCCAGCGGTCGGTATCCGATGCTCGCGGGCCCACAGCGTGCTGCGGTAGCGGGCGGCCGGCACCTGCGCCTTCGGGGTCGTGTCTGTCACGGACCCATCATGCGACCTCCAGCTGGGTGGAGGTCCAGCTATTTCAGGCGGCTACCGGGTGCTCAGCCAGTACCGGGGTGTCGCCGTAGAGCGCCTGCCGCACAGCGGCCTCGGCCAGTGCCGCCAGGTGCTGCCTGTCGGTGGCCCGGCCGGGAGCGATCTCGGGCAGCACGTGCACCTCGACCACCAGCCCGCGCAGCCGTGCCGTCCTGCGTACCGAGTCGATCAGCGTCTCGTCCCCGACGAACGCCGGCCACGTGGTCGGTCTGCCGTCGGCTACCCGGTAGCGGACCACGAGCGGCCGGACCGGCACACCACCGTCGATCGCGGCCTGGAACAGCGCCGGCCGGAACCGGCCGAGGCCGAGGCCGCACCACGTGGTGCCTTCCGGACAGACGTTGACCAGCGCGCCGCCACGCAGCGCGCCTGCCAGTTCGGCCACCGTGTCCGGCAGCGCCCGCAGCCGCTCCCGGTCCAGGTAGACGGTGCCCGCCCTGCTGGCCAGCGGGCCGACCACCGGCCAGGACGCGATCTCACTCTTGGCCACCGACCGCATCGGCCGCACCGCGTTCACCACGACGATGTCCAGCCAGGACACGTGGTTGTCCACGACGAGCGCGCCACGGTGCGGGCCGCCGTCGGCCGGCACGCCGAACGTGGCGTCGCCGTGCACCTCGAGATCCGCGCCCAGCGCGTGCAGCACACCGAGGAAAACCTTGCGCGCCAAGGCAGCCCGGCCCCGGTCGCCGATGACGGCGAGGACCGGCAGG
>DASXYT010000330.1:0-17914 GCA_036502345.1 Pseudonocardiaceae bacterium | reverse complement strand
GGGCGTCCTTGTCCCCCGTCGTCCACGCCGATCCGTCGCCACAGCAACCCGGTGCGACACCGGATGCCGGCACAGCGGCCGCGCCTGCCGACGGTCCGACAAATGCCATACCCACCACGGTCGCCACCGCGACCAGTAAAGCGGCTGCACGCTTCGTACTCATCCGGCGCCCCTCCGTCATCGTCGACGCCTCAACATAACGTGATCGAGTGTGGGTACCGCGAGGGCACTGAATCGGTACAGAGCATGACGTTCCCCTATGATCGTGGCGTGGTCCTCCGGATCGACCCGCACGACAAGGTCGACGCACTGACCGGTGCCGTCGAGGATCTGGCCGGTCAGTTCACGCTCCAACCACTGCTGCGGCGCATCCTCAGCCGAGCGGTCAGTCTGCTGCGCGGTGGCGCCGGCTCGATCTGCATCGTGGACGAGCAAGCGGGCGTCTACCGCAAGGAAGCCGATCTCGGCGTCTCCTGCCAGGAGGGCAAGGCCTTCCCGTTGGACGAGGGCGTCACCGGCGCCGTCGTGGCCAGCCGCTCCCCCATGGTGTTCGACAGCTACAGCGAGGTCTACGGCGGCCACGTCGCGGTCGGCGAACGCGAACGGCTGCACGCGACGGTCGGCGTGCCGATCGAGTGGGCGGGCGCGATCATCGGCGTGTGCGTCGTGTTCAGCACCGATCCCGACCTGCGCTTCCGGGACGAGGACGTGCACCTGCTCGGCCTGTTCGCCAAGCACGCCGCGATCGCCATCACCAACGCCCGCCTGCATGCCGACGCCGAGGAACGCGCGCGCCGACTGGCCGTCAGCACGGAACGTGAACGTGTTGTGCGCGACGTGCACGACGCGGTGGCCAGGGCGCTCGGCTCGATCCTGATGCACATCGACACGGTGGACGTACCCAGCGATCCGGACAGCGCCGCCCACCTGGCCGCGGCCAGGGACACGGCGTGCGACGCGCTGGCCGAGACCCGACGCACGGTGCTCGGCCTCGGGCCCGCTCTGCTCGAACCACACTCGCTGGACGACGCGCTGGCCATGGAACTGGGCTGGGCGCGGTCCACCACCGGCATCCGCACCGATCTGGTGGTCACCGGCGAACGACCGACGCTGGCACCGGAGATCGGCCAACAAGCGCTGCGCATCGTCCAGGAGGCACTGACCAACGTCGTGCTGCACGCGAAGGCGACGCTGGTCCGGGTCGGCGTGCTCTACGGCACCGAGGACGTCACGCTCGTGGTCGAGGACGACGGCTGCGGTTTCGACCCAGCCGTCCTGGCCACCGGGCCACGCAAGGGTCTCGGCCTGACCGGCATCGTGGCCAGGGCCCAGCACCTCGGCGCCGATCTGCAGATCGAGTCGACACCCGGCTGGGGCACCAGGGTCCGGGCACACATTCCCTACGTCCGCGTGGATCCGGCCGACCCGAAGCGGTCCAAGGACGCGTGGCGGGTGCTGGTCGTGCACCAGTTGCCGATCGTGCGGGCGGGACTGGTGCGGCTGCTGGCTCGGGAGGAGCCGGAGATCCAGGTCGTCGGGGAGGTGGGCGAAGCCCGTGCCGTTGTGGACGCGGTTCGCGTGCTCACCCCGGACGTCGTGCTGCTCGAACTCCAACTGCCCGGCATGGACGGCGCCCGGCTGACCTCCTACATCCGCTCGGCCAATCCCGACGTGTCCGTCCTGCTGTTGGCCGACGACCACGCCGACGACCTGCTGCGGGACGCCGTCACCGCTGGTGCCCGGGGCTGCGTGGGGTCCGATACGGACGGTCCCGCGCTGGCCAGGGCGGTACTGGCGGCAGCGCGAGGCGACGTCTCGCTCACCGAGCAGGTGCTGCACCGGTTCGTCAGCAGCAGGTCGCTGCCGGCCGAGGAACCGCTCACCGACCGTGAGCACGAGGTGCGGCTGCTGGTCGAGCAGGGCCTGCCGGACAAGCAGATCGCCACCCGGCTGGGCATCTCGGCGAAGACCGTGGAGAAACACGTCGGCGCCGTGCTGCGCAAGACGGGCTCGGCGAACCGCACGGCACTGGCCCACCGGGCGGCTGTCCGGCCCACCGCGTCTCGATAGGCGACACGGTAGGGGGATTCCTACCCCTCGAATGGGGAAAACCACGCCTGAGCTCGGGCGTTGTCGCGACTAGCGTGGAGTGCGTGCCAGTCGTGCCGCTGAAGGAAATCCTGACCGACGCGTTCACCAACCGCTACGGCGTCCCCGCGATCAACGTGTTCAACGACCTCACTCTGGAGGCGGTGCTCGCCGCCGCCGTCGAGACGAGGTCGCCGTTGATCGTGCAGACGTCGGTCAAGACCGTGAAGTCCATCGGCAGTGCCGTGCTGTTCGACATGTGGACCGCCATGACGGCGAACGTCGACGTGCCGGTCACCTTGCACCTGGATCACTGCCCGGAACGTGCCGTGATCACCGAATGCCTGGACCGCGGCTGGAACTCGGTGCTGTTCGACGCGTCCAGCATGCCGGTGGACGAGAACACCAGGCAGACCGTCGAGGTCGTCGCCGAGGCCCGCAGGCACGGCGCGCACGTCGAGGGCGAGATCGAGGCCATCACCGGCGTCGAGGACGGCATCGGCTCGGACGACGAGGCGAAACGGCTGGACCTGAAGGCGGCACTGACCTTCATCGAGACCACCGGCGTCGACGTGTTCGCGCCTGCCATCGGCAACGCGCACGGCACCTACCGCAGCACACCGGTGCTGGACTTCCAGCGGGTGTCCGACATCGTCGCCGCGCACCCGATCCCGATCGCCCTGCACGGCGGCAGCGGGATGACCGACGAACAGTTCCACGACCTGATCGCCAGGGGTTGCGCCAAGGTCAACATCTCCACGGCGCTCAAGGAGAAGTTCATGAAGTCGAACCTCGACTTCCTCAAGGCCACGGCGGAGAAGGACAAGTGGGACCCGCCGTCGCTGTTCAAGGCCGTCCGCGCGGACGTGGTCACGATGGCGACCGGCCTGATGACGCTGTTCGGCAGTGCCGGCCGGGCCGGGTGATGCCGGTGCCGGCACTGATCTTCGACTGTGACGGCGTGCTCGCCGACACCGAGCGCTACGGCCACCTACCGGCCTTCAACCAGACGTTCGAGGAGTTCGGTCTGCCGGTCCGGTGGACCGACGAGGAGTACGCCGAGAAGGTGCTGATCGGCGGCGGCAAGGAACGGATGCGTTCCCTGCTCACGCCGGAGTTCGTCGCGGCCGCCGGGCTGCCCACCGAGCAGGCCGCGCTCGATGCGGAGGTCGCCAGGTGGCACCGCCGCAAGACCGAGATCTACGTGTCGATCATCGCGGGCGGCACGGTGCCGGGACGGCCGGGCATCCGCCGCATCGTGGAGGACGCGGCAGCGGGCGGCTGGACGCTGGCCGTCGCGTCTACGTCGGCCGAGGCGTCCGTGCGCAGCGTGCTGGAACACGCGGTCGGCGCGGAACTCGCGGCGCGGTTCTCGGTGTTCGCAGGCGATGTCGTCGCACACAAGAAGCCGGCGCCCGACATCTACCAACTGGCGGTGTCCGAACTGGACGTGTCGACCGAACAGGCGATCGTCGTCGAGGACAGCAACAACGGGCTGCGCGCGGCAACGGCTGCCGGGCTGACCTGTGTCGTCACGGTGAGCAGCTACACCAAACACGAGGACTTCACCGGTGCCGCGCTCGTCGTGTCCTCGCTCGGTGATCCCGGCACGGACATCGAGGTCCTCGCCGACCCGTTCGGTCTGGCGCCCCGGCCGTTCGTGCTGCTCACCGACCTGGACGCCCTGCTCACCACCGCCACCAGCAGTCCCGCCTAGGAGAGAACAATGTCATCGGAGACATTCCCCGACCTCGAGTTCGTCGTCCGCACGATCGCGCAGACAGCCGTCGACAACGAGAAGGCGTTCGGCGACCTGGATGCCGTGGTCGGCGACGGCGACTTCGGCTACTCGCTGGCCCGCGGCTTCGAGAACGTGCTGGCCGAATGGGACACCTTCGACCGCAGCGATCCGGGTGTGTTCCTGCAGAAGGTCGCGCTCGTCATCTCCAAGCGGGTCGGTGGCACGTCCGGCCCGTTGTGGGGCACCGCTTTCCTACGGGCAGCGTCCGTGGTGAAGGGCAAGGAGGAGGTGACCGGCGCCGACGTCGTAGCCATGCTGCGGGCGGCCGCCGAGGGCATCAAGATGCGCGGCAAGTCCGACGTCGGGGACAAGACGCTGCTGGACGCTCTCGTCCCGATGACGGACGCGATCGCCGAGCGGCTGGACACGGGTACCGGTACGAGCGGCGCCGAGGTGGCCAAGGTCGCCGCCGACACCGCCCGCACAGCGGCCGACGCGACCAGCCAGATGCAGGCCATGCGAGGCAGGGCGAGCTACACCGGGGAGCGCAGCATCGGCTCGCCGGACGCCGGTGCCGTCGGGGTCGCCGTGATGGCTGAACGCGTCGCGGCCGAATGGCCAGCCAACTGAGTTCCGTTCATTACTTCGCACCAAGCCTCAACGCCGAGACCAAGGAGCACCCGTGAAGAAATTCGTCAATGATCCCAAGGACTTTGTCTCGGAGATGCTGGAGGGCCTTGCCCTCGCCAATCCGACGACGCTGAAGTACGTCCCGGACTACAACCTCATCATGCGGGCCGACAGCCCCAACGAGAACAAGGTGTCGATCGTGCAGGGCTCCGGCTCCGGCCACGAGCCCGCCCACGTGATGACGGTCGGCCCGGGCATGCTGGACGCCGCCTGTCCAGGTGACGTGTTCGCCGCTCCGCCGACCGACTACGTCTACGAGACGGTGAAGCTGGTCGCGTCGCCGAAGGGCGTGCTGCTGCTGGTGAACAACTACACCGGTGACCGGATGGCCTTCGAGATGGCGCAGGAACTGGCTGAGGCCGAGGACATCACGGTCAGGACCCTGTTCATCAACGACGACGTGGCCGTGCAGGACTCCACGTACACCGTCGGTCGTCGTGGTGTGGCCGGCAACTTCTTCGTGATGAAGGCCGTCGGTGCGGCGGCCGAGCGGGGTGCCGACCTGGACGAGGTGTACCGGATCGGCGAGAAGGTGAACAGCGTGACCCGCACGATGGGCATGGCGCTCACCGCGTGCACGCCGCCGGCCAAGGGTTCGCCGCTGTTCGACCTGCCCGACGACGAGATCGAGATGGGCGTCGGCATCCACGGTGAGCCCGGCAGGCGCAGGGCGAAGCTGGTGCCCGCCAACGAGATCGTGGACGAGCTGCTGTCCACGGTGGCCGACGATCTGCCCTTCGTGTCCGGTGACAAGGTCGCCCTGATGATCAACGGCCTCGGTGGCACGCCGATCAGCGAGCTGTACATCCTGTACGGGCGCGCCCACAAGCAGCTGGCCGAGCGGGGCATCGAGGTCAAGCGCAGCTACGTCGGCGAGTACTGCACCTCGCTGGACATGGCGGGCGCCTCGCTCACCCTGGTCCGGCTGGACGACGAGATCGACGGCCTGCTCGGCGACCCGGCCGAGATCGCGATCCGGGTGTTCTGAGTTCTACGGCGACGAACCGGGTGTGGTGCTGGCGAGCACCACACCCGGTTCGTCGTTTCTTGACACCATCATGTTTGCGATGCAAAGCTGTTGGCATCCGCATGTGATTGGGAGATGGGCTGATGGACACGGAAGCCGCCGTATTACTGGACGACCTGGGCAGGCTGCGTAACCGGACCAGGCAGGACAGCCACGGCTACTGGCTGCCGTTGCTGCTGTTCGGCGTGCTGATCCTGGTCGCACCGGTGCTCTACGGGGCGGCGGGGATCACGGTGCCGACCAACGGCAATATCGACGTGTACGGCCCGGAACTGCACATCGGCGGCCTGGGCTTCTACCCGCTCTCGCTGTTCACGAGCTTCCAGCTCGACGTCAGTGGGTTGGCGGTCGGGCTCTACTGGCTGGGTGTCGTCGTGGTCGGCATGCTGGTCACGCTCGCCTGGTACCGGTGGCGCGCGCTGCGGGTCGGTGTCCAGCCGCGTACCGGTACTTATCTGCTCTACGCGCTGGGCGGGTTGCTCGTCTGCGTGCTGCCGGTGCCTCTCGTGGCAGGCCTGCTGATCGACGCGCTGGGTGGCTCCGACAAGGCCTCGGCGTTGCTTTCGGTCGCCGTGCTGGTGGTCGGCATCGTCCTGACCGCACTGTGCGCCCGAGGTCGCAGTCGGAACGTGATGCGGTGGATCGGGCTGGTGGTCGGCATCGTGCTGGTGCTGATCGGGACCAGCGACGTCACCTTCCTGGCCAACACGCACGGCTACGGCGGCTTGTTCGTGATCGCCATCGGGATCGTCGGGCTCGCGTGGATGGAGCGCAGCAGACTGTGTGGCGTCGTGGCCGTCCTGTTCGTCGCCGCTGCCCTGCTGGCTGACCTGTACGACATGGAGAACGTGTTGTCCGGCTACCCCGTCAGCACGCAGACCATCACGTTCGACAATCTGGTGCTCCCCGCTGCCGTGTTGATCGTCGGCGGGATCGTGGCGCTCACTGCCGGTCGGAGGTCCCGGCAGTGAGCGACCACCCGACAGCCGACCTCGACGACGTCGTCCACCAGCGACACCGGCTGGGCATCCTGACCATCGCCGCCGAGACGAAGCGCGTCGAGTTCGGCTACCTGCGCGAGGCACTCAGCCTGACCGCCGGCAACCTCTCCCGGCACATCTCGGTATTGGAGGAGGCCGGGCTGCTGGACGTGCACAAGGGCTACGACGGCAAGCGGCCACGGACCTGGGTGCAGATCAACGACAGCGGCAAGGCGGCGCTGGCCAAGGAGATGGCCGCGCTGCGGGCACTGGTCACCAGACAGGACAGCCCGGACCAGACGGCCGTGGACTAGCGCGCTCCGTGGTGCGCGATCGTGGTAGGTATGCCACGGTCGGATTCTCGCAACCACAGGAGGCCGTTCATGTCTCGTACCGTGGCCAAGGTCATCATCGACGGCCTCGTCCAACTCGGCGTACGACACGTCTTCGGCGTGGTCGGCGACGCGCTCAACCCGTTCACCGACGCGATCCGGCAGCAGGACGACCTGACCTGGATCGGCTGCCGGCACGAGGAGGCCGCCGCGTTCGCAGCCGGCGCGCAGGCCCAGTTGACCGATTCGATCGCGGTCTGCATGGGCACGGTCGGTCCCGGCTCGGTGCACCTGCTCAACGGCCTGTACGACGCGGCCAAGAGTCACGCGCCGGTGCTGGCGATCGCGGGTCAGGTGCCGCTGGCGGAGGTCGGCTCGGACTACTTCCAAGAGGTCGACAACGACCTGCTGTTCCGGGATGTGGCGGTGTTCCGGGCAACGGTGACCTCGCCGGACCAGATGCCCGCGATGCTGGAGATCGCCGTGCGCACGGCGGTGGCCCGGCGCGGTGTCGCCGTCCTGACCGTGCCCGGGGACATCGGCGACAAGACCGTGCCGCACGACCGGGAGCCGCAGTTCTCGCTGGCCCACCGGTCCACCCGGCCGGACGACCCGGCGCTGGACGAGGCTGCCAGGATCCTCAACGCGGCCGAGCGGATCACCATGCTGGTCGGCCGGGGCGCGCGGGACGCACCTGCCGACGTGCTCGCCCTCGCCGACCGCCTGGCAGCGCCGATGGTGTTGACGATCAAGGCGAAGGAGAGCTTCGACGGCTGCGCGTTCGAGGTCGGCCAGACCGGGCTGATCGGCAACCCGGCAGCCGCGTCGGCGCTGGACCACGCCGACACGCTGCTCATGCTGGGCACCGACTTTCCCTACCGGGACTGGTATCCGAAGGGCAAACGGGTCATCCAGGTGGACAGCACGGCTGAGCACATCGGCAGGCGGGTGCCGGTGGAACTGGGCCTGGTCGGTGACGTCGCCCCGACCGTGCGGTGCCTGCTGGAGCGGGTCGCGGTCCACAACGGACGAGAACACCTCACCCACGCGCGCCGCAGGTATGTCGACTGGCACGATGCCCAGCAGCGGCTGGTCTCCCCCGACCACGACAAGGGCCTGCTCGGCAAGGCCCGCTCCGCGCTGGACAACCGGCGCCACCTGATCCGCCCGGAGGCCCTGGCCGCCGCCGTGGACCAGGTCGCCGCCACCGACGCCATCTTCACGTCGGACACCGGCATGTCCACGGTGTGGCTGTCCCGCTTCGTGCACATGCTGGGCGAGCGCAGGCTGATCGGCTCGTACAACCTCGGCTCGATGGCCAACGCGATGCCGCAGGCACTGGGCGCGCAACTGCTCTACCCGGACCGCCAGGTGGTGGCGTTCTGCGGTGACGGCGGGCTGAGCATGCTGCTCGGCGACCTGATCACGATCGCCAACAACGACCTGCCGATCAAGCTCGTCGTGTTCGACAACCACCGGCTGGGCATGGTGAAGCTGGAACAGGAGCAGGCGGGCCTGCCCGAGTTCGGCACCGTGCTGCGCAACCCCGACTTCGCAGCCGTGGCAACGGCACTCGGCCTCGGTGGCATCCGGGTCGAGGACCCCGCGCTGCTGGGCGACGCGGTCCGGGAGGCATTCGCCACCAAGGGCCCCGTCGTCCTGGACGTGGTGACCAACCCGGACGAGATCTCGGTGCCGCCCAAGCCGACCATCGAGCAGGGCTGGGGTTTCGCCATCGCCAAGATCAAGGAGACGCTGGACAGCCGCTGATCCTCACCGTACCGGCAGCGTGAGGCTGGACGAGTGGTGCAACTGGTGAGTGGTCGCCCTGGTTTCGGCGCTGTCCGCGGAACCGTCGACGGTGCCGAGATTGCGCGCGAACCGAGGGTGGGCGCCGCCGGAGACCTGCAGCCGCACGCGGTGCCCCGGCAGGAACCGGTAGGCGGTGTCCACCAGCGGGATACGCACGTGCCGCGCCTCGCCGGGGATGCCGTCCACGGGAAGCCGGACGATCTGGTCGGTGACGTTGAACGAGCGGCCCTGCTCGTCCACGTCACACAGCCGGGCGAACAGGTCGGCGTACTGGTTGTCCGACGTCACGTCCAGTTCGACCACCGGCGTGCCGAACACGTCCAGCGGCTTGGTCAGCGTCGGGCCGGTGAACGTGAGTACGTCGGCCCGGCTCTCCAGTTCGGTGTTGTCCTGGCTGCCGCCGCTGTTGGCCATCATCCGGCCGCCGACCGACGGCGTCGGGTCGGCCGGGTCGTAGCGGAACGTCGTTTCACCCGTGGACGCCTCGTCGGCCAGGGCGCCGTCCGGTGCCAGGTGCCAGGTCGTCGGCGTGGTGTCCGACGGTGGCCAGGCCGGCAGGTCCTGCCACTGGTCAAGCCCCGCGACCCAGACCCGGACCGGCTCGCGCCTGCCGTTCACCGCATCGCCTGCCACGTGCTTGTCCAGCCAGGCAAGGCTTTCCGGGATCGCCACGCCCTGGTCCAGGGTGAGGTGGGTCCACGGGCCGAGCGTCATCGCGACATCGACGCCCCGGTCGTGCAGCGCGTGGTACTGGGTGAGGGTCTGGTCGGCGAAGAAGTCATGGAAGCCGCCGACCAGCAGCGTCGGCACGGACACCGTACGCAGCGCCTGGTCGGCCCGGTAGCCGTCCCAGTAGGTGTTCGTCGGGTCGAGGTGGAGGCTCAGCCACTCGTCGTACCACGGCGCGCCTGTCCCACCGAGACCGTCCACAGTGGCCCGGAGCGGCAGCTTGGCGAGCACGGGAGCAAGCCTGCGCTCGGTCCTGTTCATCCGCACCATCGCCCGGATCGCGCCGACGCGCTCCTGGTAGGCCATCAACTCGCTCCACATCAGCGAGTTGTACAGCTGGAACGGTCCGCCGTCGCTGCTGCCGGCCCCGGCCAGGTCGTGCGTGCCGATGTGGATCACCATCGCACGCAGTTCCGGCGGCGGGTCCAGGGCCAGTGCCCACTGGGTGAAGGCCAGATAGCTGGGCCCCGCCGTGGCCAGCCTGCCGTCGAACCAGTCCTGGGTGCGCAGCCAGGCGACGGTGTCCTGGCCGTCGGCCGCCTCCGCGACGCCCGGCCGGAACGTGCCGCCCGAGCCGAACGTGCCACGGACGCTCTGCAGCAGCACGTGGTAGCCGCGCTCCGCGTACGGCCGGGCGATCATGCCGGCGAACGCGGCACCCCGGCCGTACGGGCAGCGCACCAGCACCGTGGGCCGGGGCGTGTCGACGACCGGCGCGTAGTGGTCGGCCAGCAGCGTGACGCCGTCCCCCATCGGCACCGGCAGGTCGCGCCGCACGGTCAGCTTGTTGCGCTTGGGCGGGAGGTGCCACGGCCGGGCCATGGCGGCGCCGAGCAGGGCGGACGTGACATCGCGAGTGCTCATGGCCCTATTTTCCCGCGAAGCGGGTGAAACCGGTGATCAACGCGTCGAACGTGCGGTCCGGCAGCACGCGGCGGGCGAAGAGGATCGGCTTGGCGCCGAGACCGACGACGTAGCGGGTCTTCGGCCTGCGTGCCGTGACGGCCCGCACGATGGCCTTGGAGATCACCGTCGGCGGGGACGAGCGGCGCGGGTTGGACTCGGTCGAGTTCAGCATCGCGGCGATCGTCTTCGCCTGGCCCGCGTAGGCCGTCTCCCCCGAGGTGGCCAGGACGCTGCCGGCTGCGATGCTGCTCCACTCGGTCTTGATCGCGCCCGGCTCGATCACCACGACCTTGATGCCGAACGGCTTGACCTCGACGCGCAGCGAGTCGCTCAGGCCCTCGACGGCGAACTTGGTCGCGTGGTACCAGTCGCCGAGCGGTTCGTAGATCTTGCCGCCGATGGACGACACGTTGACGATGTGGCCGGAGCGCTGGGCCCGCATGTGCGGCAGGGCCAACTGGGTCAGCCTGGCCAGGCCGAACACGTTCACGTCGAACTGCCTGCGGGCCTCGTCCAGCGACACGTCCTCCAGCGCGCCGTACGAGCCGTAGCCCGCGTTGTTGACCAGGATGTCCAGCCGGCCGGTCTCCTCGATGATCTGCTTGATCCCGCTGGTCATCGACTCGTCGTCGGTCACGTCCATCGGCAGCAGGCGCACGCCCGCCGCTTCCAGGTCACGCATCCGCTCCACTCGCCGGGCCGCCGCGTAGACGGTGTGGCCCAACTCGTGCAGTGCGGTGGCCGTTGCCTTGCCGATGCCGGACGACGCGCCGGTCACCAGGGCGACTGTGCTGGGCATGAGGTGCTCCTTCGACAGAAGATGAACTAACGCTCATCTTCATCATGAACTACAATTCACTTTGTCGCAAGCGGAGGAGGTCGCCGTGCCACACCGGCAGCAACGGGTGGACGCCGTGCGCAACCGCGCCAGGATCATGGCCGCGGCACGCGGGCAGATCACCCTGCACGGCCCCGACGTGGGCATGAACGCGATCGCGGCGGCCGCCGGCGTCGCCGTCGGCACCCTCTACCGCAACTTCCCCACCAAGGCCGACCTGGTCGGTGCCGTCGTCAACGAGCACGTCGAGGAGATGGTGCTGGACGTCGAGGCCACCGTGGCCAGGGTCGAGGGCGGTGCCCCGGCGCTGGCCGAGATCCAGGGTGTGACCACCAGGTTCGTCGAGTCGTCGGCCGACAACCACGCCGTGAAGGCCGCTGCCCAGCAACTGGGTGCTGCCGACTACGGGCCGCTGGAGCAGCGTGCCTTCGCGGCCGTCGGCAGGCTCGTGTCGTTGGCCAGGGACGCCGGGGTGCTTCGGCCGGACGCGAGTAGCGAGGACTTCACGATGCTGCTCACCACGGCACCCACCGACCAGCCGCCCGCGACCAGGGCCCGCTGGCTGACGCTGTTCCTGGACGGCATGACAGCGGGCGCGCGAGGCCCAGCCTGAGAACCGGCTGATAGGCCGCTGTGGACTTCCGGCAACGGGTGTAGTTCGGCGTCAGGTGAGCGTTAAGCGAATAGAAGACCTACCCGAGCCTGGAGGACGAGTTCCATGACTACCGCATTCGCGTCGAACCGCGCCAGGTCGCTGCCCACGCCGCCGACCGGCTGGCCGATCGGTTCCTACGACACCTACGAGCAGGCACAGCGTGCCGTGGACTACCTGGCGGACAACAACTTCCCCGTGCACGACGTGACGATCGTCGGCGTGCAGCCGATGCTCGTCGAGCGTGTCGAGTCCCGCCTCACGTGGAGCAAGGTACTCACCAGGGGCGCCGTCAGCGGGGCCTGGTTCGGTCTGTTCGTCGGCCTGCTGCTGAGCATCTTCACCGCAGGGGCAGGGTTGGCACCGTTGCTGCTCGGCCTGGTCATCGGCGTCGTCTTCGGACTCGCGTCGGCCGCGGCGGGGTACGGCGCCACCAGGGGGCAGCGTGACTTCACGTCGCACAGCCAACTGGTCGCGCAGCGCTACGACGTGTTGTGCCAGCCGCGCAACGCCGAACTGGCCCGGCAACTGCTCGCCGAACTGGCCACCAAGAGCTTCTAACACGATGGCGCTCGATCAGGGAGCGGGGTCCAGGTGCGCCAGCTGCAAGGCGGAGGAGCCGCCGGTACCGCAGTTGGACCGGTGGCGACGACAACGCCGCAGATGGTGTGCCTGGGCGTCGCGAGCCGAGCAGTTATCGTGTTAGAAGCTCCAAGACGGCGACGCTCTGAGCTACCAGTTCCCCTTGTGTTCCGGGACAAGGAAGATCAGGGGCGACGCTAGGACGAGCAGCGCGGCGAACACCAGGAACACGTGAGCCTCCGCGATGCCAGGGTCACTGCTCCGCCCGACGACGGCGGTGGTGATCGAGACGGCCGCGATCGCACCGGACTGCCGGAACATGCCGCGCAGTCCGGCGATCGCGGCCACCTGGTCGGGCGCCAGTTGGAGGCTCGCGTTGTTGGACGCCGGCACGGTCAGACCCATCGCGCAGCCGGTGATCCCGGCCGCGATCGCCAGCCACAGATAGGGCGACAGGTGTGGACTGATCGACATCATCACCAGGCCGCCGACCAGCAGCAGGAAGCCGACGATCATCGGCAGCCGGTAGCCGGTTCTGCGTAGGGCCAAGACTGCCAGGCCCGCGATGGAGATCATGCCGACAGCACGTGCGGTGAGCAGTGTGCCGGCGCCGAGTGGCTCGATGTGGAACCGGTCCTCGGCATACAACGGGACCAGTGCGGCGAAGCCGAGCGCCGCGGCGCCGTAGATCAGGTTGATCAGGTTCATCACGCCGAACCCTCGGCCGCGCAGCAGGTTGTACGGCACGAACGGTGACGGGTGCAGCCTGGAGTGCCGCGCGAACTGCACGCCTGCTGCGATCGCGACCGCTTCGGAGACCAGGAAGACAGGGCTGTAGAACGTGGCGCCGCCGGTGCCGAGATAGGTGATCCCGAACATCCCGGACAGGATCAGCAGGCCGAGCAACCCGATGCCACGCAGGTCGATGCGGCTCGTGACGCGCTTCGGCTCACCTGCCGGGATGAACTTGGCTGCGAGCACCAGCAGCACGATGCCGATCGGCACGTTGACCAGGAAGATGCCGCGCCACGACCAGACGGCGACGAACACGCCGCCGATGATCGGCCCGACGATGCCGCCGATCGGGAAGATGCTGGTGAACATGCCCAGCGCGCGATCTCGATCCCTGCCGAAGTGGTCGGAGACGATCCCGGTGGCCGACGGCATGAACGCACCGCCGCCCAGCGCCTGCAGCGCACGCAGTGCCACGAGCAGGTAGATGTTGCCGGCCAGACCGCAACACAGCGATGCGATGGTGAACACGGCCGCGGAGATCAGGTATACCTTCTTACGGCCGTACATGTCGCTGATCTTGCCGGCCATCGGCATGGCGAGCACCTGGCCGAGGGCGTAGATGGTGATCGTCCAGCCGCTCCATGTGATCGGCGCGTGCAGTTCCCGTTGAATGGCTGGGAGGGCGGTCGCCACAATGGTCTGGTCGACCGAACTCATGAACAGACCCATGGACACGATGGCGAAGATCAGCTTGCGCCGGGCCAGCGGCTCCCCCGCGTCGCCCGGCTTCGGTGCCGGCGGCGTGGTGGCCGGCGGTTGGTTGGCCGAGAACTTGGCGGCTGGTGGCTCGGCCGGTGGTGGGGCTGCCGCTTTGGCGGACGCCGCACCCCGCCCTGTCAGCGCAGCCAACAGGGGCCCTGGGCCGTTCGCCACCTTGTCCACGACCTGTATATTAATTGCTTGCCAGCAAGCAAGCAACGTCAGTGAGGTGTGATGGACGTCGAACTTGTGGCGCGGCTGCGTGGGGTGATCGGCAAGCTCGCCAGGAAGCTCAACGACACCTCTACCGGCGAGGGCCTGACGCCGACCCAGTACTCGGTGCTCGGCCTGGTCCGCAAGCGCGGCCCGCTCGGTCTGGCCGAACTGACCGACCTGGAGGGGCTCAACCCCACGATGCTGTCCAGGATCGTGCGCAAGCTGGACGACAACGGGCTGATCCGGCGGCTGCCCGACCCGAATGACCTGCGTGCCGTGCGGGTGGAGATCACCCCGGTCGGCGCCGAGGTGCACGAGCGCATCCTGGCGCTGCGCACCAGCGTGCTGGCCGACTGGCTGGACCTGCTCCCCGCCGAGACGAAGGAAACGCTGCTGGCCGCCGTACCGGCCATGGAAGCGCTGGCCGAGGCGGTCAGGTCACCGCAGCGGGTCGATCAGGGGTAGAGCGTAGCTACGCCGGTGATCGAGTTGGCCACTCCGACCGCGTGCGCCGCCAGCCGGATCTCGTCGCCGGCAGCGCTGCCCGTGACGACCAGTCGGTCCCCCGCGAACGACGGCGCCGTCAGCCGGTAGTCGAACGACGCCACCCGCCGGTCCGGCGTGAACCGCCTCGGGATCTCCAGCAGCAGCATCGCCAGCAGCGGCCCGTGCACGACGAGCCCCGGAAAGCCCTCGACGCCGGTCACGTACGGCTCGTCGTAGTGGATGCGGTGCGTGTTGTAGGTCAGCGCGCTGAACCGGAACAGCAGTCTCGAGTCCGGTGTGAGCTCGAACCGCCAGTCCGACTCCTCCCCCGGGTCAGCAGGCGGCCTGGCCACGGACCTGGCCTGGCCGGCACCCTGGGACCGGTAGACGATGTCCTGTTCCTCGGTGACGGCGATCTCGTCCGGCCGTGCCTCGACGCGCAGGTCGTGCCGGACGGTGACGAACACCATGTCGCCGCTGCGCCCGTGCTTCACCGCCACCCGGTCCAGCGAGGATGTCCGCACGATCGGCTCGTCGACCGGCAGCGGAGCGCGCACCCGGATCCGGCCGCCTGCGATCATCCTGCGGCGCTCCGGAATCGGCGGCATGAACTGGCCCTCCGCCGGGTGACCGTCCTCGCCGAGTTCGGACTGGTCGGGATGGTCGAGGAACCCCAGCCAGTGCCACAGCGGCGGCAGCGGCTCACCGTCGGCCGGCGCCGGCAGGTCCAGCAGCGCGGCCAGCGCGGCCACCGGCCAGGACGTGATCCGGTCCGTGGCGCTGGTCGGCGGCGGAGCCCAGCCGTCCACCGCGGCCGCGAGGTCTGTGGTCACCATGCCAGCAAGATACTTGCCGACCGGCAGGTATCGCCAGCGCCCGCGAGCTAGCGGCGGAACTCGGCGAGCCAGTGGTCGCCCGGCGCCGGCTCGATGCTGGCCGGGACGAGGCCGTGGTCGCCGAACGACTCGATCTGGGCCCTGGTCAGCGGCCACGGCGGTGGCGTGCGCGGCGGCTCGGTCTCGGCGTTGGACTGGATGACGAGCAGCGTGCCGCCCGGCGCCACCAGCCCGGCGACACTCGCGATCGCCTGTTCGCGGAGGGCGACCGGCAGGGCCTGCACCGTGTAGATCTCCACGACCAGGTCGAACGCCTGCCACCACTCCGCCGGCAGGTCCAGCAGGTTGGCGACCGTGTAGTGGACGGGCGAGTCGGGGAAGCGACCACGGACGACGTCGACGGCGGTGTCCGAGACGTCGAACGCGACGGTGTCGAAGCCGAGGCCGGCGACGAACTCGGAGTCCTGGCCAAGGCCGCTGCCCACGACGACGGCCTTGCGGCCCGACCCGTCGACGGCCTGCTGGAGCGCCCACCCGGCGAGCAACTGGTTCGGCCCCTGCTTGTCCCACGGCAGTGCGAAGTCGCCGCGCCGGCCGGCCGCGTAGAGCCGGTCGAACCACGCCGTCGGCTCATTGGCCGCGATCGCTTGTGTCGCAAGCACTTCCGCCTGCTGCTGCCATTTGAGAGGTTCGTCAGCCATGGTCCCATCATGACGGTTCGGCAACCTACGTTGCGCGAGCGGGGTCGACAGCGATAACCAGGCATGCGAGCCAACACCCCACGTAAGAGCTGGGCACTGCCGCTGGTGCTCAGCGCGATGGTGTCGGCCGCCGTCGCGGTGGCGGTGGTCGGCCTCACCCACGGCACGACGACCCCGGCCGACATCAGCGGTCCCGTCCAACCGGCCACCACAGCACCCGTCGAGGTGCGAGCCCAGCACACGCCGGAGGCGGCGGGCACCGGACTCGGTGTGCTCCCGCCGCCTACCGTGGTGCCGCCACCCGGCGGCATCATGGTCAGTTCACCGTGATGGTGAACGTACTTGTCGTGTTCTCGATGTTGACAGCGTTGTTGCTCTCGGTCAGGCCGTTGAACGTGACCGAACCGACGGCCGGCCCCTGACCCGCCTCGGGCAGCGGGTTGGCCCAGATGCCGAAGCCCGACTTCGCGTTGAACGTGTCACCGCTTGGCTGGGCACCTGTGATGGTGGTGTTCGTGAACACGGTGTCCTGCACCGAGTTCACCGCGACACCGCCCACGTAGTCCGTCTGGAACATGATCCCGGAGTACGTCGGATCGGTGACCGTCAGATCGTTCACCCGCACGCCCTGGAACGGCTGGGTCGCCGAGAAGACCCACACCGCACCGAACACCTGCGCACCGAAGAAGTGACCACCGTCCCGGACCAGGGACACGTTCTGGATGGTGGTCTTCGGTACGTCTCCGAAGCCCTGGAACGGGAACCCGAAGTTCAGCGAACTGATCGTCAGCCCGGAGAACGTCAGGGTGTCGGCGGAGAACAGGTTCTGGAACGTGTTGCCGTCGCCGCCGTAGATGGCGAAGCTCGCCGCCCGCCACGGCAGGAGGGACGACAGGTTCTCGAACACGTTGCCGGTCAGGTCGGCCGAGTTGTGGTCCTGGGCGGCGAAGATGGCGAAACTGTCGTCACCCGTCGTCCGTGCCTCGGAGTTGTTGACCGTGTTGTTCTGCGATCCGTTGTTCAGGTTGATGCCGTCGGCGAAGGTGTCCCTGATCCGCATGTCCGAGATGTTCAGCCCGGAGACGTGCGTGCCCCAGATCGCCACCACCGTGTGCTCGACCCAGATGTTGCTGATCGTCAGGTTCGACACGTCGGTCAGGTCGAAGACCTTGCCGGGCCCGTCGATCCGGGACGTGTAGTTGCCGAAGAACGCGAACCCGCTGAACGTGGACCCGTTCGCCGACGACTGCACCGAGAACCCGTCGTCGGTGTTGGACAGGCCGGTCGGCGTGCTGAACTGCGTGAACCACGGTCCGGCGCCGAGCACCTTGATCGCCTTGCCGGACACCTGGAACTTGCTCGCCGTCTGGTACTGCCCAGCCGGCAGGTAGACACCCTGGATCGTGCCGGTGGTGTCGGTCGCCGCCTTGGTCAGCGCGTTCTGCACCGACTGCTGGTCGAATCCGGTCGGCGTGACGAACGCCGTCGGGTTCGGGTTGGCGATCGGCGTCGCCTGCTCCAGGTTCATGAAGTCGATCGTGTACTGCGACGTGTTGGCCGCGTCCTTCTGCAGCTTCACCACGCTGCCGGCCGGGAACGACGACGGGAGCACGAAGCTCGCCTCGTCGTAGATGTGCCGGGGACCGCCGGCACTCGGCGAGTTGCCGGGTGCCGTCTCGTCGCCGTAGAGCCACTCGAACTGCGACGTGAGGCTCAACGGCTGCACCAGCGTCCCGTTGACGTACAGGTCGAGGGTCGAGTTGATGCCGCCACCACCGGTCGAGTCCGGGATGGAGAAGCGCAC
>DASXYT010000329.1:0-6066 GCA_036502345.1 Pseudonocardiaceae bacterium | reverse complement strand
GGGCCAGGTAGGCGCATGTTTAAGTACCCATCGAACCTTGATCGGCGGACGTGAAAGGGCCTCGATGATGTCCACGTGCTCAGGGCGACCCTGCTCGGCGCTTGTGCGCCTCGCCGGGTCGCCCGTCCTCGTTTCTGGGGGACGACCCCCAGAACCCCACGGTGCGAGCTCCTTGCGTTGGCATCGTGGTTGGGTTGGTCATTTACCAGCGCCCGTTGATGGTTCACATTGTGTCGCTTCACTGCCAGGTTGCGGCGATAACCTTGGCCTGTGACAGGTCGAACGCCCGCACGTTGGTCCGCGCCTGATCTACGCAAGATTTCCTTGAGTGACGTTGTAGCGCATGTTGAGCGCGCTTTCGTAACCGATCTTGATTCCACCACTGAGGTCGCCAAACGCCGTTCTCTCGGTTTCAGAACCGACCGCGGCACATGGGTTCGCATCGAAGTCAAAGACGTTGCCCGTCTCCACGGCCAGTCCTGGGGTGTCGAGGCTGCGGCCCGGTTGACCGGCGTCGCCATGCCCGCCTGGCACCAAGGCATTTCCTGGCTCGACCATGACCGCCAGGTTATGTGGCGAGCCGACGAAATGGACTACATATCTGATCCGCCCATCAAGGCTGGAGGCACTCTCACCGTCGAGCCACGGCTTTCCGATCAGTGGTGGGCGACGTTCAACGCCTCGCTCGATGCGCTGGGGGCGCACACCACGACTCGGACAGCCACCCTGAGCGGGGAGACGGTCACACAGCTGCGGCTGGCAGGCACCATCCACCGGGTCTTCCCGGACGTGCACGCCACCATCAACGAGTGGACGGTCGCCCATGCCGACCTCGGCTGGGCCAACCTCACTGCTCCGACGTGCTACTTCCTGGACTGGGAAGACTGGGGCACAGCTCCCCGGGGTTGGGATGCGGCCATGCTCTGGAGCCAGTCCTTGGCCGTGCCGGCCCTGGCTGAACGGGTGGCCACAGAGCGGACTGCCGACTTGGCCTCTCGGTCGGGCAAGCTCACCCAGCTCTTCCATTGCGCCGGACTCATCGCTGCCGGTGCCGGCTACGCCGGCCAACTGTTCGAGCCTGTCCAAGCCGCGGCTGCGAGATTGCTCATCGACCTCCGGTGACGTCCATCCGGCGTAGCCGGAAGCCGACTCAGCTCGGTGCTCGTTCCCCTGTCGCGCAGTCCTGTCTCGGTTCGACGGCCACCTGTGCGGGGCGGACTCGGGTCGACACTCCGTCGGATCAACCCCCTCGTGACCTACGGCGTCCTAGAGTTGGGTGCACACGGCAGCGGCGACGGCAGGGGGCGGACCGTGAGCGGACTCGCTCAGGTGATCGGCTCGTTGCTGTCCTGGCTGTACCGGTACCCGATCACCCTGTGCCCCGGCGCGTGGCCGTGGACCATCACGCTGGCCGGCGCCCTGCTCGCGGTGTCGCCGATCGCCGGCGCCGTGCTGGTGGCGCTGCTCCGCAAGGGCACCGGCAACACGTTCAACGGGCCCGTGCTGGTCGTGCTCGGCGTTTTCGGCGGTGTTTTCGGCTTCCTGCTGCCGTGGGTGACCGCCACGTTCGTCTCCGACGTCGTGCACCAGGCCGCGACCTCCGGCTCGGCACCCGGGCTGGGCTCCACCGCGCTGGCAGGCCTGCACCAGAACACGTGCGTGCTGAACAACTTCGGCACCCAGGGCAACTACCTGGGCCACGGGCACACCGTGTTCGAGGCCCTCATGCCGTCCACCACCGGCACGTTCGGCTTCATCGTGTACCTGGTGACGCTGGTCGGCGTGCCGGTGTTGTGCCTGTTCGCGGTGATGATGCAGCAGCGGATCGCGTTCCGGCGCGGCCCGAGTTGGCCCGGCAGGCTGATGTGGCTGCCGTTCGCCGCGTTCGCCGTGGCCACGGTCCCGCTCGAGGCCAACCTGATGGCCCACCTGTGGTTGGGCTTCCTGGCGGTCAGCGTGGCGGGCCTGCTACTCGTGGCGCTGCTGGGCAGTCCGAGTTGGTCGGTGATCAACCGGCCGCAGCGCGCCGCGCCGCCCTCGGTGGTCGCGCCGCCCGCATACCCGATGCCCTCCGAGCTCTATCGGCAGCCGCCGATGCCCGAGCCGTACCGCCCGATGCACAACACCCCGCTGGCACCGTCACCTGCTCCGCAACTGGCTGACACGCCTGGGCCGTTGCCGTTCACCACCCGGGACAGCACCACGGTGCTGTGGAACTCGGCTGGCGGTCGGTTCCGCAGGGTCCGCCAACTCGGGCACGGCGGGTTCGGCACCGTCTGGCTGGCCAAGGACACCCAGTTGGACCGGACCGTCGCGCTGAAGTTCGCGCACGCCCCGGATGCCGACACCCAGGCCAGGATGATGCGCGAGGCCAGGGCGCTGGCCGCAGTGCACCACCCGAACTGCGTGCGGGTCTACGACATCATCGAGGACGTCGACGGCCTCGGCATCGTCATGGAGTACATCGACGGCCAGCCGCTGCACGAGGCGGTCGGCGCGAACGGGCCGCTGGACGACGTGGCCGCCGCCCGGCTGTGGGCGACGATGGCCGGCGCGCTGTCCGCGGCACACGTGCAGGGCGTGCTGCACCGGGACGTGAAGCCGGCGAACATCCTGGTCGACCAGGACGGCCTGCCGCACCTGATCGACTTCGGCATCGCCAGGACGAAGGGCGACGCCACGCTGACAGCGGCCGGGATGATGATGGGCACGCCGGACTTCCTGGCCCCCGAAACGGCATCCACCGGCCTGGCCACGCCCGCGTCGGACGCGTGGCAGGTGGCCGCGACCGTGAGCTACGCGCTGACCGGCCAACCGCCGCGCGGCCACAGGTCCAACCCGATGTCCGCGCTGATGGCGGCGGCGCAGCGGCTGCCCAACACGCACCTGCCCGACCGCAGCCGGCACCTCAACCTGCTCACCATGGCGCTGGACGCCGATCCGGCCCGTAGGCCGACGCTGGCCAGCGTGCACCGTGAACTGAGCACCTGGCTGACCGGCGCCGGGCACACCGAGGAAGGCCCGGTGACGAAGGTCACCAGCGTCCGACTAACGCCAGGACGGTAGCCACAACTCCGCCTGCCAGTGCGCGGCCGAGATCGGGTCACCGTTGAGGATCGGCCACAGCCACGCGAAGTTCGCCACCACGAGACCGACGTACAGCGCGACCACCAGCACACCGGTCTGCCGCCGCTCGTAGCCCGCCCGCGCCTTGCCCAGGATCTCGCCGAGCGGCAGGACCAGCATCAGCACCAGGAACGGTGCCAGCGGTGTCATGTAGAAGAAGTACATCTGCCGGTCGATGTTCAGGAACCACGGCAGGATGCCGGCCAGGTACGTGCCCAGCACGGCGATGTAGCGCCAGTCGAACCGGCCGATCGCCCGCCACAGTGCCCAGCCCATCGCCGGGAACGCCAGCCACCACATGGCCGGGGTGCCGATCAGCATGGTCGCGCTGACGCAGTCCGGCGATCCGCAGGCCGCTGTGCCCGACTCGTAGTAGTAGAGCATCGGCCGCAGGCCCATCGGCCACGTCCAGGGCTTCGACTCCCACGGGTGCGGATTGGCCTTCGGGGTCAGCAGGTGCTCGTGGAAGTAGAGGACGTTCTGGCTGTAGTGCAGGAGCAACCGCAGCGCCTGCGGTACCCAGCTCAGCTCCCACGGCGTCGGATCGCCCGGCTGGTACGGATAGTTGCCGCCGACCGCGTGCCGGTCCACGCCGGTCTCGCTGGACAGCCACGCCCACCAGCCCGCGAGGTAGACCAGGACCGGGACCAGGATCAGCGCGTACACGGCCGGCAGGACGTCCCTGACCAGGGCGCCGACCCACGGTCTGGCCACCCCGGCGGCCTTGCGGGCGGACACGTCCCAGAACACGGTGAGCAGACCGAACGCGGCTATCCAGTAGAGGCCGTCCCACTTCGTGACCAGCGTCAACCCGAGACACAGCCCGCAGGCGAACCGCCACCAGCGGAAACCCAGCCGTGGCCCGTACGGCGACTCGGTGGCGAACCCTTCGCGGACCGCCGTGGCGAGCCGGGCGCGGGCCTGATCGCGGTCACACAGCATGCAGGCGAACGACGCCAGCACCCACAGCGCGGTGAAGATGTCCAGCATGCCCATCCTGGCCTGCAGGTGGGACAGGCCGTCGCAGATCAGCAGGACACCGGCGATCCCGCCGAGCAGCGTGGAGCGGGTCATCCGGCGGGCGATCCTGATGATCAGCAGGATCATGATCGTGCCGGCGAGTGCCGAGGAGAACCGCCAGCCCACGCCGTTGTAGCCGAACAGCCACTCGCCGATCGCGATGAGGTACTTGCCCATCGGCGGGTGCACGGTCAGCTCGTAGCCGGGGTTGTCCTCGAAGCCGCCGTTGCGCAGCATCTGCAGCGCCTGCGGGACGTAGTGCTTCTCGTCGAAGATCGGCGTGCCGTTGTCGGTGGGCGTGCCCAGGTTCTGGAACCGGATCACGGCGCCGATCAGGGTGAGCGTGATGGTGACCAGCCAGCCGCGCAGCCGGTCGGTCGGCATCGGCTTGCCGAGGCGGTCGGCGGGGTCGGTGAGCAGGACGTCCGGCGGCGGATCGGCCGGTGGTAGCTCGCCGAACGAGACGAACTCGTCGTCCTCGTCCACCAGCTCGTCGTCAACCAGCTGATCCGTCTCGGCCGGCTCGGTCTCCGTCGTGCTCACCGGGCCGATCGTAGGGTGAGCGTCGTGAAGCGGGAATCTGGACCGGGCCGACTCGTGCTGGCAGGCACGCCACTCGGCGACGCGGGAGACGCGTCTCCCAAGCTGGTCGACGCGCTGGGCACGGCGGACGTGATCGCGGCCGAGGACACCAGGCGGCTGCGGTCACTCGCCGCGGCGCTCGGCGTGACCCCGGTCGGGCGGGTGATCAGCTTTTATGACGCCGTGGAGACGGCTCGGCTGCCCGGTCTGGTCGCGGCCGTCGAGGACGGCGGCACAGTGTTGTTGGTGACCGACGCCGGCATGCCGAGCGTGTCCGACCCCGGCTACCGGCTGGTGGACGCGTGCGTCGCCGCCGGGCTGGACGTAACTTGCGTGCCCGGCCCGTCCGCGGTGACCACGGCACTGGCGTTGTCCGGGTTGGCCAGCGACCGGTTCTGCTTCGAGGGCTTCCCGCCGCGCAAGCAGGGGGAGCGGCGGACGTGGCTGGACGGCCTGGCCGCCGAGCAGCGCACGTGCGTGTTCTTCGAGTCGCCGCACCGGCTGGCCGCGACCCTGGCCGATGCGGCTTCGGTGCTGGGCGCAGACCGGCGGGCCGCGGTGTGCCGGGAGCTGACCAAGCAGTACGAGGAGGTCCGCCGCGGTGGCCTCGCCGAGCTGGCCGAATGGGCAGCCGAGGGGGTCCGGGGCGAGGTCACGGTGGTGCTGGCCGGGGCAGGCCCGGCGCCGGCCGCCGACGTGACCGCGCTGACCGGGCAGGTGGAGGCCTTGGTCGCGGGCGGCCTGCGGCTGAAGGACGCGGTGGCCGACGTGGCGTCCGGCACCGGGGTCGGCAGGAAGGCCCTGTACGACGCGGTGCTGGCGGCCCGCGGCTGAACCGCACCAGGGCGAGTCGGCGCCCCAGCCGGGCGATTCGACTTTCCCCGGAGGGCGAGTCGGTTCCCCGGGTGGGCGAGTCGTCCGCAGGGGTGGGCGAGTCGACTTCGCAGGTGGGCGAGTCGGCTCCCGGGGCGGGCGAGTCGGCATCCGAGAGTGGTGGGTCGTCGCCCCGGGCGGACGAGTCGGCGTCCTGGGCGGCCGAGTCGACTTTCGGCGTGGGCGAGTTGGCGAGTCGGCTCCCTGTGCGGGCGAGTCGCCGGCCTGGGTGGGCGAGTCGCCTGCCCGGGGTGGGCGAGTCGCCTGCCCGGGGTGGGCGAGTTGGTATCGGGGCGGGTGGTCGCCCCGCGCTGGTGAGTTGGCGTTCTGGGTGGGCGACTCGTCCGTGGGGGCGGGCGAGTCGGCGTCCCGGCCGGGCGAGTCGACGTCCGGGGCGGGCGAGTCGTCCCCTTCAGGTGTGTGACTCGACCTCGCGCGCCCGGACCGGGAGCCGAACGAAACCCA
>DASXYT010000328.1:0-48863 GCA_036502345.1 Pseudonocardiaceae bacterium | reverse complement strand
GTCGGCGTTGTAGAAGCGATGCGGAACAGCAGGGACCCGATGTTCTTCCGCAGCTACGGCGAAGTCGCCCCGCTGTTCGACGGCTTCGACCTGGTGCCGCCCGGCGTCGTCAACGCGTCAAGGTGGCACGCCGACGGCATCGCCGACGACCAGGACGGCATCTACGTCGGCGTGGGCCGCAAGGGGTGAGCGACGCGGCGGCCGGTTCGGTTTGATGGCGCTGGCAGGTCGGGCCGACTCCGCCAACAGTCGACACGCGCATGAAGAGGTCGACTCATTGCGAGGTCGCTGGATCTCCTCCGCTCCCTCGTCCATGCCGCACTTGACGTCGGGTGGTGGTGTCCAGGGTGGCCCGCCCCGGCGGGCCATCGCCGAAGGCGACGCGCAGCGCCCTTGACTCCACCACCCGACGTCGAACGATCAAGGGCGAGGGAGCGGAGACACCAAGCACAAACCACGCGAAAACGCCACCCGGCAACGGCAAACGAGCACGAGCGCAGGTACTAGACCAAGGTGTCGACTCGCCCGCACCGAACGTCGACTCACCACCGCCAACAGTCGACTCGCCGACCGGCTCACGCCTCAGAATCGAATCGCGCTCCACCAGTCGACTCACTGCCCCCAGCAGTCGACTCGCCCGCCTCGGCAGTCAGCTCGCCCCAGAGCGACCGCCACTTGATCCGGTGGCGGCCGCGCTCGTCACGACGCGTTCTTGATCAGGTCGGCTGCCTTCTCCGCGATCATGATCGTCGGCGCGTTCGTGTTGCCGCGCACGATCTTCGGCATCACGGACGCGTCCACCACGCGCAGGCCCGCCACGCCACGCACCCGCAGTTCCGGGTCGACGACGGCGTGCTCGCCGGTGCCCATCGCGCATGTGCCGACCGGGTGGTACAGCGTCTGGGTCTGCGTCCTGATGTGTTCGCCCAGTTCCTCGTCGGTCAGCCCGTCCAGGTGGGTCGGCATGTTCGGCGTGGCAAGGAACCTGCCGATCGCGGGCTGCCTGCCGATCTCGATCAGCATCCGGCAGCCGGCCATCATCGAGTCCCAGTCGGCGGGTTCGGCGTAGTAGGCGGGGTCCATCGACGGCCGCCACATCGGGTCGGCCGAGCGCAGCCGCAGTTTGCCCCTGCTGGCCACGTCGACCAGCGTCACGGCGGACGTGAAGCCACGGCCGGTCGGCTCGCGCAGTCCGTTGTCCGCGAACTGGGTCGGCACCGCGATGAACTGGACATCCGGGGCGTCGACACCGGAGCGGGTGGTGGTGAACCCGCCGCTCTCGCCGACGTTGGACGCGAGCGGGCCACGCCCGGCCACCTGCCACTGCATCAGCCGCGTCGGCGACTGGTAGTCGGTCAGGTCGGTGGTGCCCTTGGTGTACCAGACGATGCCGGCGGCGGGGTGGTCGTGCAGGTTCTCGCCGACGCCGGGCAGCGCGACGGCGACGTCGATGCCGTGCTCCCGCAGGTGTTCGGCCGGGCCGATGCCGGAGAGCATGAGCAGTTGCGGCGAGTTGATCGCACCGCCGGACAGCAGCACCTCGCGGTCGGCGCGGGCCACGTGTTCCTTGCCGTCCCGCAGGTAGGCAACGCCGACCGCCCGGTCGCCCTCCAGCACGATGTGGCTGGCCAGCGCGTTCGTCTCGACGGTCAGGTTGGCGCGCTTCAGCGCGGGCCGCAGGTAGGCGTCCGCCGTGGACCAGCGCCTGCCGTTGTGGCAGGTCACCTGGTACTGGCCGGCTCCCTCCTGGCTCTCGCCGTTGAAGTCGTCGTTCGGCTTGAGGCCCCACGACACGGCGCTGTCCACCCACGCCGAGCTCAGCTCGTGGGTGTAGCGCCGGTCCTCGACGTGCAGCGGGCCGTCGTTGCCGTGCAGCGGGCCGGACAGCCGCGCGTTGTGCTCGGCGCGTCGGAAATAGGGCAGTACGTCCTGATAGCCCCAGCCGGTGGCGCCGTGGTCGTCCCGCCAGCCGTCGTAGTCGGCGCTGTTGCCCCTGATGTAGATCATCGCGTTCATCGACGAGCAGCCGCCGAGCGCCTTCATCCGTGGCCAGTACGTGCTCCGGCCGCCGAGGTGCTTCTGCTCCGTGGTCTCGTAGTTCCAGTCCCAGCGGGTCTTGAACAGTGACGAGAACGCGGCCGGGATGTGGATCTCGTCGGCGTCGTCCTGGCCGCCCGCCTCCAGCAGCAGGACGCTGACGTCCGGGTTCTCGGTGAGCCGGTTGGCCAGCACGCACCCCGCGCTGCCAGCACCGATGACCACGTAGTCATAGGACGAACCCAGTTCCGGCATCTGGACCTCCTCGTCACGACACTCTGTAGTGAGTGTTGTCGCCCGCCGCACACCACCGCAACCAACAGAGGGGATTCATACCCACCAATTGATGAGTCCCTTCGGGTGAATCTGAGAGCAAAACGTAACCATTTGTTGTACCGCTGCGACTCTGATGACAGCCGACTCACCCGACCGAGGGGCGGGAGGTAGGTCATGCCGCTCCCCAGAGCAGGTCGTCTCGTCGCTGTGTTCGTCGGTTTCGCGGTGTTCGGCGGTCTGATGGCCGGCTGTGCCGGGTCGTCGCAGACCAACCCAGGACCGTCCACAGCGACCGCTCAACAGCAGTGCGTCCAGGCGGTTTTCAATGTGTTGCGCGGCATGGTCAACAAGCCCTACGACGGCCAGCCGTTCGAGTCGTTCGTGACCACCTACGGCACCCGGTCCGTCACCTACGACGCCTATCTCGACGTGTTCACCTCGTTCTACACGCTGTCCTCAACGACGGGGGTCCAGCACGCCGAGACGCGGCTGCTGCCCACGGTGTCCCGGGACTGCTCCCCCGGCTCCTGACACGTGTCACATAGAACTCCTGACTCATCGCACTAACCGGCTGGACCTGCGGAAACCTAGCGTCCTCTGTATGAGTGCAGCAGCGGTGGACTTCGACGAGGTCACCAAGAACTTCGGTCAGGTCCGTGCGGTCGACCGACTCAACCTGACGGTGCACAAGGGCGAACTCGTCGCCATGCTCGGCCCGAACGGCGCAGGCAAGAGCACCGCGGCGAACCTGCTGCTCGGCCTGCTGCGGCCCACCGGCGGTCACGTCACCGTCCTCGGCCGACGGCCTGCCGAGGCGGTCGCGGCAGGCCAGGTCGGCGCGATGCCGCAGGACGGCGGGCTGATGCCCGGTGTCACCGTGGCCGGCCTCGTCGACCTGGCCAGGGACATCTACCCGCACCCGCGGCCGCTGGCCGAACTGCTCACGGACGCCGACCTCGCGGGACTCGCCGGCCGCAGGGTGGACCGGCTGTCCGGCGGCCAGACCCAGCGGCTGCGGTTCGCGCTGGCCATCGCGGGTGATCCCGAACTGCTGGTACTGGACGAGCCGACCACCGCGATGGACGTGCGGAGCCGACAGGACTTCTGGCGCACCGTTCGCGGCTACGCGGCCAGGGGCACGACGGTCCTGTTCGCCACCCACTACCTGGCCGAGGCCGACGAGAACGCCGACCGGATCGTCGTCGTCGCAGGCGGCCGGGTGGTCGTCGACGGCACACCCGCCCAGGTCAAGGCGTCAGCCGGTGGGCACCGCGTGCGGTTCACCGTCGGCGGCGGCGAACTCGCCGGGCTGGACCGGCTGCCGGGTGTCACCGCGGTCGAGGTGCACGGCTCGTCGGTCACGCTGCGCACCACCGACGCCGAGACAACGGTCCGCGCGCTGCTGTGCGCCCGGGAGCACACGCCCGATCTCGAAGTGACCGGCGCCGATCTCGAGGACGCGTTCCTCGCCCTCACCCACTGAGTTCGAGGAGAACACCGTGTTGAGCCTGCTACGCCTGGAGATCCGCAGAATGCTGGTGGACACCAGGTTCCTGATCCTGATGCTGGCCCTGCCGATCGCCATGTACCTGTTGTTCACCAACATCTTCGGCAACACCCCGCCGGTGAACGGTCTGAGCGAGGACGTGCGGGAGATGATCGCGATGGCCGCGTTCGGCGCGATCGGCGCCGCGCTGATGGCCACAGCGCCGCGCATCGCGGTGGAACGCACCAATGGCTGGTTGCGCCAGTTGCGCACCATGCCGATCTCCGCCCGCACGGTGATCACCGCGAAAGTGTTGTCCGCCATGGTGTGGGGCCTCCCGGCGATCGTGCTGGTCGACCTGACCGCGGTGCTGGACCACGGGGTGCGCCTACCGGCGTGGCAGTGGCCGGCGATCGGCGGCCTGCTGTGGGTCGGCACGGCCCCGTTCGCCGCGCTGGGCACGCTCCTCGGCTACCTCACCGACGGCGACACGGCGTTCGGCGTGATGTTCGGGATCTACCTGGCGCTCGCGGCATTGGGCGGGCTGTGGATGCCGGTCAGCATCCTGCCGAAGGTGTTGCAGCACATCGCGGCCGTGCTGCCGTCCAACCGGTTCGCCGAACTGGGCTGGCGGATCGCGAGTGGTGGCTCGCCGTCGCTGCTCGGCGCCACGATCCTGGTCGGCTGGCTGGCGGCGTTCGCGGCCCTTGCCGGGCTGCTCTACCGCAGGTCCAACGCACTGCGGTGAACCTTGTTGATCCAGTACGGTTCCCCTGAGGTGCCACGATGAACGAGCCAACTCCCATCTTCGCCGCGTTGGGCAGGCGGCCGGGACCGCCGAGCCGGCTGCGCAGGGTTCGCTGGGCGGCCTTCCTGTTCGCGATGCTCGCATTCCACGCCTATCCGCTGTCCGATCTGGTGCACCGGCCGCTGGCTGCGTCGACGTTCGCGCTCGTGCTGGTGGTCGAGGCCGTGTTCGCGGCGCTGTGGTTGCGGACCATGTGGCTGGCGCTGGCCACCACGGAGCCGTTCGCCGTCATCCGGCCGTGGCTGGCCGGGGTCGCGGTGCTCGGTGTCGGGCTGGCCCTGACTCTTGGTGGCAACTACAAGGGCCTGATGATCTACGTGAGCATCGCGTGCGCCGTGTCGCTGCCGCTGCGGTGGACACTGCCGGCGCTGTTCGTGTGTGCCGGGTTCGAACTCATCACGGAGTTCCGGAACGTGCGGTACCTCGCGCTGCCGCCTGGTAATCGGCTGAACGAGATCGTCGGCGGGCTGTCGCTGACGTTCTTCCTCGGCCTGATGATGTGGTTCTACCGGCGGCTGATGATGCTGATCACCGAACTGCGGGAGGCACGTGCCGAACTGGCCAAGCTGGCGGTCACCGAGGAGCGCCTGCGGTTCGCCCGTGACCTGCACGACCTGCTCGGCCACAGCCTCACCACGATCGCGCTGAAGAGCCAGGTGGCCAGGCGACTGGCGACGCCGGGCTCACCGGTGGCCAGGGAGGTCGGCGACATCGAGTCCGTGGCGCAGCAGGCGCTGGCCGAGGTGCGGGAGGCGGTCACCGGGTATCGCGGTCGGTCCTTCGCCGACGAGTTGGACGCGGCACGGTCCACGCTGACCGCGGCCGGGATCGACGTGCGGGTGCTGCTGGAGGGCACGCCGCTGCCCACCCGGTTGGACGCGCTGCTGGGCTGGGTGGTGCGGGAGGGCACGACGAACGTGTTGCGGCACAGCAAGGCACGCACGTGCGAGTTCCGCCTCCGCCGCGACGAGACGACGGTGTCGCTGGACGTGCGGGACGACGGGGTCGGTGTGCCCGATGCCGCCGGCGAGGGCAACGGACTGGCGGGCCTGGCCGAGCGGGTGGTCGGGGCGGGTGGCCGGCTGGACAGCGGCCCGGCACCGGACCGCGGTTTCCGGCTGGCCGCGCGGCTGCCACTGACGACCGGGAGTGGCTCGTGATCCGCATCCTGCTGGCCGAGGACCAGGGCATGGTGCGTGGTGCGCTGGCCACGCTGCTGAACCTGGAGCCGGACATCGAGGTGGTCAGCCAGGTCAGCCGCGGCGACCAGGTGGTGGCCGAGGCACTGCGCACCGAACCGGACATTGCCCTGCTGGACATCGAGATGCCTGGCCTGGACGGGCTGTCCGCGGCCGCTGCCCTGCGGGTGGCGCGGCCGGGTTGCCGGGTGCTCATCCTCACCACGTTCGGGCGGCCCGGCTACCTGCGTCGCGCGATCGACGCCGGGGTGGCCGGGTTCCTGGTCAAGGACGGCCCGGTCGAGGAACTCGCGCACGCCATCCGCCGGGTGCTGGCCGGTGAGCAGGTGATCGACCCGAAACTGGCGCTGGCCGCGCTGTCCACCGGGAACAATCCTTTGTCGCCACGCGAGCGGGACGTGCTCGGCGCGGCTACCGACGGTTCAACCGCGACCGACATCGCGCACCTGTTGCACCTGTCCGAGGGCACCGTTCGCAACTATCTGTCGTCAGCGATCCAGAAAACCGGTGCCCGCAACCGATTGGAAGCCGCCAGAGTGGCCACCGAGAACGGCTGGCTGTAAACGCTCCCAACCGGCCATTTCCCACTAAAGGGTGAGGATGGCGGCTACCGACACCGATTGGAAAACCGGACGACACAACTGGGCGGACACAGACGGAAGGGTGACAGTTCCGTCCATCTGCCGACACAAGCGCTATCGTCATGTCTCGCCCGACGAAAATGGGCTACGGAGGTCTCGATGGAGCCGGCTGCCCAGCTGAGCGCCGATCTGCCCGACCAGGCGGATCTGGCGCGTATCTTCGCCGACTACGGCAAGGCAGCTCGTGGCACCGCCATCAAGAACCACACCAAGGGCGACACCTTCGGCGAGACCCTGGCCAACAGCCGTGCCGACGTCTACGACAAGGCGGCCGAGCTGGTCCGCCAACTGCCGTTGCCGGACGCGGCGAACGAGATGATGAACCGCGCCAAGGCAGCCCACATCAGGACTCCCCCGCTGATCAACTTCGACTCGGCCGGCCAGCAGTACGCGACGGCCAGGGCCTGGCAGTTCTGCGCGTGGAAGATCGACCCGTCGCTGCCCGAGGTCGCTCCGAAGTGGGACTGAACCCGGAGCCACGGTCGAGGCGGCGGCGCGCGTCGGCAGCCGTCGACGTGAACCCGGTGTCGTGGTTCATGCGCTGGGCCGACTGGTTCGAGGCGCGAGGTGTCTATGTACCGGGTGAGGACAGCCGCAGCCTGTCCACGTGGCGCGATTTCGGCTGGTTGATCGCCGGCTGGTTGATCGCCGTGAGCGCGTTCGTGGTGTTCTTCGCGATCGTCTCCTGAGTAGGCATCAGCACCGCCCGATTAGTCCGAACGGGTGTAATCCCTCGCATTGATGTTGCGCCAGCAGGGTTACCACCGATGGGGGAGTTGAGCACGTGAAGCCCCCCGGCGCGCTCTCGCTCTTTGCCGTCGTTCTGCGGCGGGAAGGGGCACAAGTGTTGTGGGCGGTGCCATCGGCACCGCCCACAACCCTGTCCAGGGTCGGCAACGCGCTAGCGTGCCCACCATGACTGAACAGAAACGCCTGGCGGTCGGCGACCCGGCGCCGGACTTCACGCTGTCCGACGACACCGGCAAGCAGGTCTCGCTGTCCGACTTCCGGGGCCGCTCCGTCGTCGTGTACTTCTACCCGCGCGCCAGCACGCCGGGCTGCACGAAGCAGGCCTGCGACTTCCGCGACAACCTCGCCGAGTTGAACGACGCCGGCTTCGAGGTGCTGGGCATCTCACCGGACAAGCCGGAGAAGCTGGCCAAGTTCCGTGCCGAGGAGGGCCTGACGTTCCCGCTGCTGTCCGACACCGACAAGACAGTGTTGACCGCGTGGGGCGCGTTCGGCGAGAAGCAGAACTACGGCAAGACCATCATGGGCGTCATCCGCTCCACGTTCGTCGTGAACCCGGACGGCACTATCGGCCAGGCCCTGTACAACGTGAAGGCGACCGGCCACGTGGCCAGGCTGCGCAAGGACCTGGACGTCTGACTACTCAGCGGCCAGCTTGTGCAGGGTGGGCAGGAGCAGGCGGAGGGCCCGGCCTCGGTGGGACAGGCGGTCCTTCTCAGCCGAAGGCAACTCGGCCGACGTGACGTCGTGGCCTTCCGGGACGAAGATCGGGTCGTAGCCGAAGCCGTTCGCGCCCCGGGGTGCCCGGACGATCGTGCCGGGCCATTCGCCTCGCACCACCGTCTCCTCGCCGCCAGCGGTGACCAGCGCCGCCGCGCACACGAACGCTCCGCCGCGGCGCTCGTCCGGCACGTCGGCCAGTTGCTCCAGCAGCAGCCGCAGGTTGGCCGCGTCGTCGCGGGCCAGACCGGCCCAGCGGGCGGACAGCACGCCCGGCATGCCGTTCAGGGCGTCCACCGCGATGCCCGAGTCGTCGGCGATCGCCGGCAGGCCGGTGGCGGCGACCGCGTCCCGCGCCTTGGCCAGCGCGTTGCCCTCGAACGTGGCGGCGGTCTCCGGCTCCTCGGGGAACTCGGGCACGTCGGCAAGGCCGATGACCGTCAGCCCGGTCAGGCCCTCGGCGGCCAGGATGCGGCCCAACTCCGCCAGTTTGTGGGCGTTGCGGGTGGCCAGCAGCAGGTCGGTCACTTGCCGGCCTTCCGCGTCGGCAGTTCACCGGGGTACGGCTCGGCCAGCGCGGCCGCCTGCATGCGGGACAGCTCGTCGCAGCCTGCCAGTGCCAGGTCCAGCATCTTGTCCAATGTGGACCGCGCGAAGGTGGCGCCCTCGCCGGTGCCCTGCACCTCGACCAGTGTGCCGGTGTCGGTGGCGACCACGTTCATGTCGACCTCGGCCCGCGAGTCCTCCTCGTAGGGCAGGTCGAGCCGCACGCGCCCGTCCACCACGCCGACGCTGATCGCGGAGATCGCGCAGGACAGCGGCTTCGGGTCGGCCAGCCGACCGGCCGCACCCAGCCAGGTGATGGCGTCGGCCAGAGCGACGTACGCGCCGGTGATGGCCGCGGTCCTGGTGCCGCCGTCGGCCTGCAGCACGTCGCAGTCGATCATGATGGTGTTCTCGCCCAGCGCCGCCAGGTCGATGCACGCCCGCAGCGAACGGCCGACCAGCCTGCTGATCTCGTGGGTCCGGCCGCCGACCCTGCCCTTGACCGACTCGCGGTCCGAGCGGGTGTTCGTGGCCGACGGGAGCATCGCGTACTCCGCGGTCAGCCAGCCGAGCCCGGACCCGGCCCGCCACCTCGGCACACCCTCGTTGACACTGGCGGCGGCCAGCACCCTGGTGTTGCCGAACTCCACCAGTACCGAGCCGGCAGGCCACTTCTGGAAGCCCCTGGTGATCTTGACATCACGCAGCTGGTCATCACGACGTCCATCGCCTCGTAGCACGCCGCTAGCCTAGAGCGGCCCTGTCCACGACGATCTCATCGACCCGGGAACTGGTACATGCCGCTCGCGGAAGGACTGTTCACAGTCGACGGTCTACCGGCACATCCGCTGCTGGTGGACGCTGTCGCGGTGCTGTTGCCGCTGGCCGCGCTGTGCGCGGTCGGCCTCGCCGTGCACCGCAGGCTCCGTCGCAGGTTCGGCTGGCCGGTGCTGGCGCTGACCGGGGTCGCCGTGGCAGCCGTGCCGCTGGCCCAGGCGACCGGCCGGCAGCTGCGCTCCTACCTCGGCCCGCCGAGCCCGCTGCTGGCCAGGCACGAGGCGCTGGGCAACCAACTGCTCCCCTACGCGCTGGGTTTCGGCGTCGCCGTCGTGTTCCTGCTGGTCGCCGGCAAGCTGGCCGACCGGGAACGCGCGGCCAGCATCCGGGCCGAGCACGAGCGGGCGGGTGCCGACACCACGCTGGCCGGTCAGGGCAGCAGGCCGGCAGGCCGGACCGTGTCCACCACGTGGCGGCGGATCTCCGTGCTGGCATCCGTGCTGGTCGTGGCCATGGCCGTGCTGACCACCATCGACGTGGTGCGGATCGGCACCACCGGCGCGCAGGCCGTGTGGCAGGGCGTCGTCAGGAACTAGACCTCGTACGCCGCGCCCGCCTCGGCCAGCACGACGTCACCGGTGAACGCCTGGCACGCCTCGGCCAGCACGGCGGCCTTGTCGGTCCACGGCGGCACGTGCGTCACCACCAGCCTGCCGACGCCCGCCTTGGTGGCCAGCTCACCGGCCTGCCGGCCGGACATGTGCAGGTTCGGCGGCCGGTCCGGGCCCTCGGTCCAGGACGCCTCGGCGAGCAGCAGGTCCACGCCGGTGGCCAGCGTCACCAGGGCGTCGCACGGCGCGCTGTCCCCCGTGTAGCAGAGCGACCGGCCGTCCCGCTCGATCCGCACGCCGTAGGCCTCACACGGGTGGTCCACCAGCGCCGCCGTGACCGTGTAACCGGCGATCGGCGTCGGTGCCGTGGTGAACGTGTGGAACGTGAAGACGTCGGAGAGGTCCGTGTCGGCGGCCTCGGTGGCGTTCGGCGCGTAGGCGACGGCGAACCGGTCAGCCATGTCGCTGGGGCCGTGCACGGGCAGCTTGTGCACCGTCGGGTCGGCAGGCGGCGTCGGGTGGTAGCGGCGCAGCACGGTGAGGGCGGTGAAGTCGGCGCAGTGGTCCGGGTGCAGGTGCGAGAACAGCAGCGCATCCAGGTCGAACGGGTCGCGACACGCCTGCAACGCGGCCAACACGCCGTTGCCGAGGTCGACGGCGAGCCGGTCCCCGGCAGCCTCGACCAGGTAGCCGGACGCCGCCGCGTCCGGCCCGGGAAGGCTGCCTGAACAGCCGAGCACGGTCACCAGCACAGTGATCAGCTTCGCACGAGCCCGGCTGGTGCGTCCCAGGCGAAGGCACTACCGGCCACCAGCGGGCCGAGGAACCGCTGGGCGAGCCTGGCGAAGGGCTGTGCCGGACCGGTGCAGCGGAACCGGTGGTCCGGCGGGTCGCCCGCGTCCCGTAACAGGTCGCGCTCGGTCAGGACCCTGACCACGTCCTTGGCCGTCTCCTCGGCGCTGGACACCAGCGTGACCCCGTCCCCCATGACCAGTTGCAGTACCCCGGTGAGCAGCGGGTAGTGCGTGCAGCCCAGCACGAGGGTGTCCACGTCGGCCCGCAGCAGCGGCTGGAGGTAGCCCTGCGCGAGCCCGAGGATCTGGCGGCCGGAGGTGACCCCACGCTCCACGAAGTCGGCGAACTGCGGGCACGCCACACTGGTCACGCGCACGTCCCGCGCCGCCGCGAACGCGTCCTCGTAGGCACGGGACCGGATGGTGCCCTGGGTGCCGATCACGCCGACCCGGCCGGACCGGGTGGTGTGCACGGCCCGCCGCACGGCCGGCACGACCACCTCGATGACCGGCACGTCGTAGCGTTCCCGAGCGTCCCGCAGGCACGCCGCCGACGCCGTGTTGCACGCCACGACCAGCAGTTTCACCCCACCGGCCACCATGTCGTCCATGGCCGCGAGGGCGTGCTCACGAACCCGCGCGATCGGCTGCGGGCCGTACGGCGCGTTGGCGGTGTCGCCGACGTACCGCACCCGCTCGGCAGGCAACTGGTCCAGGATGGCGCGAGCCACCGTCAACCCGCCGACCCCGGAATCGAAGATGCCGATCGGCGCGTCGACAGGGCTCATACCGTGAGGTTACCGGGCACTGTTGAGCTGGCCGAACTCATTCTGGACCGGGTGGCCTTCGACGTCAGCCAGGCACACAGGATGCCGGCCAGCGCGCCGAACAGGTGCCCCTGCCACGAGATGTCGGTGCGGCCGGGCAGCAGACCCCACAGCACGCTGCCCCAGTAGAACAGCAGTACCAGGGCGATCACTATCTGCCCGACACTGCGACTGAAGATGCCCCTGACCAGCAGGAACGTCAGCCACCCGAAGGCAACGCCGGACGCGCCGACCGTGATCGTGGTGCTGGGCGCGATCAGCCACACGCCGAGCCCGCTGATCACCCAGATCGTCGCGGTGACGGCGAACCATGGCACCAGGCCACCGGCCATCGCCAGGTAGCCGAACACCAGGACCGGCACCGTGTTGCCGATCAGGTGGGCCCAGCTCACGTGCAGCAGTGGCGCCCAGATGATGTCGGCGAGGCCGGTCAGGGTGCGGGGATGGATGCCGTCCCGGTCCAGGGAGCCGTGGAAGGCCGTGATGTTCACCAGTTCGATCAGGTAGAGCAGTGCGGTGAACGCCACGATGACGGCAGCCGCCCGCAACGGGTGCGGCGGCAGGATGCGCTTCGCCGGATTCACAGGCGCGACGGGGGCTGGTGTGTTTGCCACACCATCGAGGTTACGAGCGTTTTCCGGGGTGGGTATCCGGAAAGACCCTGAATTTTCGCTGTGGCCACGATCGGTACCCCTCCGTGTTCCCGGAGCAGTCGGACACGACAGGATCAACCACGTGACGGACCTGGAGATCGCGCTGCGCGGCGAACCGGCGCTCGGCGAGGGACCGACGTGGGACGTCGGCAACGGCACGCTCGTGTGGATCGACATCCTGGGCAGCACGGTGCACCGGTTCCGGCCGAGCACCGGCAGCGACGAGTCGACCCCGGTACCGCAGCACGTCGGCGCGGCGAAGCCGAGGACCAACGGTGGCCTGGTGCTCAACCTGCGGGACGGAGTCGGCCTGCTGGAGCCCGGTGGCGACCTGCGCTGGCTGGTCTACTGGGCGCGCGACGGCATGCGCGGCAACGACGCGGCGGTCGACCCGGCCGGCAGGCTGTGGGCCGGCACGATGCGCTACGACCAGGCGCCCGGCGGCGGCTTCCTGGCCAGGGTGGAACCGACCGGCAGGGCCACCGTGATCCTGCCGGAGGTGTCGATCAGCAACGGCATCGGCTGGAGCCCGGACATCACCCGGATGTACTACGTCGACACGCCGACCGGCCGGATCGACGTGTTCGACTACGACATGGACAGCGGCGAGGTCACCAACCGCAGGCCGCTGGCCGAGGTGACCGACACCGACGGCAAACCGGACGGCCTGTGCGTGGACGCGGCGGGCTGCGTGTGGGTGGCGGTCAACGGCGGCGGCCAGGTCCGCAGGTACACCCCGGAAGGCATCCTGGACCGCACGGTCGACGTACCGGCCGAACAGGTGTCAGCATGCTGCTTCGGCGGCGACGACCTGTCCGATCTGTACGTCACGACCGGCCGAGAGGGATTCACCGCAGAACAGGCGGAGGCCCAGCCACTGGCAGGCTGCCTGTTCGTGGCCCAAGGCATCACAGAGGGAATGGCAACGCCTCGGTTCCCCGGTTAGGCCCAGAGTTGCCCGTCGATGCCTTCGGCCGCGTCGTCCAGAGTGCCCCCGTAGGCCCCGGTGGACAGGTACTTCCACCCGGCATCAGCCACGATCATCGCGATATCGGCGGCTTCCCCGGTACCAGCAGCCTTCTCCGCCACAGCCAACGCCGCGTGCAGGATCGCCCCGGTGGAAATCCCGGCGAAAATGCCTTCCGTCTCCAACAACTGCCGAGTCCGCCGCAACGCGTCCCGCGACCCGACGGAGTACCGCCCGGTCAGCACCTCGGGGTCGTACAGCTCAGGCACGAACCCCTCGTCCAGGTTCCGCAGGCCGTAGACCAACTCCCCGTACCGCGGCTCGGCGGCGATGATCTGCACGTCCGGCTTCTGCTCCCGCAGGAACCGGCCGACGCCGACCAGCGTGCCCGTGGTGCCGAGGCCGGCCACGAAGTGCGTGATGGTGGGCAGGTCCCGCAGGATCTCCGGACCGGTCCCCCGGTAGTGGGCGGCCGCGTTGGCGGGGTTGCCGTACTGGTACAGCATCACCCAGTCGGGGTGCTCGCCCGCCAGCTTCTTGGCCAACGCGACGGCCTGGTTGGAGCCGCCGGCGGCCGGTGAGTTGATGATCTCGGCGCCGTAGGCGGTCAGCAACTGCCGACGCTCGATCGACGTGTTCTCCGGCATCACGCACACCAGCTTGTAGCCCTTGAGCTTCGCGGCCATGGCCAGCGAGATGCCGGTGTTGCCGGAGGTCGGCTCCAACACCGTGCAGCCGGGGGTGAGCCTGCCGTCCGCCTCCGCCGCCTCGATCATGGCCAGCGCGGGCCGGTCCTTGATCGAACCGGTCGGGTTGCGATCTTCCAGCTTCGCCCACAGCCGAACGTTCGGCGCAGGCGACAGGTGGGGCAGGCCGACCAGTGGCGTGTCCCCCAACGCGTCCAGCAGCGACTCATACCGGGCCATGGTCCGGCCTCAGTGCCTTCCGCCGGCAACCGCAGGCAGGATCGTCACGGTGTCGCCGTCGGTGACGGCGGCGTCCAGGCCACCGGCGAAGCGCACGTCCTCGTCGTTGACGTAGACGTTGATGAACCGGTGCAGCGCGCCTTCCTTGACCAGCCGCGTCTTGAGGCCGGCGTGGTTGGCGTCGAGGTTGTCGATGACCTCGGCCAGGGTCTTGCCGTTCGCCTCGACGGACTTCTCCCCACCGGTGTGGGTACGCAGGATGGTGGGGATGGAAACGGTGACGGCCATTGCTGAAAAACCTCCGCTGAGGGGTGTCTATGAGTCCAGACGCGCAGCAGCCCACCGGGTATTCCGGCGGGCAGGGAATCAGGGCCGATCGATGGTGTCGTCACGCCCGGTATGGGCGAACATGTACGATTCCACCGTTTCGACCTCTTCTTCGGTGATCTCGCCGTCGACGATGCGGTACGAGCGGAGCTCGTACTCCTCGGGGTCCCGGGTGGAGACCAGCACGTAGTGCGCGTTCGGTTCGCCCGCGTAGGACACGTCGGTGCGCGACGGGTACGCCTCGGTGGCCGTGTGCGAGTGATAGATCACCACCGGCTCCTCGTCGGCGACCCGCATGTCCCGCCACACCCGGAACTGCTCGGCGGAGTCGAAGCGGTAGAAGGTCGGCGACCGCTCCGCGTTCTCCATCTCGATCAGCCGCACCGGCTGGTCCGAGCCCTCCGGCCCGGCGATCACACCGCACGCCTCATCAGGGTGGTCACGGCGCGCATGCGCCACCATCGTGTCCACCAGATCACGTCGGATCACCAGCACGCCCCCATCCTACGGGCCGATACCTCGTCTTCCGATATGTGAGAGTGGGCTACACCACTGGCCAGACGTCCCGGTAAGCAGGCAGATCAGGCACCGCTGTCGCCGCCAGCAACGCGTGCACCATGGCCCTGGCGAACGTCTCGGTCGCCGCCGCGCACAGCCGGTCCAACTCGGCGGCCCGAGCGGGCTCGGCGAACGTCCCGGCCACCTCGCTCAGCGGCCGGGCACCGGTGGCCAGCGCGAACACCGTGTCCCCGTCGAACATCCGGTGCGCAGGCCGGACCGCGCGGACCAGACCGTCCTGACCCGCCATGGCGATCCGCCTGGCCTCGGCCTTGGTCAGGTCGGCGTCGACCGCGACGACACCGATCGTGGTGTTCAGCGGGGTCGCGTCAGCCGACGGGGTGAACGGTGAGTTCGGCCACCGCACGCCGAACTCGCCGTCGAGTTCGTCGTCGGCCGCCCACGGCCTGCCGGTCGCCAGGTCGACGGCCTCACCGGACGCGTTGGCCGCGACCAACGCACCCACGACCGCGCCCGACTCCAGCACGACGCTCGCCGTGCCGATGCCGCCCTTCAGCGACCCGAGTTTCGCGCCGGTACCGGCACCGACAGTGCCCTGCGCGACAGCACCGTCAGTGGCGGATTGGCATGCGGCATAACCGAAATCGGCGTCCGGCCGGTTGCCCCAGTCGCTGCGCGGCAGGTCGAACAACACAGCGGCGGGCACGATCGGCACCACCTCGTGCGGCTGCGCGCCGACCGGGAAACCGTGGTTGCGCTCGGCCAGCCAGCGCATCACGCCGTCGGCGGCGGCCAGACCGAACGCGCTGCCACCGGTCAGGCAGACGGCATGTGCCCTGCGGACCAGGTTCTCCGGCGCGAGCAGATCGGTCTCCCGGGTGCCCGGAGCGCCGCCCCGGCCGTCCACCGCACCGGTCGCGCCAGCCGGCACCAGCACCACCGTCGTGCCGGTCGCCCAGCCCTCGCCGAGCCGGTGATGGTGACCGACGGAAACGCCGGGCACATCGGTGATCGCGTTGTGCGGTCCCGCCTTCACTTCGGCATCACTGTCACTCCGGCGGCTGCTCTCCCGACATCGCCTGGACGAGGCTCTCCTGCACCCAGGTCAGCCAGTGGTAGACGGCCAGGTGCGGTTCCCTCGGATCGTCTGTCGGCAGCTCGTCCGGCATGTCCTCGGTGACGTCCAGCGCGGTGCCCAGCGAGAGCCGGACGTCGTTCAGCGACGTCAGCCAGGCATCGGCCTGTTCCAGCGTCAGCCGCACCTGTCCACCGTCCGGCGGGCACGTCTCCAGCAGCACGCCCGCGACGCCGGTCTTCAGGTCCAGCAGTTCCGGCTCGTGCAGCGACCGCAGGGCAGCCGCCGAATTCTGGTCCTCCTGCGACGGTGCGTCGTCGTCGAGCCGGTGGAAGTCCGGCAGCAGTCTGGACAGGATCGGATCGTCCGGCGCTGTGGACGGGCCGGTGCGGATACCGGTGAGGTCGGCCAGTTCGTCCTCCGGCGCCTCCTCGGCTCTCACCTCCAGCATCTCCAGCACCTGCCGGACCAGGCCGCGGATCAGCGCGGCCTCCTGGCGGTCGAGGTCGGTGATCAGCCAGTCGCCCTTGTGCTGCCAGCCGTTCACCGGTGGGCTCCGATCAGGTCCTGGCGCGCCAGTGGCGCGGGAGGACCAGGAGCGAAGCGATTCATCAACATCTTCCCGTCGACTCGACTAGCCGGATCGCTGCATGGTGGCCCAGAGGCCGGCAGCGTGCAGCTTGGCGACGTCCGCCTCGACCTTGTCCTTCGATCCGGACGACACGATCGCCTTACCTTTGTGGTGGACGTCGAGCATCAGCTTGTTGGCCTTGTCCCGGCCGTAGCCGAACAGTTTCTGGAGGACATAGGTGACATAGGACATCAGGTTCACCGGGTCGTTCCAGACAACGGTCTGCCAAGGCGTGTCCTCGACGCCCAGCTCGGCCTCCGCCGGCTCAACCTGCGTCCGTTCCTGCGCGACGGGCGTGGTCATGCACCCATGGTGGCACGCCACTGTCCGGAGTGTGATCCGGCGTACCCGATTCGCCCGGACCGGTCAGGCGACTCCACGGCGGGTGGCGAAACGGCGCGAAGTTGGTCCTACGTCACTTCTCGCTGGTCAGTGCGTGGAAACCATTAGGCTTGGCAACCATGACCGCCAGCACCGCGCTGCTCACCGACCACTACGAGTTGACCATGCTCGCCAGCTCGCTGGCCGACGGCAGCGGCGACCGGCCGTGCGTGTTCGAGGCGTTCGCCCGCAGGCTGCCCGGCGGTCGCCGCTACGGCGTCGTCGCCGGCACCGGCAGGCTGTTGGACGCGATCACCCGGTTCCGCTTCGGCGACCAGGAGATCACCCGCCTCGCGGAGAGCAAGGTGGTCGACGAGGCCACGCTGAACTGGCTGGCCGACTACCGGTTCTCCGGTGACATCGACGGCTACCCCGAGGGTGAGCTGTACTTCCCCGGTTCGCCGCTGCTCACCGTGCGGGCCAGCTTCGCCGAGGGCGTGCTGCTGGAGACGCTGGTGCTGTCCGTGCTGAACCACGACTCGGCCGTCGCGTCGGCCGCGGCCCGGATGGTCAGCGCTGCCAACGGCAGGCCGATCATCGAGATGGGCTCGCGGCGCACCCACGAACAGGCCGCCGTTGCATCGGCGCGGGCCGCCTATCTGGCCGGTTTCGCGTCCACATCGAACCTGGAGGCCGGCCGCAGGCACGGCATCCCGACCACGGGCACGTCGGCGCACGCCTTCACCCTGCTGCACGACTCCGAGGAGCAGGCGTTCCGGGGTCAGGTCGACGTGCTCGGCGCGGACACCACACTGTTGGTGGACACCTACGACATCACCACCGGCATCGACACCGCGATCAAGGTGGCCGGTCCCGAACTGCGCGCGATCCGGATCGACTCCGGTGATCTCGGCGTGCTGGCCAGGCATGCCCGCGACCAACTCGACGCCCTCGACGCGCGCAACACCAGGATCGTGGTGTCCGGCGACCTGGACGAGTTCGCCATCGCGTCGCTGCGGGCCGAACCGGTGGACGCCTACGGTGTCGGCACGTCGGTCGTCGTCGGTTCCGGCGCACCGACAGCGGGAATGGTCTACAAGCTGGTCGAGGTGGCAGGCAGACCGGTGGCCAAACGCAGCTCGCACAAGGAGTCCAAGGGTGGCCGGAAGGCGGCGCTGCGCCGGCACAGGGACACCGGCACCGCCGTGGAGGAGGTCGTCTACCTCACCGCGCACGGCCAGCCGACGCCCGACCGTGGCGACTACGACCAGGAACTCCAGATCCCGCTGGTCCGTGGCGGGGACGTGGTGCCGGACCTGCCCACGCTCGCCGACGGTCGGGAACGGCTGCGCAACGCGCTGGTCAGCGTGCCGTGGGAGGGCCTGAAGCTGTCCCAGGGCGAGCCCGCGATCCCTACTGTGTTCCTGTAACAGGCACAGCATGTGAGGAGTTCGGTATGGCCAAGGCGTTGATCGTCGTCGACGTGCAGAACGACTTCTGCGAGGGCGGCTCGCTGCCGGTCGCCGGCGGTGCCTCGGTGGCCGCCGCCATCTCGGCGCACGTGGCGGGCTCGGCCTACGACCAGGTCGTGGCCACCAGGGACTACCACACCGACCCCGGCCCGCACTTCAGCCAGCAGCCGGACTTCGTGGACACCTGGCCGGTGCACTGCGTGCGCGGCACACCGGGCGCCTCGTTCCATCCCGAGTTGGACGTGACACCGCTGGCCGCCGTGTTCTCCAAGGGCGAGCACGCCGCCGCGTACTCCGGCTTCGAGGGCGCCACTGCTGACCATGTCACGCTGGCCGAATGGCTGCACGCGCACGACGTGAGCCACGTCGACGTCGTCGGCATCGCCACCGATCACTGCGTGCGGGCCACCGCGCTGGACGCGGCACGGGCCGGCCTGCGCACCTCGGTACTGCTCGACCTGACAGCCGGCGTAGCCCAGTCCACAGTAGACACGGCACTCGTCGCGCTGGACGACGCCGGTGTCACGCTGATCGGCTCACCTCGGGTCGGCTGAGCAGGGTCTCCAGCGCGTCCAACACCCTGGCGGACGCCTTGCCGTCGCCGTACGGGTTCTCGTCGGCAGGCCAGGTCGGCCGGTACGCCAGCAGCCTGCGGGCGTGCGCGACGATCCGGTCGGTGTCGCTGCCCACCAGCCACGCCCTGCCCGCCTCGATCGCCTCCCTGCGTTCGGTGGCGTCGCGCAGCACGAGCACCGGTGTCGCGAAGCTGGGTGCCTCCTCCTGCACGCCACCGGAATCGGTGAGCACCAGCGCGCTGCGCCGCAGCACCCGGATCAGGTCCGGGTAGTCCAGCGGATCGGTGACGGTCACGCTCGGGTGGGTGCCCAGCGCCGCCGACACCTGGGCCCGGACGGCCGGATTCGGGTGCACGGGCAGCAGTACCCGCACGTCCGGGTGCTCGTCGGCGATCCGGCCGACGGCGGCGAGAATCCGGTTCAGCGGTGCGCCCCAGGACTCCCTGCGGTGGGCGGTGACCAGCACCAGTCGGCCGCCGGTGTCGGCCAACCCGGCCTCCATCGCCACCAGCAGCGGGTCGGCGGGCGGCAGGTCCAGCCGCGCGATGTGCTGTGCCGCGTCCACAACGGTGTTGCCGGTGACGACGATGTCCTGGCTGGGCAGCGACTCGGCGCGCAACGCGTCCGCCGCGGCCTGGGTCGGCGCCAGGTGCAGCGCGGCGATCCTGGCCACGAGTTGCCGGTTGGCCTCCTCGGGAAACGGCGCGCTCAGGTCGCCGGTACGCAGACCTGCTTCCAGGTGCACGACGGGCACCGACCGCCAGAACGCGGCCAACGCACCGGCCAGCGTGGTGGACGTGTCGCCCTGCACGATCACCGCTGCCGGCCTGGTCCTGGCCAGCAGCCGGTCCAGTGCCGGCAGCAGGCCCGCGAACAGTTCGGCCTGGCCCCCGTCGTCCCTGCGGACGTGCAGCCATTCGTCGGGGAGCAGGCCGAAGGGTCGTAAGGCCTGCTCGACCACCTGTCGATGTTGTCCACTGTGGATGATGACGGGGCGGAGGCCGGTCTGGTGGTACCGCTGGGCCAGGGCGATGGCGACCGGAGCCGCCTTGATCGCCTCCGGTCGGGTGCCGACGAGTAACTGGACGTCCATGTGTGGCGGATCGCCTCTCGGGGTTCGCGGTACCGGCCGGTGGGTCGGGCGCCCACCGGCCGGCTCCGTCAACTAGCGATCGTGTTCTTGCCGATGGCGGCCAGCCGACGACGCCTGCGGCCCACCAGGACCGACAGCACCCCGGCGATCACCAACAGCACGCCGAACACGAACCACCAGGTCACGTTGGCACCCGTGAAGGCGAGCGTGCCGGCACCAGCGCCCATGGCACCGCCGGCTCCAGGAACCTTGTACATGACGTGTGTCTCCTGCCGGTCAGGCCGCGGTCGGGAAACTGGCCCTGCGGCGGCGGATCGCGGTCGCGCCGACCGGCACGGCGATCGCGCCGAGCAGCCCGAGACCGATCCACAGCCCGGCACCGGACGCCATCGGGATGGGCAGGCCGGCAGGCCCACAGGTGGCCGACGAGATGATCACGTCGCCGGAGCCGAGGCTGCCGACTCCGTAGCCACCGAGCAGGTGCAGGTGGAAGGCGTTGACCGTGAGGCTGCCGTCCTTGTTGTGGATCTGCTCGTTGAGGGTCAGCGTCGCCACGTTGCCGACCACGGGGAGCTTGATCGCGACGACGGTGTTCGGCGCCGGATCGACGGCCAGCGCGCCGAGACCGCCCAGTTCGGCGTCGGTGAGGGTCGCCGTGCCGGTCTCGCCGGACTGGGTCGCGACGCACTTGGCCGCGATGACCTTGGCGGAGACCGTGCCGAGCCCGGAGAGCACCGGCAGTCCGACGTCGGCGGTGCTGGCGGTCGCGGTGACCGCCCCGGTGTTCGGATCCTTGGTGGCCGAGGTGTCCATCACCCCGGCGGTGAGAACCCCTGGTACGGCCGCCGAGGCCACCGAGTCGGTGGTCGGGCCGGACGTGCTGGCGGGGGCGAGCGGCCCGACGTGGACGGCAGCGGCACCCAGCAGGGTGACGTTGACCTGGACGCCGTAGGCGGAGCCGTCACCCGGTGCTGCCGCCGCCGGTGCGATGCCGGCCAGCAGCGCCGCTACCGCGGCTAACCCCAGGACGGCACCACGACGCACGATACGCAAACGCATCTATTTCCTCCGAATCGGTCCCTTGTGGAGACACGGTCGGCCGGCGGATACCAGCGTGACCGGGAATGCGCACGACGGGACAACGCGTGCTTGCGTGACCGTTATGGTGAATTGAAGGCGGAGGGTCAACACCCATCACCCAGCTGTGTTGATTGGCTACACGAACCGGTCGGACAAACACACTGCGGGTCGAACACCCAGGTCGAGGCCAGGGTCCACGTCCACCGATCGTGTAGTACAGAGACAAGATCAACCAGCCGATCGGGTAAGAAACAACCTTTATCGAAATTTCCCCCGGTAGTGATGACGGAAAGGACACCGTTGACCACCGACGTCGTGGTACATCGCCCGTCCGCCTTACCCAACCGCCTGTTGATCGCCGCGCTCGTGGCGTTGACCGTCGCCCTGGTGCTCGGTCATCGCGCCTACCAAACCGCCGAGATCGCCCTCGCCGGCCTGGTACTACACCTGACCACGTCGTCCGGCGTGTATGTCGATGCCGGTCACCAAACCGTCTACTTCGGACTTGGCTCGGCCACCCCGCTCGGCCTGACGATGACCCCGGAGTGCACGTCGGCCTTCCTGCTGATCCCGTTGGTGCTGGTGTCGGCCGTGCTGATCGCACTGCGGCCGACCATCGCGCGGCGGGTGCTGGCGTCGCTCGGGGTGGCCGCCGTGATCCTGATCGTGGTCAACCAGATACGGATCATGACGCTGGCCGCACTGGTCGGCTGGCTGGGCACCGACCGCGGCTACTACTGGGGCCACACCATGATCGGCTCGCTGGTCAGCGTGTTCGGCGGTGCGATCGCGCTGGTGCTGTTCGTGTGGCTGGCCACCAGGCGTCCCGCATGAACGACGGCACGGTCACCGTCCTGCTCGGCTTCACCCAGGCGATCGCGCTCACCATGAGCGTCGCGTTCCTGGTCTACGTCTACGTGATCATCGTGCCGTACCTGCGGCACAAGCCTGCGGCGCCGGGCGATCCCAGCCAGTTCGACTGGCACTTCCTGGTGCCGTGCCGGGACGAGGAGTCCGTCGTCGGCGGCACGGTGACCTACCTGCGCAGGACGTTCCCGCAGGCGCACGTCTGGGTGATCGACGACGACTCGGACGACAGGACCGTCCAGGTCGTGGAGGGCCTGCGCCACGGGCACGGTGAGCACAGCAGGTTCATCCACCTGGTCCGCCGGTACCGGCCAGCAGCGCGCACCGGCAAGGGTGACGCGCTGAACGCGGCCTACCGGACACTGAAGGACTGGATCGGCAGGCACTCCGACACCGGCCGGCAGATCCTGGTGGTCGTGGACGCCGACGGCCGCCCGGCGGCGAACTGCCTCGACATGTGCTCGGCGCGGAACCTGTTCGGCGACAGCAGGATCGGCGCCGTGCAGATCGACGTGCGGATGAGCAACCGGGGCACCCCGCCACCGCACAGCAAGGGCTGGCGCCGCTGGCTGGGCAGCACGATGGTGCGGATGCAGGACCTGGAGTTCCGTACCGCCATCGCCGCCATCCAGAAGTCCCGCGGCTACACCGGCACCATCTCGATGGGCGGCAACGGCCAGTTCGCCCGACTGTCCGCACTGGACTCGATCGCCGGCGACAGCAGCGAACCGTGGCGCGGGTCGCTGCTGGAGGACTTCGAACTCGGCGTGCACCTGCTCACCGAGGGCTGGCGGACCGGCTTCACCATGGACACCCACGTCGACCAGGAGGGCCTGTACAGCCTGCGGCGGTTCCTGGTGCAGCGGACGCGGTGGGGCCAGGGCACCATGCAGTGCGCGAGGTACATCCGGCTGATCTGGGACTCCAAGCACCTGAGCACGCTGGGTGCCGCCGAGATGCTGTACTACCTGGCGCAGCCGTGGATGCAACTGCTCGGCACCCTCGTGTACCCGATCCCGTTCGTGTTGCTGACCGGTAGGACGATCACCGATCCCGGCTGGGTGTGGCAGTGGTTCACCGGTGGCGCGTGGATCCTGTTCGCGGTCTACGGGTCGTTCGGCGTGCTGCCGTTCGTGATCTGGGGGCCGATCTACTGGTGGAAGTGTGAGCGGCAAGGCAGCTTCCTGCGCGCGCTCGGTTACGGCGCCGGTTACGCCGCGTACATCTACACGTTCTACATCACGTCGTGGCGCGCGGTCTTCCGGCTGGCGAGGCGGCGCAACGGCTGGGCGAAGACGCGCAGGAACGACGAGATCCCGGACGGTGTCATCGCACTGGATCACTAGAACCTGGTTCGGTTTCGGTTCAGATCGGCAACATCGCCGCTGAACCTGTTCCGCCGGTCCCACGTCACGTACGGTGCCGCCGTGGCGTCAATCCGGTTCAGTGTCATCGCCGTTGCCCTCGCGGTGCTCAGCGCGACTCCCGCCGTGGCGGCGACCGGCTCTGGGCACGATCAGCACGACTCGTCGCGGATCACGTCCGTGACCGTGTCCAGCATCCAGCCGGTGGGCACTTTCCACGGTGCCGCCTATGTTCGGCTGGTCGGCACGGTGACCGGGGTGGTCGATCCGGACGAGCAGATCGTCGGCCTGGCGGACCTGCCGAAGGACGCTGCCGGCGACTACGACTACTCGGCGCAGTTCGAGTTGATCACGGCGGCACACGGCCAGCCGCGCAGTGACGGCATCCTCGTCGAGGCGGAGAACCGGGGTAACCCGTTCCTGCTCGACTCGCTGCAGAACTTCCCCGGCCTGCTGTCCGGTACGCCGAACACGATTCAGTATCCGGCCGGCCTCGGCAACGGCTTCCTGCAGGACAACGGCCTGTCCTGGGCACGTGTGCAGTGGCAGGGCCCGAACGGCACGAACCCGCCGGTCAACGCCACCGTGCCGGCGAACGCGCAGGGCGTCGGCGAGGTCGTCATGCGCGACTTCGGTCTGCTGCTGCGGGGCGACGACGGCCGGGTCGGTGCGACGGCCGGTATCCCGACGTTCGACAGACTGCTGCTCGGCTCGGACAGCCAGAGCGCCTGGTTCGCCGACGCGTTCATCGCCGAGGGGTTCAACGGGGGATCCCGACTGGCGCCTCGGCGGGTGTTCGACGGGGCCTACACGCAGGACGGCGACGGCAACTGGCTGGGCATCAACCAGCTCAACAAGGAGCGCGGGTTCACGACCCAGACGTCGTACGTCGAACAGAACGGTGTGCCGCTGACCCCGGCACAGTTGCTGCGCCACCCGTCCACCGACCCGTTCCTGGTCGACGTCACCGCGTACACCGACTTCTACCGGGTGCGGGCGAGCATCTTCAACACGGCGCGGCTGCCATCCGACCTACGCGAGTACAACATCCCTGCCGCGCACGTGCCGTCCATCGCTGTGCCGGCCGGTGTGACGGCCAACCAACTCGGCTGCGCCATCAACGGGACGCCGATCCCGGCGTTGAACCCGGTGGACAGCAGGCCGTTCGCGCGCGACGCGATCATGGGACTGGCCCGGCAGGTCGGTGTGCGTGGGCTGCGTGGCTTCGCGCCGTCATTGCCCCGGTCGACCCGGTTCGCGCTGAAGGCCGGACCTGCCGCGCCCGATCTGGACCGTGGCGACCCGACGTTGCCGCTGTTCAACTTCCTGCCCGGCGTTTCGCTGCGGGTGCCGGTGGTGGACGCGGACAACCAGCCGCTCGGTGGCGTGACGTTCCCGGATGTGCGGCTGTCGCTCGGTGCGCCCGGACCGGTGTCGGTGCCGCCGGTGGTCACCACGTCGATCGCCCAGACCTGCGGCAACTTCGGCGGCTGGCAGCCGTTCACGTCAGCCCAGCTGACCGCGCGGTACGGCAGCGTGGACCGGTATGTGGCGGCGTACGACCGGCTGCTGAAGCCGTTGATCGCCAAGGGTTTCGTGCTGTCGGCCGACCGCGCCGGGATTCTGGACTACGTGCGGGGCGTGTACGACAGCGCGCCGGCCGGGGTGTGACCGGGCCGGCCCGTGCCTCCTACCTGCCGAGTTCTTCAGGGGACGGGCTGCAGAGCCACGCGAAGCGGCCCATCCGGGGGCGTAGCCAGCCGTCGACGCTCCAGGTGGCGCCGGCTGCGGCGAAGAGCATCACCAGCGACGCGATGATGTAGGCGACGGACGGCCCGAGGTCGGTGATGCCGGGCTTGGACCAGGGCAGGTGGAAGCCTTCGGCAGCCGACCAGATGCCGAACGAGAACGCCGCGCTGCCGACGAACAGGGCGTTGGAGAACGCGCCGAGCAGCATGCAGATGGCGATCACCGTCTCGATGATGCCGGTGCCGATCGCGAACCCGCTCGGGCTGGCTTCCGCCGCGCCGTGCCAGAGCTGGATCCATTGGTGGACAATGGGAGTCTGGATGTCGGCGCCCGCGCCGAGTTCCTTGCCGAGGGTCTGTCCGTGCACGAAGCCGGGCAGCCACTTGAAGCTTGCGTCGATGGCCCAGATCACGCCGAAGGCGATCCGGACGACGGCAGCGCCGTGCAGCCTGCGAAGGCTCAGCGACGACGTGCCGGCGGTCGACGTTGCCGCTTTGGCGGCGACATCGGTGGTCATGGACGTACTCCGTTCCGAGGAGGTCACCCGGTTGATCGCGTGAGACGAAAGTTAGGTTAGCCATACCTAATGGAGTGTCAATGTGACGAAGGACTCGACAACGTTGCGTAGGCTGGACAAAGCAGTCGTCACGCGCCGTGACCGGACAAAGCCGGGGTCGGCCTTGGCTTCGGTTCGGAAAAAGTTAAGGTCGCGGCCATGTTGATCAGGGCTGCGGAACACGCCGACTGGGCCGACATCTGGCCGTTCTTCGAGCGGATCGTCGCGGACGGCGAGACTTACGCCTACCCGTCAGGGCTGACCGAGGCGACGGCCGAGCCGTTGTGGATGGAGTCGCCGCCCGGCCGGACGGTGGTCGCGGTGCGCGACGGTGTGGTGTTGGGGTCGGCCAAGATGGGCCCGAACCGACCGGGGCGCGGAGCGCACGTGGCGACGGCGAGTTTCATGGTCGACCCGGCGAGCCAGGGTCAGGGTGTCGGGCGGGCGCTGGGCGAGCACGTGGTGGAGTGGGCGCGGGGCGCCGGTTATCACGCGATCCAGTTCAACGCCGTCGTGGAGACGAATACCGGCGCGGTGGCGCTGTGGCGGTCACTCGGGTTCGAGGTGCTGACCACGGTGCCGGAGGCGTTCCACCATCCGAAGCACGGACTGGTTGGGCTACATGTGATGTACCAGCTGCTCTAGACTTGAGGTCGGCGGCTTCTGTGATCTGGACGCCTGCGTCGGCCAGTTCGGCTTCGACGCTGGCTGCGACGTCGACGGCTGGTTGGGCGTCGCGCAGCGTGCACTCGATGGCCTGGCTGATGGTGGCCGCGTCGGGGACGGGCTCGGGCGGCAGCAGCATGTTCTGTTGGGCATCCACGACAAGCAGCACCGAGGTCATGCCGGCGGACGCCAGCTCGGGGTCCGACAGCTCGAACCGGCGCACCAGAGTCAAGTCCGCAGCCATGATCGCCAACCAGTACCCGCGGCCGGTGGCGCACCAGTCGTTGCGCCAATGACTGCTCGTTGACGCACGGCAGGCGGCGAACACCAACTTAGGCTCGCGCGGTGACCGACATCAGCAGCAGGATTTCGTGGGTCCTGCAGAAGGACACGCTGGCCGAGCGCCTGGACAAGGCGTGGTCGGGCCAGACATGGCGCAACGATGACGCCGACGGGCTTGCCGCCCACCTGGACACCCTCACCGCCTGGTCCGGTTGGCAGTCCTGGGACGTGGGCAAGCAGTGCGACGAACTGGACCGGTTGCTGGGCCAGTGGGAGCAACCAGAACAGCCGCAGCAGGTGGTCCAGCAGGTCGAGGACACGAGCAAGCCGCGGTGGAACGCGGCCACCGGTTACTGGGAGATCTACCGCACCGACCGCCAGGAGTGGTGGGCGCACGATTCGGGCTCCGACAGCTGGTTCGACCCGGTGGCCCAGGCCTGGGTGCCTCGGGTGCCGGTGGCCCGCGACGTCGAGCCGGTCACGCCGGTCGAAGGTCCGTTCGACTGGGTGACCGACGAGCAGGCGTCGGCGTTCCGGGACCTGTACGGCGTGGACTGGGTCGGACCGGCGGCCGGGACGCTCGCCGAGAAGTGGGGGGCGGACTGGCAACAGCATCCGGCCGAACACAAGCGGGCCTGGCTGACGGATCTGCTGCCGACCCTCGTCACGGCTCCGGAGATCGAGGCCGACTGGGAGTTGCCGGGCTTCGAGGTCGAGGACGCCAAGCCCATAAAACTGGCCGAGGGCAGGGAATTGGGGCTGGACGACGAGGACATGGACGATTCGACGGACTAGCGACCCGTCAGGAACTTCAGGAGAAAGGCCGGCTGATGCTGGTACCACTGATACATTCGGGCTGGTCGGACAAGAAGAAGGCCACCATCTTCAATGGACTCAAAGGGCTGCAGAAGACATGCCCGGAACCGCTGGGCTCGATAGCGGGCATCGGGTCACTCGGTGACGGCGAGAACCTGTGGCTGTATTCGCACGGTAGCCCGACGACGTTCTGCGGAATGACGTACACGCAACTGGCGGGCTGGCTGAAGGGGAAAGGCATGCCGGCGGGGAAACGTGTGATCACGTTGAAGGGGTGCCAGACCAAAGGCTATGCCTCAAGCCTGGAGGAGCTGCTGAACAGCACGACGGCGTACCGGGCGGTCAAGGTGGAGGGCTTCGCCGGCGAGGCGTCCTACACCTCGCAGGACGGCACGATGTCGGTCAAGGTCAAGCTGACCGAGGCGGAGAAGCGGAAGATCGCCCTGGCGAAACTCACGGCAGACCGCGACCTGGCCACCAAGGGGGTGTCGAAGGCCGAACGTGAGAAGGAGGTGGCCGAGGTCGGTGCCGACACCGAGAAGTCACTGTCCCGGAAGACGGCGGTACGCGACACGGGCCTGGGCAGCTACGAGGCTCTCGATGACCGGCAGGCCCGCCGGCAGCACCGGGACGACGTGCGCGCGGGTTCGGAGTCCGGTCCGCAACCATCGACGACCACGACCACTACGACCACCGCGAAGCGCAAATCCAAGCGCATCATCGATTCCGACGAGGAGTCGGAGTCGGGTATGGAGATGGATGCCACGCAGCAGGCCGACACGGCCATGGAGACGGACTCCGCGGAGCCTGTGCCGACCACCGTGCCGCAGCAGACCAGCACACCGCGGCAGAGCACCGACACGATGGACACGACCTGACGGTCGCGGGTCCCGATCCGCTCGGTCACGGATTGTGCGTTCCCACGGCGAACGGTCCCGACATCCTGACCAACCGGCACCGCAGGCCGGTGCCTGAAGTGCCGGCGGAGCCGGGTGCCGGCTACAGCCTTCAAGTCGAGATCAACACACATGCAGGCGGAGGTCAGGGCACGTGGCGAGGGTCGAGACATGAGCGGGAAGGGTCGACACGCGGGGCGGGCTGGGTGAGGGTCGGCTGGCTTGACGGGGTGGCCGGGTACGGTCAACGGCGTGCCCGAGTTCCCCACCGACGTGACCGATGCGACCCCCGCGAGTGCCGTGACCAGCGCGGGCGCCGCCGGCACCGCGCCTGCCGAGTCCGACGCGGCCTTGCCGTTCGGCGAGCCTGCCGCGACGCTCGCTGCGTCTGCCGCGCCCGACAAGCCGAGCGCGAAGCCCGCCAAGCGGCGCACCGGCAAGGCCGCCGCGTCTGTCGACCAGGGCACCACCACGTCGAGCACCGACCCCACCCCGCCCGCCGGGTCTGACGCCGAGCCGGCCGAACCTGTCGAGTCGGGCACCACCAACGCCGGGCACGACACCGCCAAGTCCGCCTCGTCTGGCGACTCGAACACCACCAACACCGCCGCGCTGCATGCCGCCAAGGCCGCCGCTTCGGCGCCGGGGACTGGCAAGCGCGTGGGCAACCAGCGCACCGCGGCTGAGCGCACCGCCTCCGAGATCATCGCCGAGAACACCGCGCCTGACGGGACGATCGTGCCCGGCGTGGCCACTCTCCTGAACGCCGCCGTGGCCGCCGTCGGGGGCGCCGAGCGGTCGGGGCAGGTCGACATGGCCGAGGCGGTCGCTCGCAGTATCCGCACCGGCGAGCACCTGGCCGTCCAGGCCGGCACCGGCACCGGCAAGTCCCTCGCCTATCTCGTCCCCGCGATCCGGCACGCCGTCGTCGAGGGCGGGACCGTCGTCATCTCCACCGCCACCATCGCGCTGCAACGCCAACTCGTGGATCGCGACCTGCCCCGCCTCGCCAAAGCGCTGAAACCGTTGCTGGGCCGCACTCCGACCTTCGCCATCCTCAAGGGCCGCCGCAACTACCTCTGCCTACACCGCATCCACACCGGTGCCCCGGAAGAACCCGACGACGGCGCCCTCTTCGACCCGTTCGCCGCCTCCGCGATCGGCCGCCAGGTCAAGCGCCTGCACGAGTGGTCCAGCGACACCGAGACCGGCGACCGCGACGAACTGGTCCCCGGCGTCGGCGAGCAGGCCTGGCGGCAGGTCTCGGTCAGCGGCCCGGAATGCCTCGGCATCTCCCGCTGCCCCGTCGGCTCCGACTGCTTCGCCGAACGCGCCCGCGCCGAAGCCGGCCGCGCCGACGTCGTCGTCACCAACCACGCGATGCTCGCCATCAACGCCCTCGAGGGCTACCAGGTCCTCCCCGAACACGACGTCGTCGTCGTGGACGAGGCCCACGACCTGGTGGACCGCGTGACCTCCGCCGCGACGGCCGAGATCAGCGGCGGCAGCGTCACGACAGCCGCCCGCCGCACCGGCCGCCTCATCGACCAGGAGATCGCCGACCGGCTGGCCGAGGCGGCCGACGGGCTCACCCTGATGCTCACCGAACTACCGCCCGGCCGGCTGGACGACCTGCCCGAAACACTCCGCAACACCCTGCGCGCCGTCCGGGACGCCGCTCGGGCCTGCATCGCCGCGATCGGCCCGGAACGCGCCGCCCAGAAGGACGACCTCGCCGACGCCACCGCCCACAAACTCGCCCGCGCCATGCTGGACGACACCCACGACACCGCCGACCGCCTGCTCGGCGCCTTCGACGAGGACGAAGCCCACCGCAGGGACGTCGTCTGGATCTCCGGCGACAACGACCGCCCCGCATCCGTCCGGGTGGCGCCGCTGGGCGTCGGCGGTCTGCTCCGCGAACGCCTGTTCGGCCAGCACACCACGGTCCTCACCTCGGCCACGCTCACCCTCGGCGGCGCCTTCGACACACTCGCCAGGCAGTGGGGCCTGCCGACCGTCAGCTCTGCCGTGCGCAAGGCGGAAGGCACAGCGACCGACAAGGAACCGCCGTCCGACGCCAGCAACAGTCCGAAGTGGACCGGGTTGGACGTCGGCTCGCCGTTCATGCACGAGCGCAGCGGCATCCTCTACATCGCCAAGCACCTGCCGGCGCCTGGTCGCGACGGACTCGGCGAGCCCTTCCTGGCCGAACTGCTCGAACTCGTCGACGCCGCCGGCGGCCGCACGCTGGGCCTGTTCTCCTCGATGCGGGCCGCCAAGCAGGCCACCGAGGTCCTGCGCGAACGCTCCGACCACCCGATCCTGTGCCAGGGCGAGGACGCGACATCGCTGCTGGTCACCAAGTTCGCCGAGGACCCACGCACCTGTCTGTTCGGCACCCTGTCCCTGTGGCAGGGCGTCGACGTGCCCGGCCCGTCCCTGCAACTGGTCGTGGTGGACCGCATTCCCTTCCCCCGCCCTGACGACCCGCTCGCCTCGGCCCGGCAACGCGCCGTCGCGGCCCGCGGCGGCAACGGCTTCCTCACCGTCGCCGCCACCCACGCGGCACTGCTGCTCGCCCAGGGTGCCGGCCGGCTGCTGCGGTCCATGGGTGACAAGGGCGTCGTGGCCATCCTCGACTCACGCCTGGCCACCGCCCGTTACGGCAGCTTCCTGCGTGCGTCCCTGCCGCCGTTCTGGTCCACCACCGATCCGGACGTCGTCCGCGGCGCGCTGCGCAGGCTCGATGAGGCCGCGCCCGTCGGCTAGCCGGGACCGCAACGACGGAGATTCCACGGCGTAGTTCCTGACCTACTTTAGACTGTGGGCCAGGAAGGAGCACGGGTGACCAGCACCGACGCTCCGCCGACGCGAGACGAGTCCGCCAGCGCCCGAGGACTGCGGGTGCTGTGGACCAGCGCGCTGGCCGGGATCGTGGGCGGCCTCGCGAGCACGCTCTACCTCGGGGTCCTGGCGCTGGCGGAACTGCCGCTGTGGCCGGGCCGGCACTCCAACCTCGTGCAGTGGGGCTTGCTGATCCTCGCGGGCCTGCTGATCAGCGCGCTGATGCGCGTACTCGGTGACCCGGGCGAACCCGGCGTCTTCATCGACAGCGTGCACGTCGACGGCGGCCCGCCTCGCCTGCGCCCGCTGGTGTCCCTGCTGCCACTGTCCCTGATCGGCATCGCGGTCGGCGGTGGCATCGGACCTGAGCCCGCCCTGATGCAGACGACCGGCTCCATCAGCTCATGGCTGGGCAGGCGTCTCCGGCTGGACTCGGCCGGGCTGCGCGTACTGACCGTGACCGGCATGGCGGCCGGGTTCACCGTGCTGTTCGGTGCCCCGCTCGGCGCCAGCGTGTTCGCCCTGGAAATCCTGCACCGCAAGGGTTTGGAGTACTACGAGTCGCTGGTGCCCGCGTGTGTCGGGTCGCTGGCCAGCTACGGCGTCTACATCCTGTTGACCGGGCGTGATCTGGCTCCTGAGTGGCGTTTCACCCTGACGGCGACATCAGGTCTTCGACCGCTGGACCTGCTGTGGGGACTGGCAGGCGGTATCGGCGGAACGCTGGTGGCACACCTGTTCGCGTTCCTGATCCGCAGCTGCGCCAAGGCATTCGGCGCACTGCCGCCGTGGGCACGCCCGCCGGTCGCTGGCATCGTGCTCGGAGCGCTCGCGTACCTCTCACCCTACGGGCTGACCTTCGGCGAGACACAGCTGACGCAGTTGGTCGGGACAGCGAAGGTGACCGGGACGGTGTTGCTGCTGGCCGCCGCCGCCCACCTGCTCGGCGCTGCCGTCACGCTGGCCGGCCGCTGGAAGGGCGGCATCATCATCCCGATGTTCCTCGTCGGGTACTGCATCGGCCGCACGGCAGCGCTGTGGAGCGGACACCCTGGCTACTACCTGGTGCTCGCCACCTCGATGATGGTTGCCTGCAACGTCGGCATGACCAAGACACCGCTGGGATCGACGCTGGTGGTGTCCCAGATGACCGGCCTGCAGCTCATCCCGCCGATGTTGATCGCGGCGCTGGTGAGCCTCGCACTGACCAAGGGGATCAGCTTCGTCGGCGGACAGCGACATCGCGACCCGCAGCACGAAGCAGCGGGTCGCGATGACGAAGAGTCCTATGACCGTCGCAGCCCGCGCAACACCTTGCCCTCCGTGGACAGGTAGAAGTTCCGCCGGTCGAACCGTGGCGTGTCGGCGAAGATCAAGTACAGGTACTTGAAGTTCTCCGCGAAACCGTAGGCCGGGAACAGATCGCCCTGGACCATCGGCGTGGTCGTCACGTCATCGAGGATCGTGTAGCCGTTCGCCGTTCGCGCATTGGCCCGCATTCCTTGGAAATACTGCCATGCGGTCTTCGCGTAGAACTGGTCGTGGGTCTGGAAGAACAGGTCGAACGAACCGTTCACGTATTCCGGCCGGAACTGGTTGCCGGCCGATGTCGCCGCGAACGTGGTGTAGTCGATGCCTTCCGGCAGCACGGGGAACTTGTCCAGCACGGCCGTCCAGGACCGGTAGTAGGCCGCACCGAGCGCCCTGTCACCAGCGGCATCGAGGATCTCCCCCCAGAACGCCGCCAACTCGGACTGGCCACGGCCGAGCAGTGCACCTGTGGTGAAATCGACCTGCTTGTACCAGGTGTTGCCGTTGAAGGTCTCCACCATGTGCTCGGTCATCGCGTCGTTGAACAGGTGGAACCAGTCACGGCATTCGGTGTCACCGAGCAGTGCCCAGCCGCCCCACAGGTATTCGTAGAACGAGTCGACCGGCGGATTCGGCGCCTGGTCGACATTGTCGGCCCACTCCCCCGTCTCCACATTGAGACTGGTCCCCATCAGATCGAGCGACGAGCGCTGCGCCACCGCGAACCGGTACGCCTTCTTCGCCGCGTTGAAGTACTTGGGGTCACCGGTGATCCGCGACAGCACACCGAATTCCAGGATGTTGGTGCCGATCTCGGCCAACGGCGGTGTGGTGCCGGAAACGGCGCCCGTGTGCAGGTTGACGAACTGGTACGGCATCCCGGTCGGCGACGCGAACGCCGGCATCAGCCGGTCGGTGATGTCCACGGTGAGCGCGAGCAGTTTCTTGTTGCCAGTGGCGAGATATCCGGCCAGCAGGCCACCGACCACCCTGATGATCGCCTCGAACACGTGGAAGTCGCCGTCGATGTCGAAATCGAGATTCTGCTCGATCCACGCCACTCCGGCGGCCAGGTCGTCGTCCAGTCCCATCACGTACAGCGTGTCCAGCGCCTCGATGATGGACAGCCCGATCGGGTGACCGTCGACGAAGAACTCGCTGAACGTGCCGGTCAGTGGATGCACCTCGTCATGGCCCCAGGCGAACTTCTGGTAGCCACGCCACGCGTGCAGGAACTCGTCACGGATCTGTTTGGCCGCAACAGAAGCCGAGGGCAACGCGGCCGAAGGGAGGGCGGCGGCGCCGGCTGGCAGGCCGAGACCGCCCACCAGGCCGAGGCCACCTGCCGCCGCGATCGCGGCGAGCACCGAGCGTCTTGTGACAACGTTGTCAGATAGGGGCACGAGACGAGAAACTACCCACCGGGCCCGAACGAACACAACGCGTCAGCGAACTTCTGTCCACCGGACAATATTCACTTCACACCGAGACAGGCCACTGCGCCAGCACCGTCACCGTGCCCGGCGCCACCTCGGTGAACCCGGCATCGCGCACCGCGACCACTGCCCGCTCCTGCCACGCCCGCAGCGGGTCGTCACCGGGATACAGCTCGGCCCACTGCCGACGGGTGGCCGGCCGCACGGCACATCGGCACTCCGCCGCCGCCCAGTCGGCCAGTCCGGCGGACCGGTCACTGGCGGCCAGCAGCGCGGCGAGCAGCATCGTGCCGTGTCCGACCTGAGCGGCGGCCTTGCCCGCCGTCATCGCGACGCCCGGGTTCAGCCACAGCACGGGCACTCCTGCCGGCGGCGGACCCGGCTCGTCGGGCGGTAGCTCGCTGCCGGAGATCTGCAGCCTGCTGACCTCCTTGGGCGTGTCCACCACCCGGCCCGGCAGCAACGCCCTGACCTCGGCGTCACCGACCCTGATGGTCCGGCCGGGCAGTTCGGCGACCGCTGCCCAGTGCGCGCCCCGCGCCCGCCGCGACACCTTGCGGATGTGCGCCGCGGTCCAGGCCACGAGTTCGTCGTGCCACGGGCCATCTGCCGAGGCCAGCGGGTCGAGGCACACGGCAAGAGCAGCGGCAGCGGCTGCCTCCAGCAACGCCGTCCGGCTGGGCGGGTTCGCGCGCTCGATGCGCAGGATCACCGGCATCGCACGGACCTCGGCCGGGTCGTCGACGACGTCGACAACGGTGTCGGCGGCCGGCAGGGCGAGCCAACTCGCGTAGCGGGCAGCCAGTGGTTCGAGTACGCCGGTCACAGCCGCGTCGGTTCCATGCCGTCCGCGATGTCCGCGGCCTCCACCTCGGCCCTGGTCACACCGAGCACGAACAGCACCGCGTCCAGGAACGGGTAGGACAACGCCGTGTCCGCGACCTCCCGCAGTGCGGGCTTCGCGTTGAACGCGACCCCCAGCCCGGCCGCCGAGATCATGTCGATGTCGTTGGCGCCGTCCCCGATCGCGACGCACTGGGCGAGCGGCACGCCCGCCTCGGCGGCGAACCTGCGCAACGCCTCGGCCTTGGCAGGCCGGTCGATGATCGGGCCGATCACCTGCCCGGTCAGCCGGCCGTCCACCACTTCCAGTTCGTTGGCCGCCGCGAAGTCCAGCCCGAGGTCGTCCACCAGGCGCTGGATGATCGACATGAACCCGCCGGACACCACGCCGCAGCGGAAGCCGAGCCGTTTCAGCGTGCGCACGGTGGTCCGCGCGCCGGAGGTGAGCCGCAACTCGTTCGCCACGTCCGCGAGCACCGATTCCGGCAGGCCGGCCAGTGTCTCGGCCCGCCTGCGCAGCGACTCGGTGAAGTCCAGTTCACCGCGCATCGCGGCCTCGGTGATCTCCCGCACCTCGGCCTCACGGCCTGCCCGTGCGGCCAGCATCTCGATCACCTCACCCTGCACCAGGGTGGAGTCGACGTCGAACACCACGAGCCGCTTGGCCCGCCTGGCCAGGCCCGCCCGCTCGAACGCGATGTCCAGGCCGACATCGGCCGCCACGTCGGCCAGTGCGGAGCGCAACTCGGGGTCCGAACCGTCCGCCGGCACCGACACCCGCAGTTCCAGGCCGGTCACCGGATAGTCGGCGACCCTGGAGATGGCGTCGATGTTCACGCCGAGCGCGGCCAGCCGCCGAGCCACCTCGGTGAATCCCCGTGCGGTGATCGGCCTGCCGAGCACGACCAGCACATGGGTCGAACCCAGTTGGGCCGGACTGGTCGAGTCGGCGCCGACCTCGACGTCCACCTGCATGCCGACCGTGGCCATGGCCTGCTCGACGGCCTCCTGCAGGCCTTCCGGGTCGTGATAGGCGTTGACCAGCACGCCGAGCACCAGCCGTTGCCGGATCACCACCTGTTCGACGTCCAGCAGGTGCACCCCCTGCCTGGCCAGCACGGCGAACAGCACGGACGACACGCCCGGCTTGTCCGGCCCGGTCACGGTGATCAGTACCGGAGTCGCAGCCGGATCGCCGTCCGGCATCGAGTCCTCACTGGTCATGGGCCCTCCTCCTGGCATGGACGAGCCCCGGGCCGCTGGTGCGGTGCCGGGGCTCGTGTCCTCGAACGAAGGTGGTCGACGTCCCGGGTCAGGCGTCGCCGCTGCTGTCCCCGCCGATGGGCGACGTGGCACCACCGGCATTGACCGGTTCCTTGGGTCCGTGGTGACCGACGGCCGCCTCGGCCCGCATTCGCTCGACCATGTGCGGGTAGTGCAGTTCGAACGCCGGCCGCTCGGAGCGGATCCTGGGCAGTTCGGTGAAGTTGTGCCGAGGTGGCGGGCAGGACGTGGCCCACTCCAGCGAGTTGCCGTAGCCCCACGGGTCGTCCACCTCGACGACCTCGCCGTACCGGTAGGACTTGAACACGTTGTAGATGAACGGCAGCACCGAGGCACCCAGCACATAGGAGCCGATGGTGGACACCGTGTTCAACGTGGTGAAGCCGTCCGATGGCAGATAGTCGGCGTAGCGGCGCGGCATGCCCTCCGCGCCCAGCCAGTGCTGCACCAGGAACGTCATGTGGAAGCCGATGAACGTGGTCCAGAAGTGCAGCTTGCCCAACGGCTCGTTCATCATCCGGCCGGTCATCTTCGGGAACCAGAAGTAGATGCCGGCGTAGGTGGCGAACACGATCGTGCCGAACAGCACGTAGTGGAAGTGCGCCACCACGAAGTACGTGTCGGACACGTGGAAGTCGATGGCGGGCGCGGCCAGCAGTACGCCGGTCAGACCGCCGAACAGGAACGTGACCAGGAAGCCGACGCTGAACAGCATCGGGGTCTCGAAGGTCAACTGCCCCTTCCACATGGTGCCGATCCAGTTGAAGAACTTCACACCGGTGGGCACCGCGATCAGGAACGTCATGAACGAGAAGAACGGCAGCAGCACGGCGCCGGTGGCGTACATGTGGTGCGCCCACACGGTGACCGACAGGGCCGCGATGGACAGCGTCGCGTAGATCAGGCCGCGGTAGCCGAACAACGGCTTCCTGGAGAAGACAGGGAAGATCTCCGAGACGATGCCGAAGAACGGTAGAGCGACGATATAGACCTCTGGATGGCCGAAGAACCAGAACAGGTGCTGCCAGAGGATGACGCCACCGTTGGCCGGGTCGAAGATGTGCGCGCCGAGGTGCCGGTCGGCCAGCAGGCCGAGCAGCGCGGCGGTCAGGATCGGGAAGGCCATCAGGATCAGGACACTGGTGACCAGGATGTTCCAGGTGAAGATCGGCATCCGGAACATCGTCATGCCGGGCGCCCGCAGGCAGATCACCGTGGTGGTCATGTTGACGCCACCCAGGATCGTGCCGAGGCCGGACACCACCAGGCCGACGATCCACAGGTCGCCACCGACACCGGGCGAGTGGATCGCGTCGGACAGTGGCGTGTACGCGAACCAGCCGAAGTCAGCGGCACCGCCCGGCGTCAGGAAGCCGGACAGCACGATCAGGCCGCCGAACAGGTACAGCCAGTACGAGAACGCGTTCAACCGCGGGAACGCCACATCAGGGGAACCGATCTGCAGCGGCAGGATGTAGTTCGCGAAGCCGAACAGGATCGGCGTCGCGTACAGCAGCAGCATGATCGTGCCGTGCATGGTGAACAGCTGGTTGTACTGCTCCTGCGAGAGGAACTGGAGCCCTGGACGGGCCAGCTCCGTCCGCATCAGCAGCGCCATCACGCCGCCGACCAGGAAGAAGGCGAACGACGTGCTGAGGTACATGATGCCGAGCATCTTCGGGTCCGTCGTACGGAACATCCGCAGCAAGTACGAACCCTTGACCGATTCCCGCGCCGGATACGGGCGGGTAGCTATCGGCTTGGGGGCTACTGCCGTCACGGTGCCTCCTGCACTACCTGGTGTCCCTGTCGGGCTCCGACATACGACCACGAAGCTCATTCCGGATCGTAGACCGAGCCCCTGGGGCAGGCTGCGCAGGGCCGCACACCCCACCTCCGGCGTGATCGGCGTCACCAGGGTGAATAACGGGATGGTGTGGACCGGCCCTGCTAACAGAACGGCCTCGTGGGCCGAACGTTAAGGTGTCGGCAGCTCTGCAGGCCGTGCCCGCGCTGGCAGCGCCGGAACGTCGGGCCATAGAGGGGAAAACAGACGTGCGAACAATCGCCATCCGTGGCACTGCGGCTGCCGTGCTGCTCAGCGCCACCGTCCTTGGCCTGGCAGGCTGCGTGAACGCCGAGAAGCCCGCAGCGCCCGGAGCCGGGAACGGCCAGTCCTTCGGTAACCCGCCGAGCAGCAGCCAGCCCGTGTCCAGCGCGCCGGCGAGTGCCCCGCCTTCCGCACCGGCTTCCGGGCAGAGCAGCCCGCCGACCACGACCGCGGAGCATCACAACCAGACGGACGTGACGTTCACCAAGCACGCCGTGCTGCTGCGCCAGCAGGCGGTCGCCCTGGCGAACGCGGCGGCGAAGTCCAGTACGGACTCGCGGGTGCGCGCGCTGGCCGGTCAGATCTCCAAGGACTCCGTGTCGGTGACGACGCTGACCACGTGGCTGTCCCAGTGGGGCCAGGCCGCGCCGTCGTCGAACACCGGCGCCGGTGTGCTGTCCGCGAGCCAGCTGCGGCAGGCCACGTCGGCCAAGGGCACCAGCTTCGACATGCAGTGGCTCCAGTTCATGAAGGCCAACCTGGCGGCGTCGCGGCAGGCGTTGAGCACCGAGCAGGCGCACGGCTCCAGCCCGCAGGTCAAGCAACTGGCCAAGCAGTGGGCCGCGGCCGCCAAGTCGGAGTCCTCGAAGCTCGCCGCAATCAACTGACCAGCGGCAATTCGGTGGCCGGAGGGCCGCGCGCGCTGCCATGATCGGTCCGTGGCCGATCAACGACATGCGGTACGCGCGGCCGTCGAGGTCGCAGCGGAGCACGGCGTTGTGTGCACGGATCCCGTCGTGCTCAAGGACGGGGCGAACGTGCTGGTGCACCTGGCGCCCGCTCCCGTGGTGGCCCGGGTCGGTGGGCTGACCGCTCTGGTGCGGACCGAGGTGGCGGCCACACTGGCGAAGGATGTCGCGCTGGCCGGTTGGCTGGCTGGCTCCGGTGCGCCGGTCGTGTCGCCCAGTCGTTTGCTGCTGGTCGGGCCACACCAACATCTGGGTCGGACGCTGACCTTCTGGACCTACGTCGCCCATGAGCCGGATCACGTGTACCGGCCTGCCGAGGTCGGGCCGCTGTTGGCCGATCTGCACGGCGTGTTGCGCGACTATCCCGGTGAACTGCCCGGTGTGCCGCCGATGGACGTGCCGGAGGTGGTGGCGTTCCTGCGGTCGGTGGGTGATCCGGTGGCCTCCGATGACGACCTGGTGATGCTGGCGCGGGACGCGGTTCGGATCAGCGACGAGTTGCTGGCGGCCGGGTCGAAGTCGGTGCCGCTACACGGTGACGCCCATCCTGGGAATCTGCTGTACACGCCGACCGGACCGGTGTGGACAGACTTCGAGGATGCCTGGCGTGGGCCGATCGGCTGGGACCTGGCTTGTCTGGCCGGCACCGGCAGGTTGGACGGGTGGGCGGCGGTGGCGAGTTACCCCGACGCGCCGGACCGGGCGGCCCTGGCGCCGAGTCTGGCGGCTCGGCAGTTGCAGGGTCTCGCGTGGTCGCTGGTCTTTCTGTGGCGCTTCCGGACGCCGGACCGGCTCGCCGATGTGCGGGCCAGGTTGGCGGCTTGGCGCTCGGCCCGTTAGCGGTCGACTCGCCCGTGTGGGAGGGCGACTCGCCCGCCGGGGAGGTCGACTCGCCTTCTTGGGCGCACAAGTCGCCTACCAGAGAGGCCGACTCGCCTGTCCCGGCAGTCGACTCGCCCACAGGGGAGGACGACTCGACCACCCAAGAAGGCGACTCGCCCACCGGGGAGGACGACTCGACCACCGGAGGAGGCGACTCGACCACCGGAGGAGGCGACTCGTCTGCCTGGGAGGTCGATTCGCCCTCCAAACAAAACTGACGAGTCGCCCTCCAGGGAGGGCGACTCGACTACTCGGGAGGGCGACTCGTCCGCGCGGGAGGGCGACTCGCCTGGGGCGTCAGGCGACTACGCCGACTGCTGCCGCCTGTTCCGGGACCAGGCGGCTGACTCGGGACGCGCGGTGCGCCCACAACGCGAGCACCACGAGGATCACCACGTCCAGCCCGCCCATCAGCCGTTCCACCAGGCCGGTCGGCACCGCGTTCAAGCCGGACGAGTGCGACATGCGGATCACGAAGAACGAGATCAGGAACGGCAGGAAGCACGGCACCGAGACCAGCGCCAAGCCCTGCGTCGTCCAGGCCCACCGGCGCCAGTCGCGGTCCCTGCGGTGCTGCCAGCCGATCACCATGCTGGCCACCGGCAGGCTGACGCACGCCGCCGCCGTGGCATACAGATGGATCGCGCCGCGGATCGTCTGCGTTGCGGTGTTCGGGTCCTTGGTGAAGGTGGCGATGCCGACCAGGCACAGGCACCAGCTGACCATCAGCATGAAAGTGGCCCTACCTCGGACAACGCCGTGCAGAGCCATTTTGATCAGTACCGCGACCGAGCCGACGCTCATGATGTCCAACGCGGTGTCGAACACCCAGCCGTCCGGGCGGACACCGTAGTCACTGAGCATTCCGGTGATCGGATTCACACCGCCCCAGCCGGGCAACAGGTGCAGACCGATCACCATCGTCACCGCGAGCGCCACGGCGAGCAGGCCGAACGGCACCAACGATCTGCTTCCCAACCACGCCAGTCGATCGAAGACCGATCGGACCGCTGTGGACCCGCTTTCCCCCACCCGTACTTCCTCCACCTGCATCGACGCCTCCCTGTCGGCCGGTGTGTGGCTTGTGCGGTACCCAGTCTTGATCTCGCGTGGTCTTCCGACCAGCCGGCTGACACCCCGGTTGGGGTGGGGACAACCCCACCCCTGTCAGCCACTCGGAAAAAGCAGAGGTTACCGGACACGCAACCGCCCCGCTGCTCGCCACGGCAGGCGAGAAGCGGGGCGGTCCGGGAGGGCTCGTCGGTGGGTGGACCAGGGAGAAGGAGTCAGTCGCCTGGTTGGTGCCTGCTGGAGCGCCGGACGCCGTTGCGGACACGGGCCACCTTGCCGCGGCGCGCACGCTCGGCTTCGGCGATCAGCTGACGGTGCTGGTAGCGGACCTGGGTCTGGTATGCGGAGTAAGGATTGAACATGTACTCAAGATACCTTTAGAAGGGGTCGTTGTGCAAGGAACCTTGCTAAGGAAGTCTTGTGAACGCCGACACGTCCACTTGGCGGCCTCGCAAGCAGGGCCCTGCTCGGTACCGTGGGTCGAACGAGAGGAGGCGGTGGATGGACTTCCTACGCCCCGACACCTGGGCCGACGCCCTGGCCATGAAGGCCGAGCACCCGGACGCCGTGCCGATCGCGGGCGGCACCGATCTGATGGTCGAACTGAACTTCGACCACCGCCGCCCGCCCGCACTACTTGATCTCAACCGGGTGACAGATCTCGCCGACTGGGTGACAGTGGACGGCCAGATCCGGATCGGGGCAGGTGTCCCCTACGCCAGGATCATCACCGAACTCGGTGACCGGCTGCCCGGCCTCGCCATGGCCAGCCGCACGGTCGGCTCACCGCAGATCCGCAACCGGGGCACGGTCGGCGGCAACCTGGGCACCGCCTCCCCCGCTGGTGACGCCCATCCCGCGCTGCTCGCCGGTGACGCGATCGTCGATGTCGAGTCGGTGCGCGGCAGCAGGACGATCCCGGTCGCCGAGTTCTACCGGGGTGTGAAGCGCAACGCGCTGGCGCCGGACGAGTTGATCGCAGCCGTGCGCCTCTCCCCTGCCGAAGGACCGCAGCAGTTCGCCAAGGTGGGCACCCGCAACGCGATGGTGATCGCGGTGTGCGCGTTCGGCCTGTGCCTCTTCCCGGCCACCGGCAAGGTGGGCGCCGCCATCGGCTCCGCGGCGCCGACTCCCCGCCATGCGACGGACGCTGAGCGGTTCCTGGCCGGTGAACTGGCCGAACACGGCTGGTGGGAGTCGCAGCACCCGCTGCCGGACACCGTCACCCGCAGGTTCGGCGAACTGGTCGCGTCGGCGGCGTCACCGATCGACGACGTGCGGGGCAGCGCCGCCTACCGCAGGCACGCGCTCGCCGTGCTGGCCCGCAGGACGCTGGGCTGGGCATGGCAGGACTACCGGAACGGGGGTTGGCCGGCATGCGCCTGAACGTGACCGTGAACGGTGAGCAGCGCACCGCTGACGACGTGTGGGAGGGGGAGAGCCTGCTGTACGTGCTACGCGAGCGACTCGGCCTGCCGGGCTCGAAGAACGCCTGTGAGCAGGGCGAATGCGGCTCGTGCACGGTCTACCTCGACGACACCCCGGTGTGCGCCTGCCTGGTTGCCGCCGGTCAGGCGGAGGGCCGCGAGGTGCGGACCGTGGAAGGCCTCGCCGACGGCGACCAGCTGGATCCCGTGCAGGAGGCGTTCGTCTCGGCGGGCGCGGTGCAGTGCGGGTTCTGCACGCCCGGCCTGATCGTGGCCACCCATGACCTGCTGCGCCGGGTCCACCGCCCCAGTGACGAGGAGATCCGCGAGTCGCTGGCCGGGAACCTGTGCCGCTGCACCGGCTACGAGAAGATCATGGACGCCGTCCGGCTGGCAGCGCAGCGGGTGCAGGCATGAACCGCGTCGTGATCACCGGCGCAGCTGTGGCCACAGTGGACGATGCCGGCACCGAGTATCCGTCCGGTTACGTTGTGCTGGACGGGGAACGGATCACCGAGGTCGGTCCCGGACCGGCACCGGACGTGCCGGGTGCCACCGTGCTGGACGCCACCGGTTGCCTCGTCACGCCCGGTCTGGTGAACACCCACCACCATCTGTACCAGTGGGCCACCAGGGGGATGAGCCAGAACTCGACGCTGTTCGAGTGGCTGGTCGAGTTGTACCCGGTGTGGGGCAGGCTGGACGCTCCCGTCACGCACGCCGCCGCCACCGCGGGCCTGGCCCGGCTCGCGCTCACCGGCGCCACGACGGTCGCCGACCACCACTACGTGTTCCCCACCGACGGCGGTGACCAGGCCGACGCTGTCGTCTCCGCGGCAGGCCGGATCGGCACCCGGCTGCACCTGGTGCGCGGCTCGATGGACCGTGGCGTGTCGGACGGTGGACTGCCGCCGGACAACATCGTCGAGGACACCGACGCCGCACTGGCAGCCACCGAGCAGGCCATCGCGAAGTACCACGACCCGGCCGGCAACGCGCGGGTCCAGGTCGCTGTCGGGCCGTGTTCACCGTTCTCGGTGACCGACCGGCTGATGACCGGCGCGGCCGAACTGGCCCGCAGGCTGGGCGTCCGCATGCACACCCATCTCGCCGAGACGCTGGACGAGGACGAGCAGTGCCAGCGGGAGTTCGGCTGCACGCCCGCCCAGTACGCGGAAGGCCTCGGCTGGCTCGGTGACGACGTGTGGCTCGCGCACAGCGTGCACCTGGACGCCCACGCGATTGCCAGGATCGGCGCCACCGGCACGGGGGCCGCGCACTGCCCGACGTCCAACGGCAGGCTCGGCGCCGGCATCGCACCGGTCGCGAAACTGCTGGCCGCCGGCGCACCGGTCGGGCTCGGCGTGGACGGCGCCGCGTCCAACGAGTCCGGTGGCCTCGCCGAGGAGATGCACCAGGCGCTGCTGTTCGCCAGGCTGCGCGGTGGCCCGACAGCGCTCGGGCCTCGGCAGGCACTGTGGCTGGCCACCATGGGTGGCGCTCGCTGCCTCGGCCGCTCGGCCGATCTCGGTTCACTTGAGCCAGGGAAACTGGCCGACATCGCGGTCTGGCGAGTGGACGATCTGACCCACGCCGGCATCACCGACCCGGTGGCGGCGCTGGTGCTCGGCGCACCGGCACCGCTGGAACTGCTGCTGGTCGGCGGCGCCACGGTGGTCAGCGCGGGCACACTGGTGACAGCGGACGAGGACGAGATCGGGACGGCACTGTCGGCGGCGCACCGGACCCTGCTCGAAAGGGGCCAGCGATGACGGAGTCGGTACGCACGACAACAGCGGGCGGTGTCGGCACCAGCCCACAGCGACCGGACGGCGCGCTCAAGGCGCGCGGCGAGTTCGCCTACTCGTCGGACCTGTGGCACGAGGACATGATCTGGGGCGCCACGCTGCGCAGCCCGCACCCGCACGCCCGGATCCTGCGGGTGGACATCACCGAGGCGCTGAAACTGCCCGGTGTCTACGCGGTGCTCACGCATGCCGACGTGCCGGGCACCAACCTGTACGGGCTGGAGCACCAGGACCAGCCGGTGCTGGCCGTCGACCTGGTGCGCTACCAGGGTGAGGCGATCGCGCTGGTCGGTGCCGACCACCCGGAGACGGCCCGCAGGGCACTGGCCAGGATCACCGTCGAGTACGAGGTGCTGGCGCCGCTGACCGACTCGCAGGCAGCCGTACGCGGCGAAGGACCGGAGTTGCACCCTGGCGGCAACGTGGTGCGGCACGTGCCGATCCGGCGCGGTGACATGGCGGCGGCCAGAGCGTTGGCGGACGTCGTCGTCACCGGCGAGTACGAGGTCGGCATGCAGGACCAGGCGTTCCTCGGGCCGGAGTCCGGCTTGGCCGTGCCTGCCGAGGACGGTGGCATCGACCTGTTCGTGGCCACCCAGTGGCTGCACGTGGACCAGCGGCAGGTGGCGTCGGCGCTGGGCATGCCGATGGACAAGGTCCGGCTGACGCTGGCCGGGGTCGGCGGCGCGTTCGGCGGCCGCGAGGATCTGTCCATGCAGGTACACGCGTGCCTGCTCGCGCGGTACACCGGCAAGCCGGTGAAGATGGTCTACAACCGCGAGGAGTCGTTCTTCGGGCACGTGCACCGGCATCCCGCGACGCTGCGCTACGAGCATGGCGCGACCAGCGACGGCAGGCTGGTGTTCGTGCAGGCCGCGATCTACCTGGACGGCGGTGCGTACGCGTCCAGCACGCCCGCCGTGGTGGCGAACGCGGCCACCCTCGGCGTCGGCCCGTACGACGTGGCCAACGTGTGGATCGACTGCTGGGGCGTGTACACCAACAACCCGCCGTGCGGCGCGATGCGCGGTTTCGGCGCCGTGCAGGCCGGTTTCGCCTACGAGTCGCAAATGGACAAACTCGCGGCGCAACTCGGTATCGACCCGGTCGACCTGCGGATGTTCAACGCCATGGCCGAGGGCAGCGTCATGCCGACCGGTCAGGTGGTCGACTCGGCAGCGCCGGTTGCCGAGTTGCTGCGACTGGTGCGTGACCGGCCGCTGCCGCCCGTGCCGACCGACGACGTGGACATCAGGACGATGCCCGGTGGTGTCTCGAACACGACGCATGGCGAGGGTGTGGTGCGCGGCGTCGGTTACGCCGTCGGCATCAAGAACGTGTGCTTCTCCGAGGGCTTCGACGACTACTCGACCGCCCGGCTGCGGCTCGAGGTGGTCGGTGACGAGCCGTCGATCATGGTGCACACGGCGGCGGCCGAGGTCGGGCAGGGCCTGATCACCATCCAGCAGCAGATCGTGCGCACGGAGTTGGGCGTGCGGCACGTGACGATCCATCCAGCGGACACCGGTGTCGGCAACGGCGGATCGTCGTCGGCGTCCCGGCAGACCTACGTCACCGGCGGCGCTGTGAAGGCGGCGTGCGAGGCGGTGCGGGCCAGGGTGCTGTCGCTGGCCGCGGCCAAGTGGGGCGTGCCGAGGCGGGAACTGTCGCTTGTGGACGGCAAACTGGTCGCTGAGCGGGACGGCGTGCTCGGTGACCTGGTCGACGTGCTCGGGACGACGGTGGTCGAGGAGACGACGGAGTGGCGGCACCGGGCGACCGAGGCGCTCGACCCGGTCACCGGCCAGGGCAACGCGCACGTCCAGTACGGGTTCGCCGCGCACCGGGCGGTGGTGGACGTGGACACCGAACTGGGCCTGGTGCGGGTCGTGCAACTGGACTGCGCGCAGGACGTCGGCAAGGCGATGAACCCGCAGGCCGTGCTCGGCCAGATCCACGGCGGTTCGGCGCAGGGGCTCGGGTTGGCGGTGATGGAGGAGATCCAGATCGTGGACGGGAAGATCCGCAACCCGTCCTTCACCGACTACCTCATCCCGACCATTCTGGACATGCCGCCGATGAGCGTGGACGTGCTGGAACTGGCCGACCCGCACGCGCCATACGGGTTGCGTGGCGTCGGCGAACCGCCGACGATCTCGTCAACACCGGCGATCGTGTCCGCGATCCGCGCGGCCACCGGTCTCGCGCTGACCAGGACCCCGGTCCGGCCGGAACACATCACCGGCACGTGAACCCTGGAGGTACTTTGCTGACTGCTACGGACACCCGTTGGCTGGCGAAGGCCGTACGGCTGGCGACCGACAACGTGGCCTACGGCGGCGGGCCGTTCGGCGCCTTGATCGTCCGGGACGGCGACGTGCTGGCCACCGGCACGAACCAGGTCACGACCGCGCTGGACCCGACAGCGCACGCCGAGGTGGTCGCGATCCGCGCAGCGTGCCAGTTGATCGGTGACTTCAAGCTGACCGGCTGCCTACTGGTGGCGTCGTGCGAGCCGTGCCCGCTGTGTCTCGCCGCCGCGCTGTGGGCCAGGGTGGACAGGGTGATCTACGCGGCCGACCGGGACGACGCGGCAGCGGCCGGCTTCGACGACCGGGCGTTCCACCAGTTGTTCGCGCAGCCGCGATCCACGTGGCCGGTGCCGGTGACCCAACTGTCCGTTGAGGACCGGAATACACCGTTCTCGGCATGGCTGGCCAAGCCGGAGCGGGAGGCCTACTGACATGCCGCTGATGTTCCTCAACGGCGGCGGCATGACAGGCGGGCCGCTGCACCACCAGTTGCAGGGCGCGGAGTTGGTCAAGGTGGCCCGTAGCGCGCCGAAGTACCGGTACTACTCGGTCGGCGGCCGGTTCCCGGCCATGGTCGAGGTGACCGACGGCGGGCACACGGTGGTGGGTGAGGTGTACGACCTGCCGCTCACGACGCTGCGCGACCACCTGCTGCCGGCCGAGCCGCCCGAACTGGAACTGGGCGTCATCGAACTGGACGACGGCACGGCCTGCCTGGCGACCGTGCTGCGCCGTGAGTTCACCGGCTCGACCAACTTGACGGACATCTCCGACATCGGCGACTGGCGCGTCTACCTGGACAACGTGTGAGCTAGTTTCTACTCCAGAAACTAGGAGGCCCAGTGTTCATCGCCACTCTGATCGTGACGGTTCTGCTGGTCGGCGGGCTGCTCGGCTCCGCTGCCGGCAAGGTGACCAAGCAGGCTGCCGTCCTGACCAACCTGACCAACGTGGGCGTGCCCGAGAAGCGCATCCCGCTGCTGGCCATTCCCGAGACGGCGGGCGCACTCGGCCTGGTCGGTGGCCTGTTCTGGTGGCCGATCGGCGTCGCCGCGGCGATCGGCATCATCGTCTACTTCGTCCTCGCCGTCTCGGCGCACGTCCGGGTCAAGGACAAGAACTTCGCGCCGGCCCTGTTCCTGCTGGTGCTGGGCATCGCCGCCCTCATCCTGCGCATCGCTACGCACTGACCGGCAGGCTGCGCTCCTCGGTGACCACCGCAGTGATCAACTCGATCGGGGTCACGTCGAACGCCGGGTTGAACGCGTCGGCGCCTACCGGAGCGGTCGACACACCGGCGAATGTCGTGACCTCGCTCGCCTGTCGTTCCTCGATGACGATGCCGCTGCCGTCCGGCAGCCGAGGGTCGACCGTGGACTCCGGCGCCACCACGAGGAACGGGATGCCGGCCCGCTGCGCGGCCAACGCCAGCGAGTAGGTGCCGATCTTGTTCGCCGTGTCACCGTTGGCCGCGATCCGGTCCGCGCCGACGACAACGCAGTCGACCAGGCCACGTGCGATCAGCGCGGGCGCCGCCGAGTCCACCGTGACCCGGTACGGGATGCCGGCCTCGGCCAGTTCCCACGCCGTCAGCCTGGCCCCCTGCAACAGCGGCCGCGTCTCGGTGGCCACGACCAACTCGACCGCCCCTCGCTCGGCGAGGTGCCGGATGGCGCCGAACGCCGTGCCCCACGCGCCGGTGGCCAGCCGACCGGTGTTGCAGTGCGTCAACACCCGCAGCGGGCGGTCCGGGCACAGCCGTTGCAACAGGTCAGCAGCCCGCGCCGAAGCCGCACGGTTCACCTGCTCGTCCTCGGCCAGCACGGCGAACGCCTCGGCCAACACAGCTTCCGGCCCCTCGGCCAGCTTCGCCAGCCCCCGTGCAACGCCCCAGCCCAGGTTGACGGCGGTCGGCCGGGCATTCGCGAGTTGATCGGCGTCCGCCTTGACCCGCTCCAGGTCATCCGGGTGCCGCAACGCTGACAACGCGACACCGAACGCGCCGGCGATGCCGAGTGCCGGCGCTCCGCGCACAGCCAGCCCTTGGATGGCCACGACCAGTTCGTCCACTGTGGTCAGTCGGAGCAGTCGGTGTTCACCGGGCAACAGCCGCTGGTCGACGGTGACCAGGGCATCGTCCGCCCATTCGAAGGTCGTTTTCCGGGTTCCCCCCGAGCTCACGGCTTCGGTGGTCGGCGTGCCGTAGGCCCGGAACCTGCCGATGCCGCCGTCCGGGAACACGTCCAGCCGCAGGTGCGTGACCGGCTCGGTCACGGTGACCCGGAACCGATGCGCAGTGTCGGGCTGCAACCGGGTGCGTGGCAGCACGGGCCGCCATGCCGCCTCGTCGTCCAGCGAGGCCTGCCGGGTGTCGATCCCGCTCACCGACACCTCGTCCGGCGAGTTGCCCTTGTAGTGCGTCGTGTCGATCTCCAGCACGTCGGGCACGGCAGGCGCGGCCAGCCGGATCACGGCCCAGTCGTGCCCGACGTCCCTGCGCCGGGCCGTCTCCCAGCCGTCGCTCATGAACAGCGAC
>DASXYT010000327.1:0-29800 GCA_036502345.1 Pseudonocardiaceae bacterium | reverse complement strand
CCTCCCCCACAGCCGACTCGCCCGCCCGCGCAGCCGACTCGCCCGCCCCCGCAGCCGACTCGAACACCTGCGGGGACGACTCACCCACTTACGCCGGCGACTCGCCCTTCCGCACCGCCGAATCGACCATCCGCGGGGACGACTCGCGCCGCGCGCGACCGCCTCGCCCTCCCAGGCAGCCGACTCGTCCACCCACACAGCCGACTCGCCCGCCCGCGCGGTCGACTCGCCCGCCTACAGCCGACTCGTCCACGTGGATGGTCAACTCACCGGCAGGCTCAGGCGTGCGCTCGCAGCACGATGTCGACGATCTCGTCCATCATCGATGTCATGTCATAGTCCTTGGGCGTGAAAACGCCGACCACACCGAGCTTCCGCAGCGCGGCGGCGTCCTCCTGCGGGATGATGCCGCCCACCACAACGGGAATGTCCGCGGCACCCGCCTCGGCCAGCCCGGCCACCACGGCCGGCACGACCTCCATGTGCGATCCGGACAGCACCGACAGGCCGACGACGTGCACGCCTTCCTGCACGGCGGCCGACACGATCTGCGCGGGTGTCAGCCGAATACCCTGGTAGATCACCTCGAAGCCGACGTCCCGCGCCCGCACGGCGATCTGCTCGGCGCCGTTGGAATGCCCATCCAGCCCCGGTTTGCCGACCAGGAACCGCAATCGCTGACCCAACTGCTCGCCTGCTGCCCTGACCCGCTCCCGTACCGCGCTGATCGCGTCACCGGCCTCACCCGCGGCCGCTGCCGCCGAGACCCCGGTGGGCGCGCGGTACTCCCCGAACACCTCGCGCAGCGCGGCGGCCCACTCGCCGGTGGTCACGCCTGCCTGTGCGCACGCCATGGTGGCCGGGACAAGGTTGGTGTCGGTCTTGGCATCCGCCCGCAGCCGGTCCAGCGCGCCACGTGCGGCCGTCTCGTCCCTGCTGGCCCGCCATGCGTTGAGCGCGTCGACGGCGTGCCGCTCCACCTCGGGGTCCAGCATCTCGATCGCGGCGGCGCCCTCGGCCTGCAGCGGGCTCGGCTCGGACGTGTCGAACCTGTTGACGCCGACGACGACGTCCTCGGACGCCTCGATCCGCCTGCGCCGCTCGGCCAGTGAACCGACCAACTGCGACTTCATGTAGCCGCTCTCCACGGCAGCGACCGCGCCGCCCATCGCGGCCACCCTGTCGATCTCGGCTCGTGCGCCGGCCAGCAGGTCGTCCACTTTGGCGCGCACCACAGGGGAACCGTCGAACAGGTCCTCGTAGTCCAGCAGATCGGTCTCGTAGGCGAGCACCTGCTGCATGCGCAGTGCCCACTGCTGGTCCCACGGGCGGGGCAGACCCAACGCCTCGTTCCATGCCGGCAACTGGATCGCCCGCGCCCGTGCGCCACGGGACAGCGTGACCGCCAGCATCTCCAACACGATCCGCTGTGCGTTGTTCTCCGGCTGCGCCTCGGTCAGGCCGAGCGAGTTGACCTGCACGCCGTAGCGGAACCGGCGCTGCTTGGCGTCCTCGATGCCGTAGCGCTCCTTGGTCAGTTCGTCCCACAGTTCGGTGAAGGCGCGCATCTTGCACATCTCCTCGACGAACCGGACGCCGGCGTTGACGAAGAACGACATCCGGCCGACGACGTCACCGAACCGCTCCTCGGGCACCTGACCGGAGTCGCGCACCGAGTCCAGCACGGCGATCGCGGTGCTCATCGAGTAGGCGATCTCCTGCACGGGCGTCGCGCCGGCCTCCTGCAGGTGGTACGAGCAGATGTTGATCGGGTTCCAGCGCGGCACGTTGGCCACCGTCCAGGACACCATGTCGGTGATCAGCCGCAGACTCGGCTGCGGCGGGAACACGTAGGTGCCCCGCGACAGGTACTCCTTGATGATGTCGTTCTGCGTGGTGCCGGTGAGCTTGGTCAGGTCGGCGTCCTGCTCCTGCGCGACGGACACGTAGAGCGCGAGCAGCCACATGGCGGTCGCGTTGATGGTCATCGACGTGTTCGCCTCGGCCAGCGGGATGTCGTCGAACAGTTGGCGCATGTCACCGATGTGGCTGATCGGCACACCGACCTTGCCGACCTCGCCCGCCGCGAGTTCGTCGTCCAAGTCGTAGCCGGTCTGGGTGGGCAGGTCGAAGGCGACCGAGAGGCCCGTCTGGCCCTTGGCCAGGTTGCGCCGGTAGAGGGCGTTGGACGCGGTCGCCGACGAGTGCCCCGCGTAGGTCCGCATCACCCACGGTCGGTCCCGGTCGGAGTCGGTCGGATACGGCACAGTGAACCTCCGTTAACCCGGTTGTGCCTCCCGAGGGTACTGGCCGGTAACAATCCCTGCCGGTGCGATTCGTCACAACCACCCGATCGCACCGCGGAATGTCCCCCAGGGGCTGGTGGTGACGGTGGGCACGGTTCAGGATTGGCGCATGGGGCTGTCGATCCCGAACGAGGTACTCGTCCTCGCCGCCATCATCGTCCTGCTGGCCGGGATACTGCGCCGCTACTTCGGCAGCGACACAGCAGGCGGCCGGATCGAGCGCAAACTGGCCAAGGCGCGGGACTACGGCCTGCTCTCCGAAGTCGCGACAGCGCCGTCCGAACAGGCAGCCGCCTTTGTCCGGGAACTGCTGCGCCGCAACGGTATCCGTGCCACCACCGCGCCGGACGACGACGGCGCGACGCAGCACGTGCTCGTCTTCCCCGCCGACGCCCGGGCTGCGGCGGAATTGCTCCTACAGAGCGACTAGTCCCGATCAGGCGGTGCGGTGACGCGGCTGACGTCGGCGCCCAGCCGCTGCATGTTCTCCACGAAGCGCGGATAGCCACGGTCGATGTGGAACACGTCCCACACCTCCGTGCACCCCTCGGCGCACAGGCCGGCCAGCACCAGCCCGACGCCTGCCCGGATGTCCGATGCCCACACCGGAGCGCTGGACAACACCGGCACACCACGGACCACTGCGTGGTGGCCGTCGGTGCGAGCATCGGCGCCGAGTCGGATCATCTCCTCGATGAACCGGAAACGGGCCTCGAACACGTTCTCGGTGATCATCGACGTGCCGTCCGCGATGGACGACATGGCGACCGCGAACGGTTGCAGGTCGGTGGCGAAACCCGGGTAGGGCAACGTCACGAAGTCGACGGCCTTGGGGCGGTCATGCTGCACGACGCGGAACCACTGCTCGCCGGTGGCCACCTCGGCGCCCGCCATCCGCAGCTTCTCCAGTACGAGGTCAAGGTGATGCGGGTCGACACCGCGAACGGTCACGTCGCCGCGCGTCATCGCGGCGGCGAACGCCCACGTGGCGCCGACGATCCGGTCACCGATCACGCGGTGGGTCGCCGGGCGGAGCTTGTCGACGCCGTGCACGGTCAGCGTGGAGGTGCCGGCGCCCTCGATCTTCGCGCCCATCCGCACCAACATCGTGGCGAGGTCGGCGATCTCGGGTTCGCGGGCGGCGTTGTCGATCACCGTCGTGCCCTCGGCGAGAACGGCGGCCATCAGGATGTTCTCGGTGGCACCCATGCTCGGGAAATCCAGCCAGATCTGGGCGCCGCGCAGATTGTCAGCGGCGGCCACCACGCAGCCGTGCTCGATCTCGCTGGTGGCGCCGAGTTGGCGTAGGCCGCTCTGGTGCATGTCCAGCGGGCGGGAGCCGATCGCGTCACCACCGGGCAGCGCGACCACTGCGCGTTTGCAGCGGCCCACCAACGGACCGAGCACGCAGACCGACGCGCGCAGCTTGCCGACCGAGGCGAAGTCGGCCCGGTGGTTCAACTCGGCGGGCGTGTCGATCACGGTCGTGTCGCCGTCGATGGTCACCTGGCAGCCGAGGCCCCGCAGGACGTCGGCCATGAGCGGCACGTCGAGGATCTCCGGACAGTTCGTCAGCGTCGTGGTGCCCTCGGCGAGCAGCGCGGCCGCCATGAGTTTCAACACGCTGTTCTTGGCGCCGACGACATCGACCTCACCGGCCAGCCGTGCGCCGCCACAAACCCGGAAATGCTCAGTCACAGAACCTCCACGAAACGTGCCTTTCCCCCTTGATCGCCGACCTACCCCCGGGATGCCCGCGCGCAGCATCGTACGGACCACTGCCGAACATGCCGCCACCCAGCCGGTCGATGGGCGGCTCTGGCCATCGTGCGGTGTGTCCGAGCCGGCGCGACGGGCTGTCTGGCCGTCGCGCGCTGGGCGCCGAGCGGGCTGCGGAAGGGTGCGGACTACTGGCCGTACGCTCGGCAGTATGGCCGTGCACCTCACCAAGATCTATACCCGCACCGGGGACGACGGAACCACCGGGCTGGCCGACTTCTCCCGGGTGTCCAAAACCGACCCCCGACTGGCCGCCTACGCGGACACCGACGAGGCCAACGCCGCCATCGGCGTGGCACTGGCGATGGGCTCGGTGGCCGACGAACTGGCGGCCGTGCTCCGACAGGTGCAGAACGACCTGTTCGACGTGGGCGCCGACCTGGCCAGCCCCGTGGTGCCCGACCCGAAGTACCCACCGCTGCGGGTCACCCAGACCTACATCGACCGCCTGGAGGGCTGGTGCGACCAGTTCCTGGACGGCCTGCCCACACTGGACTCCTTCATCCTGCCCGGCGGCACGCCGGCCGCGGCCTACCTGCACGTGGCGCGCACGGTGGCGCGGCGGGCTGAGCGGAGCGCGTGGGCGCTGTGGGAGGCCGATGGCGACCGCACCAACGTCCTCGCGGCCAAGTACCTCAACCGGCTGTCCGACCTGCTCTTCATCCTCGCCCGCCGGGCGAACCCGGACGGCGACGTGAAGTGGCGGCCCGGCGAGAACGGCTGAGCAGACTCAGCTGGACGGCGGTGGGCCAAGCTCCCTGGCTCGCGCCAAGCCGGCTCGCTTCATTACGATCGGCCGGCGGCCCACAGTGAACCGGCAGTCACACTGAACAGAAGCCCGCGATTGTGCGTGCTTGGCGTCCCGCGCGTTTCCTTGTCTTTGCGCAACGTTCGAACACTTGTTCGAGTTCCGCTCAATCTGCCAAAACGGGCAAGCCCACTCGATCGAGTGATCAACGGGAGAACTCAGCTGGCCCAGGGGACGATACTGCCCGGCGGTGACGCTTCCAGCCACGACAGGAACCCTGTGAGGGCATCCGCGCCGAACGCCAGCTCTATCTCGCCGTGGTCGGCCCTGCACCGCAGCACGGTCGCGTCCACCGGCATCGCATAGCTTTCCGGCGTACTGGGCTCTCGCCGGTCCTCGATCTCCAGGCCGATCCGAGGAATGACCTGATCCGGCCCGGATCGCACGGACAGCACGCGGTACCAGACGAACTCGTCCCCTCGGTACCGGCCGACGCCGACCTGCCAGCCGCGGCCGCTGTCGTCGATGCGCCGCCGCAGGGCTACGTGAATGCCACCCTCGCGCAGCAGCCGGAGCCGCCGGAACGCATAGCAGGCGAGCACCACGGCCAGCACGATGAGGAGCACCCCGACATATCCGGTGATCCCCACGGCCGCTTCGCCTCCCGCTGCCCTCGGCCGCTCAGACCGTCTGCCCGGCCGCGCGAAGTTGGGAGGCTGCTCTGGCCCGCACTTCCTCGTCCTCGTCATCGAGGGAAGCGCGCGCGGCCTCGACGTCGATCTCGTCGCCCAGCTGCGCCGACTCCGCCAGGATGCTCACGCGCTCGCCTGTCACGGACAGGAACCCGCCCTGCACGGCGGCCATCAGCTTGTCGCCGTCCGGCCGGTCGATTCGTACGACGCAGTCGGGCACGAGCTCGCCGAGCAGCGGGATGTGCCTTGGCAGGACGCCGATCTCACCCTCGGTGGTGCGGGTGAACACGGCGGTGGCCTGGCCGGACCACAGCAGGCGCTCGACGGACACCAGCTCGACGGTCATCTCAGCCACGCGCGTCTCCTCAACAAGTTCGTAACCGGCAGTTTAGTCGGTGCCGCGCACCCACCCGTAACACCGCAGGGCCGGAACCCCCTGGTCCCGGCCCCCGTGGCATTACCTGTCGGCGATCTCCTTGGCCTTGCGGTCCAGGTCCTCAAGGCCACCGATGAGGAAGAACGCCTGCTCGGGCAGGTGGTCGAACTCACCCTTGGTGATCTTGTCGAAGGCCTCGATGGTTTCCTTCAGCGGCACGTTGGAACCGGGCTGACCGGTGAACTGCTCCGCCGCCATCATGTTCTGCGACAGGAAGCGCTCGATCCGCCTGGCCCGCTGCACGAGGACCTTGTCCTCCTCAGCCAGCTCGTCCATACCGAGGATCGCGATGATGTCCTGCAGGTCCTTGTAGCGCTGCAGGATCCGGATGACCTCCTGCGACACCCGGTAGTGCTCCTCGCCGACGATGCCCGGCAGCAGAATCGTCGACGTCGAGCTCAACGGGTCCACCGCGGGGAAGATGCCCTTGGAGAACACACCACGGGACAGCTCGGTGGTGGCGTCCAGGTGGGCGAACGTGGTCGCGGGGGCCGGGTCGGTGTAGTCGTCCGCCGGCACGTAGATGGCCTGCATGGAGGTGATCGACCGGCCACGGGTGGACGTGATCCGCTCCTGCAGCTCACCCATCTCGTCGGCCAGCGTCGGCTGGTAGCCCACGGCCGACGGCATCCGGCCCAGCAGGGTGGACACCTCGGAACCAGCCTGGGTGAACCGGAAGATGTTGTCGATGAACAGCAGCACGTCCTGGTTGGCGACGTCGCGGAAGTACTCCGCCATCGTGAGCGCGGACAGGGCGACGCGCATACGCGTGCCCGGCGGCTCGTCCATCTGGCCGAACACCAACGCGGTGTCCTTGAGGACGTTGGCCTCGGCCAGTTCCAGGATGAGGTCGTTGCCCTCACGGGTGCGCTCGCCGACGCCCGCGAACACCGACGTACCACCGAAGTTGCGGGCGATACGGTTGATCATCTCCTGGATGAGCACCGTCTTGCCCACGCCGGCACCGCCGAACAGGCCGATCTTGCCACCACGTACGTACGGGGTGAGCAGGTCGATGACCTTGAGGCCGGTCTCCAGCATCTCGGTGCGGCCTTCGAGCTTGTCGAAGGCGGGCGCCTTGCGGTGGATGCCCCAGCGTTCGAGGTCGGCGCCGAAGCCGGGCTCGTCGAGGCAGTCGCCGATCGTGTTGAACACGTGGCCCTTGACCTCTTGGCCGACGGGCACCGAGATGGCGTTGCCGGTGTCGGTGACCTCGACGCCACGCACCATGCCGTCGGTGGGCTGCATCGAGATGGTGCGCACGACGTCGTCACCGAGGTGTTGGGCGACCTCGAGGGTCAGGGTGCGGTCGGTGCCGCCCAGTTCGACCTGGACGTGCAGCGCGTTGAACAGCGCCGGCACCGAGTCCCTGGGGAACTCGACGTCGACCACCGGACCGATGACCCTGACGACGCGACCGGTCGCCGTTGCGGAAGAAGTTCCAGAAACAGTGGCAGTCATCATTCTTCACTTCCTGCAGCGGCGAGTGCGTCGGCGCCGCCGACGATCTCGCTGATCTCCTGGGTGATCTGTGCCTGGCGAGCCTGGTTCATCTGCTGCGTGTAGGTCTTGATCAGGTCGTTGGCGTTGTCGGTGGCGGCCTTCATGGCCCGCTGCCGTGCCGCCGACTCGGACGCGGCCGAGTCCAGCAGCGCCGCGAACATCCGCGTCTTCACGTACTTGGGCAGCAGCGCGCCGAGCAGTGTCTCGGCGTCCGGTTCGAACTCGTAGTCGGGCAGTTGCACCGGATTCTCGGTGTACTCGACCTCCAGCGGAGCGATCCGCTTGGCGACCGGGACCTGCGTGAGCATCGAGCGGAACTCGGTGTAGACGATGTGCAGTTCGTCGATGCCGGCGTCGGGGTCGGCTTCCGGGTCGACGCCCTTCATGAAGCTGTCCACCGTCATGTCGGCGGCTTCGACGACGTCCGCGTAGGACGGCTGCTCGGAGAAGCCGCTCCACGAGCCGGTCACCGGGCGCTGCCGGAACCGGTAGAAGCCCAATCCCTTGCGGCCCATGATGTAGAGCTGGACCGTCTTGCCCTCTTCGCGCAGCAGGGCCTGCAGTTGCTCGGCTTCGCGCAGCACGTTGGAGTTGTAGGCGCCACACATGCCCCGGTCACTGGTCACCACGAGCACACCGGCCCTGGTCGGTGACTCCTTCGGCGTCAGCAGCGGGTGGTCGAGCGTTGTCGCGGCGGCACCGAGGGCGGCCAGCACCCTGGTGATCTCCTCCGAGTACGGCTTCGCGGCCGTCACCCGCGCCCGAGCCCGGCCGATGCGCGATGTGGCGATCAGCTCGAATGCCCTCGTGGTCTTCCTGATCGACTGCACGGTACGGACGCGCTGTCGCAGGATTCGCAGCTCAGCAGCCATACGTCACCCGATCACTTCTGGCTCGGCGCGGGACGGTTCACGCCGACCTTCTCGTTGTCGACATCCTCGGCGTCCATCGCCTCGGTCTGCTCACCGGTGACCGACTTGCCGTCCGACGCGTCGAACTGGTGCTTGAAGTCGTTGACCGCGGTGACCAGCCGGTCTTCCAGATCCTGCGGCAGGTCCTTGGCCGACTTGATCTCGGCGAGGATGCCCTCGGAGCCACGCAGGTGCTCCAGGAACTCCCGCTCGAAGCGGCGGATGTCGCCGATCGGCACGGTGTCGAGGTGACCCTGGGTGCCGAGGAAGATCGACACCACCTGCTCCTCGACCGGGTACGGGCTGTACTGCGGCTGCTTGAGCAGCTCCACCAGGCGGGCACCGCGGTCCAGCTGCGCCTTCGAGGTGGCGTCCAGGTCGGAGGCGAACGCGGTGAACGCCTCCAGTTCGCGGTACTGGGACAGGTCCAGCCGCAGCGAACCGGCGACCTTGCGCATGGCCTTGACCTGCGCGCTACCACCGACCCGGGAGACCGAGATACCGACGTTGACGGCCGGCCGGACGCCCTGGTTGAACAGGTCGGACTCCAGGAAGCACTGGCCGTCGGTGATGGAGATGACGTTGGTCGGGATGTACGCCGAGACGTCGTTGGCCTTGGTCTCGATGATCGGCAGGCCGGTCATCGAGCCGCCGCCGAGCTCGTCGGACAGCTTCGCGCAGCGCTCCAGCAGGCGCGAGTGCAGGTAGAACACGTCGCCGGGGTAGGCCTCGCGGCCCGGCGGGCGACGCAGCAGCAGCGAGATCGCGCGGTACGCCTCAGCCTGCTTGGTCAGGTCGTCGAACACGATCAGCACGTGCTTGCCCTGGTACATCCAGTGCTGCGCGATGGCGGAACCGGTGTACGGGGCCAGCCACTTGAAGCCCGCCGAGTCGTTCGCGGGGGCCGCGACGATCGTCGTGTACTCCAGGGCGCCTGCGTCGGCCAGCGCGGTCTTGACGCCCGCGATGGTCGAGCCCTTCTGGCCGATGGCGACGTACACGCAGCGCACCTGCTGCTTCGGGTCGCCGGTGGCCCAGGCGTCCTTCTGGTTCAGGATGGTGTCGACGCAGACCGCGGTCTTGCCGGTCTTGCGGTCACCGATGATCAGCTGGCGCTGGCCTCGGCCGATCGGGGTCATCGAGTCGATGGCCTTGATGCCGGTCTGCAGCGGTTCCTTCACCGGCTGCCGGTTCATCACCGACGGCGCCTGCAGTTCCAGCGGCCTGCTCTCCTCGGCGACGATGTCACCGAGGCCGTCGATCGGGGTGCCCAGCGGGTCCACGACGCGGCCGAGGAAGCCGTCGCCGACCGGCACGGACAGCACGCGGCCGGTCCGCCGGACCTCCTGACCCTCCTCGATGTGCTCGTAGTCACCGAGGATGACGGTGCCGATCTCCCGGGTGTCCAGGTTCTGCGCCACCCCGAGTACGCCGCCCGGGAACTCCAACAGTTCCTGGGCCATCACCGAGGGCAGTCCCTCGACGTGCGCGATTCCGTCGCCGGTGTCGGCAACGACGCCGACCTCCTCGCGAGCGGTCTCGGGCGAGAAGGTGGAGACGTAGTTCTCGATCGCGCTCCGGATCTCGTCCGATGAGATCGTCAGCTCCGCCATGGCTATTCGGTCCCTGCTCTCGATCAATTCGTGGTCTTCGGATAACGCGTGTTCAGCCGGGCAACTGTTGGCGTGCCTTGGCCAGCCTGGCCACGACGCTGCCGTCGATCACCTCGTCGTCCACCCTGATCACCAAGCCGCCCAACAGATCGGGGTCGAGCTCGACCTGCACGGAGACCGAGCGGCCGAAGATCGTGGACAGAGTCTGGGCGAGCCGGCTTTCCTGCTCGTCGGTCAGCGGTGCGGCAGCGGTGACCTGAGCCACCGAGCGTCCCCGCATGGCCGCCGCGAACTCGGCCAGCTTGTCGACCACCAGGTCCAGGCTACGTCCTCGCGGTTCCCGCACGCTCTGTTCGAGCAACTGGCTGGTCACCGGGGTGACGCGGCCGTCGAGAACGGTGTGCAGCAGGGCGACGCGACCGTCGGCCGGGGCCGTCTGGTCGGCGAGCAGGCTGCGCAGCCGAGGCTGGGAGATCAGGATCCGGCCGAACCGGAACAGTTCGTCCTCGACGTCCTCCAGCACACCGTCCCGCTCGGCCTGGACGAACGTGGCCCGCCGGGCCAGCGTCTCCAGTGCCTCCAGCAGGTCGGATGCCACGGACCAGCGCCCGGTGGCCAGGCCGGCCACCGTGGTCACGGCCGCGTCGCCGACCTTGCCGCCGAACACGCTGCGGACCAGGCGGTCCTTCGCCTCGTTCTCGGTGCCGGGGTCGGTCAGGTGGCGGCGCAGCACACGTTCCCGCTGCAGCACGCCGAGCACCGCGAACAGTTCGTCCGCGAGTACCCGCAACTGGTCGGCGTCGGCTCCTGCGACGACCTGGTCGAGCCGTTCGCTCGCGGCGGCTAGGGATTCCCTGCTGGCCGACTGCATCAGGAGTCCTCTCCTGCCGACGAACCCGTCGACTCGGTCGTGGACGAGGCCATCGCTTCCAGTTCGTCCAGCAGGCGGTCCACGGTGGCGGACCGGTGCTGCTGGTCGGACAGGTGGTCGGCGACCAGTTCACCGGCGAGGTCGACGGCGAGTTCGCCGATCCTGCCGCGCAGTTCCCGGATCACCTGACGGCGCTGGGCCACCAGGTCGTCCTCGCCGCGCTGGCGGATCCGCTCGACCTCACGGTCGGCCTGCTCACGCATCTCCTCGACGATCCGCAGGGCGTCGGCCCGTGCGGCGTCCCGGATCTTGGCGGCCTCGGTGCGGGCCTCGGTCAGCGCGTCGCGGTACTTGCGTTCGGCCTCGGCCAGCCGCTCGCTGGCCACCTTGGCTTCCTCGACCTGCTTGGCGACGAGGTCCTGCTGCTTGCGCATCGCCTTGCGCAGCGGCGGCACGACCTTCCACCAGATCACGCCGATGACCACCAGGAAGCCGACGAATTCGGCGATGTAGTCAGCCACCATCAGGCGTCTCCCTTCGCGGTCAGGCCGTCCAGGAAGGCGGCTACGGTCTCGGCCTGCCGGCCGTTCGCGGTCAGTTCGGTACCGACCACCCTGCTGGCCAACGAGGTGGACAGCGGGCCGATGTGGCCCTGCAGTTCACGCAGTGCGCGTTCCCGCTGGTCGGCCATCTCGGCCTCGCTGCGGGCCCGGATCCCGTCTGCTTCCTCGGTTGCCTGCGTACGCAGTTCGTCCAGCACCCGCTGGCCTTCGGTGCGAGCTTCGCCGCGGATGTCGCCTGCCTTCCGGCGGGCGTCGGTCAGCGCCTCGTCGTACCGCGCCTCCGCTTCGGCCAGCTTGTCCGTCGCCTCCTGCCGCTCCTTCGCCGTTTCGGCAACCCGGTCGGCCCGATCCTGCATCGCCTTGGTGATCGGCGGCACCACGAAGCGCCACATGATGACCAGGACGATCACGAAGATGATGAGTTCGACGAAGAAGGTGCCGTTGGGCAGCAGCGGATTCGGCGGTGCGGCGGCCAGGTTCGTCATCCGCGCGTCCATCAGGAGGGCGAGCCGCCGAAGACGAACAGCAGGATCGCTGCGAAGGCGACGTTGATGAAGTAGGTGCCTTCAGCGAACGCCACCGTCAGGATGAACGGGGTGAACAGCCGGCTCTGTGCCTCCGGCTGACGAGCGACACCGGCGACCAGTTGACTACCGGCCAGGCCGTCACCGATGGACGCGCCAGCCGCGCCGCCGCCGAGAATGAGACCGCCGCCGATGTAGGCGCCGGCCACCTCGATCGCCTGCGACATGCTGTTTGCCATGACTCTCCCTTACCTAATCTTTCTAGGAAACGCCCGCTCCGGAGGCCGGAGATGGAATCACCCCTGGTAACGCATCTGATGTGGAACGTCCGTGCGGGGACGGCGAGATCAGTGGTCCTCCTGCACTTCCATCGCCTGGCTGAAGTAGATGATGGTCAGGAAGGCGAAGATGAAGGCCTGTACAGCACCGATGAACAGGTCGAACAGTTTCCAGCCACCGTTGAGGACCCAGCTGATCTCCGCCGGCAGCAGTGCCCCGATCACCTCGAGCATGATGGTGCCGGCGAGCACGTTGCCGAACAGTCGCAGTGCGTGGCCCAGCACGAAGCTGACCTCTTCGATGACCCACATCGGAGCGAGCTTCGGCTCGTGGCCGCGCAGCACGTGCAGCACCTGCTTGCCGAAACCGTGGTGCCGCCGGGCGCCTGCCGCGTGCTTCCAGAAGAAGACCATCAGGGCCAGCGGCAGGACCAGGTTGATGTCACCGGCAGGCGGTGGCAGCAGGTCCTTGCCGTTGACCATCAGCGGCAGCGCGGACAGCCAGTTGCAGATCAGCAGGAACGCGAACAGCGACACGGACAACGGGATCAGGAACGGCGCGACCCGGACGCCGACCGTTCCTTCGATCAGGTCGCGCAGGAATCCGGTGACGGTCTCGAAGAACAGCTGCAGGCCCTTTGGCGGACCCGAGGTCACCATCCGGCGCACGACGAACCCGAGGATCACCAGGATCGCCGCCGCGACGAGCGTCGAGATGATGGTGTCGGAGTTGAAGGTCAGGCCGAACAGATGCCACTCGGGGTGGACCCCGACCTCGATGTCCGTCGAGGCCGCCTGGACGTGCGGGATCATTGCTGGCGACGCTCCTTCAGCACCGGCATGGCCGTGTGGGCGATGTTGATGAACTGGTAGACCGCGAGTCCGAAGAAGACACCGAGGCCGTCGGGCCGCACGAAGATGCCGAGTGCGACCGCGATCGCGGTGATCATCAGCAGGCGGCGCGCGGACAGCACACCCACTGCCTTCTTGCTCGGGTTCGCTGTGGAGATCACGTTGACGACGTCACGCTGGAGCAGGCGGGTGTTGAACAGGCCGAGACCGAGGCCGATGCAGCCGAGGATGCCCATCACGATGTGACCGAACAGAGCGCCGGCGACCAGTCCTGCCGCGCCGATGATGGCCGAGGCGATCAACGGCCTGCGCAGACTCATCACCGCCGACGCGGGCGAGTTCGCCGCGGCTTCGTTCAATGATGTCATCTTGAGCCCTCGTGCTCGATCAAGACCAGAACCTCCGGAACATCCTGTAGCCGTAGAAACAGGTGGCCACTATTCCCACCGCGAGACCAACCAGTGTGAATGCGGGCGTCGTGTGCACGCGCGAGTCAACAAACAGGCCGAGCAGCAATCCTCCGGCGACGAGTATGGCCATCGTCGTACCCATCCCGACCAGCCGCCACAGGCCTGGTGGTTCGCTGTTCGGCATGTCGGTTATTCCTGGCCGACATCCCGCATGCTGCGATCACTCAACGGCAGACTCCTCGTGGTCTCGGGCGCATTGTCTCGGGCGCGTAGGAGCGGGCCTTTGGTGGCCCTAGGGTGGAGCTGTGTCACGAATGGTGGCACGAAGCATCGTGCCCCCCGCTCGGGGGGCCTGGCGCAGACGCTATCACAGATGTTCGAACGGCCAACCCCGCGCGGGTGAACGGCGACGACCATGCGCGAGGCGAACTGGATCGTCCTGCGATGGGTCACCGGGATCACCCCACTCCGCCGGGAGATGTCTCGAGCTGTTACCTGTGAAGTTACCGTACGGTCGTTCGGTTGCCGACGGCGGCCCCTGTGACAACGGCTACGGCGCGGCACGTGATCAGGCCCGTTCCGCGTCGCGCAACCGGGGCACGACGGATACCACCACGGCGACCACCAGGCCGATGCCGATGCCCCACACGGCAACCTCGACGTTGAACAGCGTCAGCGCCACGGCACCGAACGCGATCACCGCCGCCCACAAGTAGATCAGCAGCACGGCCCTGCGCTGCGAGTGGCCGATCTCCAGCATCCTGTGGTGCAGGTGCATCTTGTCGGCCGAGAACGGACTCTCGCCGCGCCGTGTCCTGCGCACCACGGCCATCAGGAGGTCCAGCAGCGGCACGAACAGGACAGCGGCGACCACCAGGAGCGGCGACAGCAGCGCGATCGCGTCCTTGGCGCCCAGCGTCGCGTACTGGATCCGGCCGGACGCGGACGTACTGGCAGCGGCCAGCATCAGGCCGATCAGCATCGACCCCGAGTCACCCATGAAGATCCTGGCCGGCTGGAAGTTGTGCGGCAGGAAGCCAAGGCACGCACCGGCCAGCGCGGCGCCGATCAGCGCGGGCGGATAGTTGGTGACGTTGCCGTGCGAGTTGTCCAGCAGGCCCAGCGAGAACGCACACGTCGCCGTCGCGGCCACCAACCCGATACCGGCGGCCAACCCGTCCAGACCGTCCACGAAGTTCATCGCGTTGACCATGGTGACCACGAGCAGCACGGACAGCAGGCCGCCCTCGTTCTGGTCCAGCACCAGCACCGAACCCAGGCCGCCGCCCTGGCCGCCCCACGGCACCCAGAACTCCACCCACTGCAGGCCGAGCAGCACCAGGATGCCGGCCGAGGTGATCTGACCGGCCAGTTTGGTCAGTGAGTCCAGTTCGAAGCGGTCGTCCAGCGCGCCGACCAGCACGATCACGCCACCGCCGATGAGCACCGCGTACGGGTCGAGCGAGTAGGTGAACGCCCTGCGCAGCACCGGGAGTTGGTGGGCCAGCAGCATGCCGCCCACGACTCCGCCGTACATCGCGAGGCCGCCCATCCTGGGCATCACCACGGCGTGCACGTCGCGTGCCCGTGGCACGGCGACCGCGCCGACGCGGATCGCGAACTTCCTGATCAGCCCGGTGAGCAGGTAGGTGACGGCAGCGGCGGTCAGTGCGACGAGCAGGTACTCCCGCACCGGCAGGCCGGCCGGTGTCGCATCGGTGAGGGGACCCACGGCCGACAACCGGCTCAGGAAACCGTTTGTCCGAGGACTTCGGTGACGTCGGCCCGGCTGACCGCGCCCTCCCGCAACATCTTCGGGGTCTCACCGGTCAGGTCGACGATGGACGACGGCACGGCTTCGCCCGCCTCGCCACCGTCCAGGTACACCGACACCGACTCGTGCAACTGGTCCCGCGCCTGCTGCACCGTGGTGGCGGGCGGCTGGCCGCTGACGTTCGCGCTGGACTGGGCCATCGGGCCGATCTCGCGCAGCAGTTCCAGGGCCACCGGGTGCAGTGGCATGCGCACCATGACGGTGCCCCGCGTGTCGCCGAGGTCCCACGCCAGCGACGGCGCGTGCGGCAGCACGATGGACAGTCCACCCGGCCAGAACGCCTCGATCAGGTCCCTGGCCTGCTGCGGCACGGACAGCACGAGGCCGTCCACAGTGGACCACGAGCCGACCAGGACGGACAGCGGCATGGCACGGCCGCGCGACTTGGCGTGCAGCAGGTCCTTCACCGCCATCGTGTCGAACGCGTCGCACCCGAGGCCGTACACGGTGTCGGTCGGGAACACCACCAACCGGGAGGATCGGATCGCGGCAGCGGCAGCGGCGATGCCTGTCTCGCGCTCGTCCCGCCGACTGCAGTCATAAACCGTGGCCACGAAACGATCCTGCCATGTCCGGCGCACGCCGTGGCGGGCGGCCGGTGCAATGTGCTGCTATTCGGTGCCGGGACCGCGCAGCGCGGTGACGAAGCGTGGCCGTTCGGCCAGGTCTCGGTGACCGGTGACGTCGCCCAGGACCTTGCGGCCGGCCAGCAGTTCGACGACGGCATCCTGGTTGGTGTCGTCGTGCTCGACGGCGACCGATCCGCCTGCGGTGAGCAGCCGCGCGGCGAGGCCGACGACGTGCCTGATCACCGACAACCCGTCCGGACCTGCGAAGACGGCTGCTTTCGGGTCGTGCTCGGCCACCTCGGGCGGCACCGGGGTGCCATCGGGCACGTAGGGCGGGTTGCACAGCACGAGGTGCACGGCGCCGTCCAGATCGGCGAACAGGCCCGGGTCGGTGACGTCGCCCGCGTACAGCCGGATCGGCGGGTCACCGGCCTGCGCGCGCAGTTCGGCGTTCTGCCTGGCCCACGCCAGCGCGACGGCATCGCACTCGACCGCGTGCACCGTGGCGTCCGGCCGGGCGTTGGCCACGGCCAGCGCGAGCGCGCCGGAACCCGTGCACAGGTCGACCACCACCGGCTTGGCGACGCCGACCAGCCGGGACAGGCCCCACTCCAGCAGCAGTTCGGTCTCCGGCCTCGGCACGAACACACCGGGCCCGACACCGACGGTGATGCTGCCCATCGCGGCCCAGCCGGTGAGGTGCTGCAGCGGCACGTGCTTGGCGCGCTGGCCGATCAGCTGGCCGATGGCGTCCACCACCGGCGGGTCCACCAGCGGCACCATCGGCAGGCGGCCGCGTTCCACGCCGAGCACGTGCGCGGCGATCAGTTCTGCATCCACCCGTGGGGAAGCGACGCCCGCTTCGGCGAGAACGCGCTCAGCTTCCAAGATGGCCAGTCGTAGCGGCTGCCGCTGCCTGCTCATGACCAACAGCTTCTCACTCCGCGGCGGCTTGCAGGCGTTCTGACCGGTCCGCCACGGCGAGTGCGTTCAGAACCGCGTCCAGATCGCCGTCCAGCACCTGATCCAGGTTGTACGCCTTGAAGTTCACCCGGTGGTCGGCGATCCGGTTCTCGGGGTAGTTGTAGGTGCGGATCCGCTCCGAACGGTCCACCGTGCGCACCTGGCTGCGCCGGGCCTGGGACGCCTCGGCGGCTGCCTTCTCCTCGGCCAGCACCATCAGCCGGGCGAGCAGCACGTGCATGGCGCGGGTCTTGTTCTGCAGCTGGCTGCGCTCGTTCTGGCAGGACACGACGATGCCGGTGGGCAGGTGGGTGATGCGGACGGCGGAGTCGGTGGTGTTCACGCTCTGCCCGCCGTGCCCCGACGAGCGGAACACGTCCACCCGCAGGTCCTTCTCGTCGATGTCCACCTCGACGTCCTCGGGCTCCGGGTAGACCAGCACGCCGGCCGCCGACGTGTGCACCCTGCCCTGCGACTCGGTCACCGGCACCCGCTGCACGCGGTGCACGCCGCCCTCGAACTTCAGCCGCGACCACACGCCGTCCATCGGGTCGCCCTTGCTCTTCACGGCGACCGTGACGTCCTTGTACCCGCCCAGCTCGGACGGAGTGCCGTCGAGTACCTCGGTGCGCCAGCCGTGCCGCTCCGCGTACCGCAGATACATCCGCAGCAGGTCACCGGCGAACAGCGCGCTCTCCTCGCCACCCTCACCGGACTTGATCTCCAGCACGACGTCCGAACCGTCGTGCGGGTCGCGCGGCAGCAGCAGTTCGGTCAGCCGCGCCTCCAGTTGCGGGAGGCGCTGTTCCAGCATCTGCGCCTCGACCGCGAACGTGTCGTCCTCGGCTGCCAGTTCGTGTGCCGCCGCCAGGTCGTCCCTGGTCTGGTCCAGTTCGCGCAGCGTGCGCACCACGGGACCGAGCTCGGCGAACCGCTTGGACAGCTTGCGGGCCAGCGTCCGGTCGCCGTGCACGGCCGGGTCCGCCAGTCGACGCTCCAACTCGGCGTGCTCGGCCACCAGGCCACCCAGCGCATCGGCTACCGGCTTGGTCACCACGCCTCCTCAAATTGTGTGCAATACCAGCTTGCCCCGAACATGCCAGCGGCGCCCGAGGAGCGCATAAGTCTCCTCGGGCGCCGCATGCACGCTTACTTCTTGCGCTTGCCGTACCGCGCCTCGAAGCGCGCGACCCGGCCACCGGTGTCCAGAATCTTCTGCTTGCCCGTGTAGAACGGGTGGCAGTTCGAGCAGACCTCGACGTGAATCGAGCCGCTGGCCTTCGTGCTGTGGGTGGTGAACGCGTTGCCGCAGCTACACGTCACATCGGTGGAGACGTACTCCGGATGGATACCGGTCTTCACAGTGTCGTCCTCTCATCGTGGCCGCCGGGTCCCCTTGGTGGTGCCGGGGTGAACCGGAGCCGGAATTCGACTGGTCAGTCTGCCAGAAGCAGTGACATGTACGTGAACGCACCCGGCAGCGGCCTTTGTTCCCCGCCGCCGGGTGCGCCCGACGTGACTAGTCCTCGCCCTGACCAGGCGTGCTCTTGGCGACCTGCATCAGGAACTCGATGTTGGTCCTGCTCTTGCGCAGCCGGTCCAACAGCAGGTCGATGGCCTGCTGCGTGTCCAGCGAGTGCAGCACCCTGCGCAGCTTGTGGGTGACGGCCAGCTCGTCGGGCGGGAGCAGCAGCTCCTCCTTACGAGTACTGGACTGGTCCACGTCGACGGCCGGGAACACCCGCTTGTCGGCGATCTTGCGGTCCAGCTTGAGCTCGGCGTTGCCGGTGCCCTTGAACTCCTCGAAGATCACCGTGTCACCGGTGGACCCCGTCTCCACCAGCGCCGTGGCGAAGATGGTCAGCGAGCCGCCGTTCTCGATGTTGCGTGCCGCGCCGAGGAACCGCTTCGGCGGGAACAGCGCGGTCGAGTCGACACCACCGGACAGGATCCGGCCGGACGCCGGGGCCGCCAGGTTGTAGGCACGACCCAGCCTGGTGATCGAGTCGAGCAGCACGACGACGTCGTGGCCCATCTCGACCAGCCGCTTGGCCCGCTCGATGGACAGCTCCGCGACGCTGGTGTGGTCCGACGGCGGACGGTCGAAGGTGGAGGCGATGACCTCGCCCCGCACCGACCGCTGCATGTCGGTGACCTCTTCCGGCCGCTCGTCCACCAGCACCACCATCAGGTGGCACTCCGGGTTGTTCGTGGAGATGGCGTTCGCGATGGACTGCAGCACCATCGTCTTGCCGGCCTTCGGCGGCGACACGATCAGCGCACGCTGGCCCTTGCCGACCGGCATCACCAGGTCGATGACCCTGGTGGTGAGCACGTGCGGCTCAGTTTCCAGCCGCAGTCGCTCGTTCGGGTACAGCGGGGTCAGCTTGGTGAACTCCGGGCGGTCCTTGACCTCGTCGGAGTCCAGGCCGTTGATCTTGTCCACGCGCACCAGCGGGTTGAACTTCTGCCGCTGTGCCTCGCCGTCCCTTGGCTGGCGCACCACGCCGGTGACCGCGTCACCACGGCGCAGGCCGTAGCGGCGGACCAGCGACAGCGACACGTAGACGTCGTTCGGGCCGGCCAGGTAGCCGGACGTGCGGACGAACGCGTAGTTGTCCAGCACGTCGAGGATGCCGCCGACGGGCAGCAGGACGTCGTCCTCGCGGATCTCGGTGTCGCCACCGCCGCCACCGCGCGGACCCGGGCTGCTCTCGCCCTCGCCCCGACCCCGACCACGCCTGCGGTCGCGGAAGCGGCGGCCACGGCGGCCACCGCGCTCGTCGTCATCATCGGTTGCGCTGCCCGGCCGGTTGGCCGGTCGGTCGCTCTGACCACCGCTTTCCCGCTGCGGGCGGTCGGTGCGGGTGCGCTCACCGCGATCGGAACGGTCACCCCGGTCAGCGCGATCGCCACGGTCGCCCCGCTCGGAGCGGTCGCCACGGTCGCCACCGGATCGTTCCGAGGTGCGCTCGGCCGATGCCTGCTGACGGTCGCCCTGTCCCTGGGTGTCGTCACGGGCCTCGCCACCGTCGCGCTGGCCACCCTCCGGGCTACCGGCGGGGCGGGACGCGGCACGACGGCGACGGTTGCGGGATGGCGCGCCGTCCTCGCCGTCCTTGTTGCCGCCTTCCTTGTTGCCGCCGTCCCGGGTTTCCCGGTTGTCCTTGCTCTCGCGCGGCTCCTGCCGGGTCGGCTCGGTGGCCGGCGGCGCGGCGGTGGTCGCCTTTGCCGTCGCCACGGGAAGTTCGGTCTGGTCGCTGGTCGCCGGGGCGGTGCGGCCGTTGGCGCGACCGGAGGTACCCGCCTGCCGCTCCTTGATGGCGGCGATCAGGTCCCCCTTGCGCATACCCGCGGTACCACGGAGCCCCAGCTCGCTGGCGAGTTCACGCAGCTCAGCGAGCACCATGCCGGACAGGCCGGCACGCTTGCGCGGCGCGGCGCCATTGGCACCCGCGCGCGTCTGCAGACCAGAGGATTCCGCAGTCGTGGCGGCAGAAGCCGCGTCGCTGCTCAGCAGATCGGTGTTGCTCACACATGTCCTTCCTGACCGGTGCCACGCCTCCTACGTGGACCAGCGGACTTGCCGGCCGACGGAACGCGGACCGACAATCGCCCAAAGCGGGCCGGCCTGATCGGGTTCGTCTCCTGTACACGAAAAGGACCACCAGCAATGAACTGCTCGGTCACCACGGCTATCGGGTACCCGCCAATGCCGACCTCCGCCGTCAAGCGGGGCCACCTTTCAGCAGGAGAGCGACCCAGGGCCTGCACCTACCGGCTTGCATTGCACCTGGGAGCTGCACCGGCGTCCGTGCGCGCGGTGACTGATCTGGGTTTGAGCGTAGACGCAGCTGTCCATGCGTGCAACAACCGGCCCGGCGTGCCGCAATCGGTGTAACAGCGCGCCTTCCGGCCGCGGGCCTCAGTCGAGTCGTTCGACCCGGACACCGATTCGGTCGATGTCCAGTGACAGCACGGAAAAACCGCCTGTGTCCACCGTGTCCGGCAACTTGCCGTCGACGGTCAGCGCGAGCACGGACGGACCAGCGCCGGACACCGTGGCCGCCACTCCTTCGGCGCGCAGCGCGTCCACCAGTCGGGAGGTCGCGGGCCACGCGGGCGACCGGTAGGGCTGGTGCAGGCGGTCCTCGCCGGCGGCCAGCAGCAGTGCCGGCGCCGCCGTGATGGCGTGCACGGCCAGCGCCGACCGGCCGGCCACGAAGGCGGCGTCGGCGTGCGGCACCAGCTCGGGCAGCAGTCCCCTGGTGACCTTGGTGGCCGACTCCTCGGCCGGCACCAGCAGGACGGGCCGCAGGTCAGGGTGTGGTTCGAGGCGGACGGCGCGGTACTGGGTGTCCTCGCGCCACGCGATGACCAGGCCGCCGAGCAGGCTCGCCGCCGCGTTGTCGGCGTGCCCCTCGAACTCGGCCGCCACCTGCAGGGCCGACTCGTCGATGGGCGCTCCGGCCAGCGCGTAGCCGGCCGCGACACCCGCCACGACGGCTGCCGCCGACGAGCCGAGACCCCGCGCGTGGGGCACGGCGTTGTCACAGTTCAGCACCAGTCCTGGCGGATGGAAGTCGAGTTGGTCACATGCGGCGCGCAACGCGCACACCACGAGATGGGTCTCGTCGGTCGGCACGGTGTCCGCGCCCTGGCCGACGGCCCGCACCACCAGGCCCGATTCGGCCAGTCGTACCTCGACGGTGTCATAGAGCGCGAGGGCGAGGCCGAGCGCGTCGAAGCCGGGCCCGAGGTTCGCCGAGGACGCGGGTACCCGCACCCGAACGGCGGCCGGCCTTCCGTTCATGCCAGTTCCAGTGCCGTGGCCACCGCCTGCGGGTCGACCGCGAGCGGCTCGATCTCCACGCGGCCCTCCAACGCTGTGCCGGGGTCCTTCAGACCGTGCCCGGTCACGGTGCACACGACCAGCGAACCGGCCGGCAGCCTGCCGTCCTTCGCCGTGACCAGCAGGCCGGCGATGCTGGCTGCCGACGCGGGCTCGACGAACACGCCCTCCTGGGCGGCCAGCAGGTGGTAGGCGTGCAGGATCTGCTCGTCGGTGACGGCGTCGAACAGGCCACCGGACTCGTCCTTCGCGGTCACCGCGGCCGCCCAGGACGCCGGGTTGCCGATCCGGATCGCGGTCGCGACGGTCTCCGGTTCGGGCACCGGTCGGCCGTGCACCAGCGGAGCGGCGCCGGCCGCCTGGATGCCGAACATCCGTGGCGTGGCGGAAATCACCCCATCGGCGGCGTACTCGCGGTAGCCCTTCCAGTAGGCGGTGATGTTGCCGGCGTTGCCGACCGGCAGCACGTGCACGTCGGGTGCTCGACCGAGCGTGTCGCAGATCTCGAACGCCGCCGTCTTCTGGCCCTCGATGCGCACCGGGTTCACCGAGTTGACCAGCGTGATCGGGTATTGTGCCGCCGTCTTGCTCGCCAGTTCCAGGCAGTCGTCGAAGTTGCCGTCCACCTGCAGGATCCGGGCGCCGTAGACGACCGCCTGGGCCAGTTTGCCCATCGCGATCTTGCCGCTGGGCACCAGCACGGCACTGGTCATGCCGGCCCTGGCCGCGTAGGCGGCGGCCGACGCCGACGTGTTGCCGGTGGACGCGCAGATGATGGCCCGCGCGCCTGCCGCCAGCGCACACGTGACCGCGACCGTCAGGCCCCTGTCCTTGAACGAGCCGGTCGGGTTCATGCCCTCGACCTTGAGCAACACCCGACAACCGGTCAGTTCGGTCAGTCGGGGCGCCGCCAGCAGCGGGGTGCCGCCCTCGTTCAGCGTCACGATCTCGGCGCCCTCGGGCACCGCGATCCGGTCCCGGTAGGCCTCGATGACACCCGGCCAACTCATGGCTGTTCACCCTCCACCCGCATGACGCTGACCACGTTCCGCACGACCGGCAGGCCTGCGATCTTGTCGACCGTGGAACGCAGGGCAGCGTCGGGCGCCGCGTGCGTGACGATCACCAGGCTGGCGTCCACCGCCCGGCCCTCCTGTCGGACCGCCGCGATGCTCACGTCGTGCTCCGCGAACACGGCCGCGACCTGCGCCAACACACCCGCACGGTCGGCAACGTCCAGGCTGATGTGGTACCGCGTCGGTGTCTGGCCCATCGGCCGCACCGCGAGATCCGCGTACGCCGACTCCCTGGAGCCCCGGCCACCCGCGATCTGGTTGCGCGCCACGGCGACCAGGTCACCGAGCACCGCGCTGGCCGTCGGCGCGCCACCGGCACCCTGCCCGTAGAACATCAGCTGTCCGGCGGCGTCCGCCTCGACGAACACGGCGTTGAAGGCGCCGTTGACGCCGGCCAGCGGGTGCGAGCGCGGAATCATCGCCGGGTGCACGCGCACCACGACCGATTCGGTGCCGTCGGCCTCGGTCACCCGTTCGCACAGGGCGAGCAGTTTCACCGTGCGGCCAAGGATCTTCGCCGCGGCGATGTCCGCGGCGCTGACCGCCGCGATGCCCTCGCGGTGCACGTCGGCCGCGGTGACCCTGGTGTGGAACGCCAGCGACGCCAGGATCGCGGCCTTCGCGGCGGCGTCGAAGCCGTCCACGTCGGCGGTCGGGTCGGCCTCCGCGTAGCCGAGCCTGCTGGCCTCGTCCAGTGTCTCGGTGTAGCCGGCGCCGGTGGAGTCCATGGCGGACAGGATGAAGTTCGTCGTGCCGTTCACGATGCCGGTGACCCTGGTGATCCGGTCCCCGGCCAACGACTCGCGTAGCGGCCGCAGCAGCGGGATCGCCCCGGCGACGGCAGCCTCGAAGTACAGGTCGGCGCCGCTGGCGTCGGCCGCCTCGAAGAGTTCCGAGCCGTACTCGGCCAGCAGCGCCTTGTTCGCCGTGACCACCGACTTGCCGGCCCGCAGCGCGGTCAGCAGCAGCGTCCTGGCGGGCTCGATGCCGCCGATCACCTCGACGACCACGTCGGCGTCACCGGCGACCAGCGCCGCGCCGTCCGTGGTCAGCAGGTCGGCGGGCAGTTCGGGGTGCTTGTTCGGCCTGCGCACCGCGACGCCGATCACCTCGATGGGCGCGCCGACGCGGGCCGTCAGGTCGTCGGCCTGGTCACGCAGCAGCCGCACCACCTGTGAGCCGACGGTGCCGCAGCCCAACAGCGCCACCCGGATCGGTTTGCGGGCCGGTCCACCACTCACAGCGCTGCCTCCAGCCGGAACAGATCCTGCTCTGTCTCCCTGCGCAGCAGCACCCTGGCCGCGCCGTCGCGCACGGCGACGACGGCCGGTCGGGGCAGCCGGTTGTAGCCGTTGGCCATGGCGTAGCAGTACGCACCGGTGGCCGCGACGGCGATCAGGTCACCCGGCGCGATGTCGGCGGGCAGCCAGCAGTCCCGGACGACGACGTCACCGCTCTCGCAGTGCTTGCCCACCACCCGGGACAACACGGCACCGGCGTCCGGCTCGGCGGGCCGCGACACCAGCCGACAGTCGTACAGCGCGTCGTACAGCGCGGTACGGATGTTGTCGCTCATCCCGCCGTCCACGCTGACGTAGCGACGGTACGTGCCGTGGCCGAGTTGGACGTCCTTGAGCGTGCCCACCTCGTAGACGGTGACGGTGCCCGGCCCGGCGATCGCCCTGCCCGGTTCGACCACCACCCGTGGCCTGGGCAGGCCGGCGGCATCCGCTTCCCTCGCCACGATCGCCAGCAGTTGCGCTGCGAGTTCGGCCACCGGCGGCGGGTCGTCGTCGGTCGTGTAGGCGATGCCGAGTCCGCCACCGAGGTCGACGGTGTGCACCGTGTCCAGGGCAGCTTCGCCGTGTTCGTCGCGCAGCGCGGCCAGCAGGCCGATCACCCGGTGCGCCGCGACCTCGAAGCCGTCCGGATCGTAGATCTGCGAACCGATGTGGCTGTGCAGGCCGACCAACCGCAGACCCTCGCACTTGAGCACCCTGCGCACCGCCTCGGCCGCGTCACCGGAAGCGACGGAGAAGCCGAACTTCTGGTCCTCGTGCGCTGTCGCGATGAACTCGTGGGTGTGCGCCTCGACACCGACGGTGGCCCGCACCAGCACCGCCTGGCTGATGCCGCGTTCCCTGGTCAGCGCGTCCAGTCGGGTGATCTCGAAGAACGAGTCGAGTACGACGACACCGACGCCCGCGTCGACAGCTGTCGCCAGCTCGTCGGTGGACTTGTTGTTGCCGTGGAACGTGATCCGCTCGACGGGGAAGCCGGCGCGCAGCGCGATCGCCAGTTCGCCACCGCTGCACACGTCCAGGCCGAGTCCTTCCTCGGCGACCCAGCGGGCCACCTGGACGGACAGGAACGCCTTGGACGCGTAGTGCACCAGCGCCGGATCGCCGAACGCGGCCGCGTACTCGGCGCAGCGGGCCCGGAAGTCGGCCTCGTCGACGACGAACAGCGGAGTGCCGTAGCGCTCGGCCAGTTCGCGCACGTCGACCCCGGCCATGCTCAGCACGCCGTCGTCGCGCCTGCCGACGTTGCGCGGCCACACGTCGGTCGGCAGGTCGTTCAGTTCGTCCGATGAGGATGGTCGCGGCCCTGCGGTGTTGTTCGGCAGCAACACGTCCGCGTGCCGAGGACCGGCCGGATGTGCCCGCATCACATGCGCTCCGGCGCGCTGACGCCGAGCAGGCCGAGGCCACCGGCCAACACCTGGCGGCTCGCCTCGTACAGCCGCAGCCGCGCCCCGGCCACCGGCTGGATCTCCTCGTCGCCCTGCGGCAGCACCCGGCACTCCTTGGTGTCGTAGTAGCGGTGGAACACGCCGGCCAGTTCCTCGAGGTAGCGGGCGACCCGGTGCGGCTCACGCAGTTCCGCCGCCGAGCGCAACACCCTCGGGTACTCGCCGAGCGTTCGGATCAGGTCACCCTCGCGGTCGTGCACCAGGAGAGTGAGGTCGGCGTCGGCGCCGGTGATGTCGAGTTCGGCCGCGTTGCGCAGCACCGAGCTCATCCTGGCGTGCGCGTACTGCACGTAGAACACGGGATTGTCGTTGCTGCGCCTGGTCAACAGGTCCAGGTCGATGTCCACCGCGGAGTCGGCCGACGAGCGGATCAACGCATACCGGCCCGCGTCCACGCCGACGGCGTCGACCAGGTCCTCGATGGTGATCACGGTACCGGCCCGCTTGCTCATCCGGACCGGTTTGCCATCGCTGATCAGATTGACCAGTTGCCCGATCAGCACCTCGACGGTGTCCGGGTCGTCGCCCAGCGCGGCAGCGGCCGCCTTCAGCCGGGCGATGTAGCCGTGGTGGTCCGCGCCGAGCATGTAGATGCACAGGTCGAACCCTCGGGCCCGCTTGTCCGCGAAGTACGCGATGTCGCCCGCGATGTAGGCCGGGGTGCCGTTGCTGCGGATCACCGGCCGGTCCTTGTCGTCCCCGTAGTCGGTGGAGCGCAGCCACCAGGCGCCGTCGGCGAAGTAGAGGTGGCCGGACTCCTTCAACTGCTCGACGACCCGGTCCACGGCGCCGGACTCGTGGAACGAGTTCTCGTGCGTGTACACGTCGAAGTCGGTGCCGAAGTCGTGCAGGCTCTGCTTGACCTGATCGAACATCAGATTGACGCCGATCCGCCGGAACACCTCGTGCCGCTCGTCGTCGGGCAGCGACAGGGCGCTCGGCTCGGCGCGCAGCACGTCCGCCGCGACGTCGGCGATGTAGGCGCCGGAGTAGCCGCCCTCGGGTGTCGGCTCACCACGCGCGGCGGCGATCAGCGAGTTGACGAAGCGGTCGATCTGGGCGCCCGCGTCGTTGAAGTAGTACTCGCGGGTCACGTCACCGCCCTGTGCGGACAACACCCTGCCCAGCGCGTCGCCGACCGCGGCCCAGCGGGTGGCGCCGATGTGCAGCGGGCCGGTCGGGTTGGCCGACACGAACTCCAGGTTGATCACCCGGCCGGTGAGCAGGTCGCCGTGGCCGTAGCTCGTGCCCTGTGCCAGGACGTCGCGGACGATGCCGACCTGTGCGTCGGTGGCCAGGCGGAGGTTCACGAAACCGGGACCCGCGATGTCGGCCTCGGCGACGCCGTCGGTGCGGGTGAGGGCCGTGGCCAGCCAGCCGGCCAGGTCACGGGGGGGAACGCCGAGTCGCTTCGCGATCTGCAGGGCGAGGTTGGTGGCGTAGTCGCCGTGCTCCGGGTTGCGCGGGCGCTCCACGGTGACCGATTCAGGCACCACGTCGGTGTCCAGTCCTCGGTCGGACAGGACGTCGAGCGCGGTGGAACGAACCAGGTCGGCGAGCGCGGCGGGGGTCACCCTGGAAGTCTAGAAGGACTCGCGCGAGGTCTGACATGGGATTAGCTGTCCCATTGGGTGAGAACCAGGGTGTGGTGCAACGCACGGGACTAGCGATCAAGCGGGCGCGGTGCCAGCCCCGTGCGCCGGTGGACAAGGTCTCCCCTGTCCCCTCCTTCGACTCCCCGTCGTTCTTGGAGGACACAACCCTTCACCAGGAAGGCTCTGTAACGCTAAGCCACGGGTGGGTCGTCCGTACTGCTCCATTCGAGTGAAGAACCAGATTAATCTGTTGGCGCGGAGTCGGCCGATCACCGTCCGGTACGGGACCACCCGCCGAAGCGCCTGATCAGACCGGGTGCCACCCGTACACCGACCGCAGCCAGGCGTGCCTCCGGAGTCACCGGCACGACGGCGCGGTTCTCCGCCACCGCCCGCAGCACCGCCTTGGCCACCTTGTCCGGGCCGTAGTTGCGCTTGCGGTAGACGGCGTCCGTCTCCTGCCGGTGCTGGCGCTCGGTTGCCTCGTCCTGGCCGACGAACCTGGTGGTGTTGATGATGTTCGTGGCGATCATGCCCGGACAGATCGCGCTCACACCGATGTCGTGCGGGGCCAGTTCGGTGCGCAGGCTCTGCGCGAGCGACAGCACGGCGGCCTTGGTCGTGGCGTAGGCCGTGAGTGCGGGCCACGGGGTGAACGCGGCCATCGACGCGGTGACCACGAGGTGACCGCCCTGGCCGGTCGCGCGGCTGCGGTCGACCAGGAGTGGGGCGAAAGCGCGCAGCGTGTGCACGACACCGAGCAGGTTCACGTCGATGACCCGGCGCCAGTCCTCCTCGTCGGTGTCCAGGAAGCCGCCCGCCATGCCGATGCCGGCGTTGGCCATCACGATGTCGGGGATCCCGTGGTCGGTGCCGACCTGCGCGGCCAGCTTCTGCAGCGCGGCACCGTCGGTGACGTCGACGTGGTAGTGCCGCGCGTCCACACCGAGTTCGCGGGCCTCGGCCGCGGTGGCGGCGGCACCCTCCTCGTTGATGTCCGCCGCGAGCACGTCGGCACCCTCGGCGGCGAAGGCCAGCGCGGTGGATCGGCCGATACCGCTACCGGCACCCGTGATCAACACCAGTTGGCCCGCGAACCTGCGTGGCTCACCGGTGATGTGCGCCCGCCGCAGCGACCGGCCTGCCGAAGCGCCACGAAGGTGCTCGATGAACTCGGCGATCGGCCCGGCCACCGCGGCCGGGTGGGTGCGTGGCGCCCAGTGCCCGTAGGCGAGATCGCGGCGCCACAGCGAGTCACAGAACGGCTCGGCGGCGCGTAGCAGCGGTGTGGTCACGAACGGGTCCTTGGTCAGCGCCAGTTGCTGCACGGGCACCGACGTCCGGCGTTCGGTGCGTTTGGCCCCGGAGCCGATGTTCGCCCGATAGAGCTCGATGCCGTTGATGGCGTCGCGTTCGTCTGCTTCGAAGCGACTGCGTAGAACCCTTGTGCGCCAAGCGATTTCGGGCAACCGAGGGAGTTGGAAGAAGCCGATGTACCAGGAGTGCGTCAGTTGGCGCAGCACGGGCCGCAGGCGCAACCGGGTGATGTTGCGGTGCATCCAGTCGTCGATGTGGTCGAGGCTGGGCCCGGAGATCGAGGTGTAGGAGGCGAAGAGGGCTGCGTAGCGCGGGTCGGTGACGGCGTGCCAGGCCTGGATGGAGCCCCAATCGTGCCCGACCAGGTGAACGGCCTCGTTCGGGCTGACGGTCCTGGCGACGGCGGCGATGTCGGCGGCCAGCCGGTCCAACAGGTACCCGTCGCGATCCTGCGGCGCCTCGGAACCACCAGTCCCGCGCACGTCGAACCGAACGACGCGAAACCGGTCCGCGAGCAGGCCGGCAACCCCGTCCCAGACCGACGAGTTGTCCGGATAACCGTGCACCAGCAGCACAGTCGGCCTACCGGGATCGCCCTGCTCCCTGACCTGCAACCGCAGACCGTCACCCTGTACGAGACTGGTGCGTACCGTATCCATGACACATCACGGTAGGCCCGCCGGCCCGGTCGCGCGAGTGCGCTATGCTTCTGCGGCGACAAGCTGAGCCCCCGTAGCTCAGGGGATAGAGCACCGCCCTCCGGAGGCGGGAGCGCAGGTTCGAATCCTGCCGGGGGCGCGTACAGCATCCGCACAAGCAGCGGATGTTCTCTGATCAGGGACTTCTCCGATCGCCTCGCCCACCTGCTCAACGGTCGCGATGATCGTCGGCAGGTCGTCCTCGGGTAGCACGATCCCGATCAACACATGGTCACCGTCAAAGTCCAGCCGCAGGCTCAGCTTGGTGACCTCGAACAGTTGCCGCAGCAGCGACTCGGGCGCCGCAGCGAGATTGGCAGCCAGGTAAGGCAGCGAGTCCAGCAGCGCAGCGTCAGCCGCCGTGGCCCGTGCCGGTTCAGCGTTCTCGGCTACGTCCAGCGTGGCGATCGCGGTATGCGTGGCGGCCCGTTCGGTGTCCAGTTCGTTGTACGTGCCTCGCAACGCGCGGGTGAACGGGTCGTCGGGGTCACTGTCCTGCGCTTGGCGCATGATCGAGTTCTGGCGCCGGGCGATGTCGGCAAGCGAACGCTGTAGCCGTTCGCGCTCGGCGTCCCTCTCCTGCTCCACGCGATCGTCCACGGTCGACAGATCGACGTCCAGGATTGCTCGCCGGTCGCGGCCGAACACCCGGTCGGCG
>DASXYT010000326.1:0-1576 GCA_036502345.1 Pseudonocardiaceae bacterium | reverse complement strand
GCGGAGTGGCGAGCGCGGTGGTTATCGGCGCGTGCTGCTGAAACTGGGCGGTGAGATGTTCGGCGGCGGTGCGCTGGGCGTCGACCCGGACGTGGTGCACACCGTGGCCAGCCAGATCGCCGAGGTGGTGCGTAGCGGCGTACAGGTGGCGGTGGTGATCGGCGGCGGCAACTTCTTCCGCGGCGCCGAACTGTCGCAGCGCGGCATGGACCGCGACCGTGCCGACTACATGAGCATGCTCGGTACTGTGATGAACTGCCTTGCGCTGCAGGACTTCCTGGAGAAGCAGGGCCTGCCGACCCGGGTGCAGACCGCGATCACCATGGGCCAGGTCGCCGAGCCCTACATCCCGCGCAGGGCGGAACGACACCTGGAGAAGGGCCGCGTCGTCATCTTCGGCGCCGGCACCGGCATGCCGTACTTCTCCACCGACACGGCTGCCGCCCAGCGGGCGCTGGAGATCGGCTGCGACGTCGTGCTGATGGCCAAGGCTGTGGACGGCGTCTACACCGCGGATCCGCGCACCGACCCGACCGCCACCATGTTCGAGCAGATCACCCACCGGGAGGCCCTGGAGCGGGGCCTGAAGGTGGCCGACGCGACAGCGTTCAGCCTCTGCATGGACAACGACATGCCCATGATCGTGTTCAACCTTCTCACCGAGGGGAACATCATGCGCGCCGTCCGTGGTGAGAAGATCGGCACGTTCGTCGGCACTCCCGGCGGACAGATCCACGCTTAGTCCAACTCGGCAGCAGCACACCAAGGAGTAGCCGTGATCGACGAAACTCTCTTCGATGCCGAGGAGAAGATGGAAAAAGCGGTGTCCGTTGCCAAGGAGGAGTTGAGCACGGTGCGCACCGGCCGCGCCACTCCGTCCATGTTCTCGCGGATCCACGTCGACTACTACGGTGCGGCCACCCCGCTGAACCAGATGGCGGCCATCAACATCCCGGAAGCCAGGATGGCGATCGTCAAGCCGTTCGACGTCAGCCAGCTGCAGAGCATCGAGAAGGCCATCCGCGACTCCGACCTGGGTGTCAACCCGGGAAACGACGGCACGATCATCCGGGTGATGTTCCCGCAGTTGTCCGAGGAACGCCGCAAGGACATGGTCAAGCTGGTCAAGAACAAGGGTGAGGACGCCAAGATCTCCATCCGGAACGTGCGTCGCAAGGCCAAGGAGGAGCTCGACCGCATCCAGAAGGACGGCGAGGCGGGCGAGGACGAGGTAGGGCGCGCGGAGAAGGAACTCCAGCACGTCACCGACCGCTACGTCGCCCAGATCGACGATCTGGTCAAGCACAAGGAAACCGAGTTGCTGGAGGTCTGATGGCCACCAGCACACCCAGCGGCACCCCGAGCAGCAGTCCCGGTGGCGCTGCCGTGCCCGCGCGGCCCGGCGACGAACCGGTGCGGCCCGATCAGCCTGCGCCAGGCCAGGTTGCCCAGAACAGCGACCTGTCGGCGGCAGCCGAGCAGCCGGTGTGCGCCGGCGCCCTGCCGCGCAACGGCGGGCAGCCGGCCAAGGCAGAGGCCAAGGAGCCGGAACAGCCTGCCCAGCGGTCGCGCGCCG
>DASXYT010000325.1:0-3849 GCA_036502345.1 Pseudonocardiaceae bacterium | reverse complement strand
TTCGAGCCGGAGATCCCGGAGAACACGAACATGCTCGCCACGATCACGTGCAGCAGCGCCCCGGGCACCCGGCCGAACAGCACGCGGATGGCCCGCGCCAACCGTTCGCTCAGCCCGCCCGCGCTCATCATGAAACCGGTGAACAGGAAGAACGGGATCGCGACCAGCAGGAAGTTCGACGTGCCGTCCAGCAGGTCCGACGCGGCCACGGTGAACGGCAGGTTGCCGTAGTAGGCCGACACCAGCGCGCCGACACCGAACACGAACGGCAGCGGCAGGCCGAGCATCAGCAGCACGAGCCCGACGACCACCATGACCCACACCGAGCCTGCCGCGGTGAGGTTGTCGAACACCGTGGATCGGCCGAGCAGCACCAGGAACACCAGCACGGCGGCGACCAGCACACCGGACAGCCGGATCGCGGCGCTGAGCAGCAGTCGCTCCACCGCGAAGATCGCGATCAGCCACGCGCCGAGGCACAGCGGCAGGTCGACCCAGAACTCCGGGATGTGCAGGTACTGGTCGGGCTGGTTGTAGGAGTTGACGGCGAACGCCCAGCCGACCTCGGCCAGCACGAACGCCAGCGCCAGCGTGATCCCGTCGCGCATGCCCTCCAGGACAGGGACGACCCGCGCCGGCACCACCTTGTCGATCCACGTGATGGCCAGGAACTGCCGGCGCCGGTAGGCGACCGCGGCCCCGAGGAAGGCCACGATGTTCAACATCAGGACGCCTGCCTGGTTGGCCCACGCCAGGTCGCCACCAGCGAAGGCCCGAAGGCTCAGGCTGGCGATGGTGGTCACCACACCGGCCAGGACAGCGACGACGAGCAGCACGCAGACACAACGTTCGAGCAGGTTGGCCGGCCACCACCAGCGCTCGGCGGCCCGGACCAGGGCCTGGCGCGGCCCGGTCGCCTCCGGCACGGGCGGCTCGGTGTCGAGTGCGCCGTGCACGTCGACAACGGCGACGCCGTCCGTCTCAGCCATCGCTGGCCACCGTGGCCGCGAGCCTGCTGAGGTAGCCGCTGACCGCCAGGCCGGCCGCGACACCGTCGCCCGAGTTCCTGGCCAGCGACGCGGCATGGTCCCTGGTCACGTCGCCGACGGCGAACAGGCCGGCCACGGTGGTCGCGAAGTCGTCGACCCTGATGCTGCCGTCCTCGTTGGTCGCCACGTCGGCCGGCAGGTAGCGCGTGTCCGGCACGCCGTCGGTCAGCACGAACACTGCTCGGGCCGGGATCTCACGCCGACCGTCGGCCGCCGTGACGACGACGGTGTCCAGGCCGTGGTCCCCGGCCACCAGGTCACTCACCGCGGCACCGGTCAGCACCTCGATGTTGGTCGCCTCGGCCAGCTTCGCTGCCCGGTCCGGTGTGCACAGCAGACCCGACGTGCCCACGACGAGCGACACGGCCGACACCACCTCGGCGAGTTCGAGTACCTCCTCGACCGCCCAGTCCGAGTCGCCGACCACGGCCACCGGGTCACCGGTGAACAGCGGGCCGTCGCAACTGGCGCAGTACGAGATGCCCTGGCCGACCAGGTCCTGCTCGCCGGTCACGCCGAGCAGCGCGTCGGCCCGCCCGGTGGCGAACACGACGGCACGGGCCGACAGCTGTTCCTCGCCGCACTCCAGCAGGAACGGCGGACCGCCGTTGGTGAGCGTGGCTTGTTCGAAGATCGGCGTGACACCGACGTCGAGTGCCCGTTCCAGCGCGAGGCCCGCTGCCGCCGAGCCGTACACCTGTGGCTCCGCGAACGGCAGGGCAACCGGTCGGGCGAAGTTGGCCATCCGGCCGCCCGGCGTGATGCCCAGCGCGACACAGGCCTGCCAGCCCTCCTCGGCCGCCGTGATCGCGGCGCCGAGACCCGCGACACCACCGCCGATCACCACCACGTCGAAGGCACGGATCGAGCTCTCTGTCATGGTCTCATCTCCGTTGTGTCTGCTATGCGTCCTTGATCGCCCTGGTCGTACGGATGCCCTGGACGTGGTTGCCGACGAAGGCACGGGACTGGTTGCGGCTCGGGTTGCCGGCCACCGTGATCGCCATCCGGTCGATGTCCACCAGCGCCGGCATGTCGATGTCCTCCGACCGCACCGAGTCCGGGTCGATGCCCTGGGCTTCGAGCACCCGCCTGCCCATGGCGGTGTGCTCGACCCGGAAGCCGTGCGCACCCGACGAGCCTGCGGCGCGGTCGTTCACGATGGCCGCGTTGATCCGCATCTTCTCGCCGAGGTAGGCCCGCACGTCGTCCTTCGACCAGCCGTCCCCGGCGATGGCGGCGGCCACCCCGGGACACATGGCGAGCAGCGTGTACAGCTCGCCGTGGTAGTACTGGCCGTAGCAGGAGCCAGGTCCGATGGTGTTGCAGAACATCGGTGCGATGGTGTTCAGATGCTGTGGCGCCGTCGAGCCCGCGCTGTACATCGCCGCGCTGATCGTGACCACGCTCTGCACGCTGACCGTGCTCACCGATGCGCTGAAGCCCTCGTCCTCGCGCAGCGTCGGCCAGCCGATCTCCCGCAGTACCGCCTCGTTCTCGGCCAGCGCGACGTGGAAGTTGTAGCCGAACGCGGCCTGGTCGGTCGCGCCCGGCGGGATCATCAGGCCTGCGACGTTGCGCATGTACAGCCGGGTGAACCGGCCGACCGTGCTGTTGGCCCGCCTGCCGATCCGGGCGGCGCCGGCTCCGTAGTTGAACTTCAGCCGTTCCACGACCGGCCCGCTGACCGTGACCAGCGGTTCCCAGCCGGGCGTCGAACCGGCGTCACACGTGCGGAAGTCCGGGTCCACCAGGCATTCCACGACGGCGATGAGCAACGGCATGTACTCCGCTCGGCAACCGGCAATCACGGCGTTCGCCGCGATGCTCCAGACCGTGGCCTCCCGGTGCGCCGGCAGCAGCACGCCGAGCACGTCGTCGCCGTTGCGACCGGACGCGTCCACGAACTCGCGCACCTTGTCCAGCGACGGCGGCACGATCGGCAGGCCGTCCGACCACAGCCGGTCCTCGAAGAAGTCCTGGATCTCGTCCAGGTCACCACGGCACACCACGTCGGTCGGCGCGAACGACAGGTCGGCCGGGTCGATGTCGACCGGTGCCGGTGCGGCCGGTTCCTCGCCGCCCTCGCCGGTCAGCCCGGTCAGTACCGCGGGCAGGATCGTGTCGTGGATCTTGCCCCGGAACACGTCCGGTCCGTCGGTCATGATCACGCCGGGGTACACCGCGAGACTGCACGAGCGCAGTCCCTCGGCCCTGGCGATCGTCTTCGCCTGGAGGTCGAAACCGGTCGCTGTCAGCGCGACGCTACGCACGCCGGCCTTCTCGACCACTGCCGCGGCCCGCATCACGGCGGGCGTACAACTGCCTCAAGCGCCGACACCGACTATGGCTCCGTCGATGCGGTGCTCGCGTAGCTTGTCGCCGAGTTCCTTGATCACCCGGACCTCGTCCGGCCCGTGGATGTCGCCGAACACGTCGTAGCCGACGAACTCGACAGCGGGGTAGCGCCGCTTCGCCTCGGTCATCAGGATGTCGAACATCTCGGCACCCTTGAACTTGTTCGTCCACAGTAGAGCGATCCGCTTGCCGTTCAGGCCGCCGATCGGCCGTACCGCGGCAACGTCGGTGCCGATCCGCCTGCTGGACGGCCAGACGACCTCGAAATCACTGTGTGCCGACATGACGACCTCCTGCTGGTGGCGGCTGGTTTGTGCTGGCTGCTAGTTGGTGCCCTTGACGAGGCCGTCCTCGATGGAGGTCAGCTTCTTGGCCAGCGGTGACACGGTCTCCGCCTTGGTCCTGGCCGCCGATGTCGCGTCGACGAACGGCTGCAGGTCGG
>DASXYT010000324.1:0-30621 GCA_036502345.1 Pseudonocardiaceae bacterium | reverse complement strand
AGGCCCGCAGGGCGTTGCCGCACGACGTCGGCGACACGGATGTCCTGTGGTTGCAACCGTTCCCGGACGGTCCGGACACGGCAGCCGTCGCCAGGGAGACGCTGGAACTGGCGTTCCTGGCCGCGATCCAGCATTTGCCGCCAAGGCAGCGGGCCGTGCTGATCCTGCGGGACGTGCTCGGCTGGCGGGCCGCCGAGACAGCCGAACTCCTGGACGGCAGCGTGCCGTCGGTCAACAGCGCGTTGCAGCGGGCCAGGGTGACGCTCAAGGAACACCTGCCGGAGCACCGCCTGGACTGGGCGCCGGCCACCGAGCCCACCGAGCAGGAGAAGGCGGTCCTGCGGCGCTACATGACCGCGATGGAACGCGCCGACCTGACCGCCATGGCCGCGTTGCTGGCCGAGGACGTGCGCACGACGATGCCGCCCTACCCGCAGTGGTTCCAGGGCCGTGCCGCCGTGATGGCCGCGCTCACGACGAGTTGGGACACCGAATCGGCTGCCTACGTCGGCAGGTTCGCGACGCTGCCGACCAGCGCGAACCGTCAACCGGCGGTGGCCGGCTACGTGCGGCTGGACGACGACATCTACCGCGCGTTCGCGATCTCGGTGCTGCGTATCGAGGACGACCGGATCGCAGAGGCCACCGCCTTCCACGACACGAGTGTGTTCGCGGCGTTCGGCCTGCCGATGAGTTTTCCGGCGTAGCACCGTCTCAGTAAGTATGGCCAAGTTGCTGTACGGAGTGACCATGTCGTTGGACGGCTTCATCGCAGGTCCGGGCGGTGACATGTCCTGGCTGACCGAGTTGATCGGGCCGAACGAGACGGCGAGGGACCTGCCCGGCCGGATCGGTGCGCTGCTCGTCGGCAACCGCACGTTCCATGGCGACGATCCGCACAAGGGCGATGCGGAGAAGGAGGGCAAGACGTACGGCGGCGGCTGGGACGGTCCGCAGTTCGTGCTCACCCACCACGCCCCCACCCAGCCGGTGCCGGGCATCACGTTCCTGGACGACCTCACCACTGCTGTCGCTGCGGCAAAGGCGGCGGCGGGCGACAAGTACGTCAACATCCTCGGCGCCGATGTCGCCCGGCAGTGCATCGCAGCCGGTGTGCTGGACGAGGTGCTGGTCTTCATAGCGCCGCTGCTGCTCGGCGACGGCGTGCGGTTGTTCGACCATCCCGGTGGCACGAACGTCAAACTGGAGCACATCAGCCTGAGCCAGGCGCCGCAGGCGACGAATCTGTGGTTGCGTGTCGTCCGTTGAATGGTGTTGCAGGGTTGTCAAAACGATGCTTTGTCGGCCCGACAATGGACCGATCGTGTTATTGCCAAATCGCGCGTTGATCAACATAGACTTTTTGTATGGCGAACAACAACAGGACTCCCAAGGCGCGCGCCTTGGGCGGCATGCTGCGCGAGGCCCGGACGGAGCGCGGCATCGGCCTGCGCTCCTTCGCCATCGAGCTCGGGAGGGACCCAGGATTGTTGTCCCGCTGGGAAACCGGCGACCGTGTGCCGAAGCCGACCGACGTGGCCCAGATCCTCACCAAGCTGGGCATCATGGGCGCGAGGTACGACGAGATCCTCGATTTCTGCTATGGCGCGGGCGACCCGAGATGGCTCGCGATCACGCTCCCCGACCAGCATCGAATGATGACAGCGTTGTTGGAGTTCGAGGGCTCCGCGAACATGCTCATCGATGTGTCGCCACTCCTGATTCCCGGCCCGCTCCAGTCGACTGGCTACATCCGGTCGATCATGACAGCGGGCGGCGTGCCCGAGGAACAGATCGAGGACCGCATCGCCAACCGCATCAACCGCCGCCATATCCTTCTCCGCAAGAACCCGGTGCGCCTCCAGACCTTCGTCGGCGAGGCGGGCGTGCGCCAACTGATCGGCGATCGAGCTGTCATGGCGGAGCAGTTGCACCACCTGCAACGGATGTCCAACCTGCCCAACGTCGACTTGCGGGTGATCCCGCTCGATGTCGGCTGGCATCCCGCCCTGGAAGGCCCGTTCGCGGTCATCGAGTCCGATGAGGTGGACGCGCTGGTGCACATCGAGAACCGCCGGTCGGGCCTGTTCCTCCACGAGGAGAACGACGTTCAGATATACCGAGACGCCGTCGATATGATTGACAGGGTGGCGTTGGAGGCTCCGGAGTCCGCGCTCTTCATCGCCGCCGAGGCCGACAGGATGGAGACACAGACATGATCCGCTGGCGCAAGGCTGGCCGTAGCCAGAACACGTCCAACTGCGTCGAGATCGCGCACAGCCTCGACCAGCTTCGGGACAGCAAGAACGCCACGGGACCGGTGTTGCGGGCCGACATCAGGGCGTTGGTGGCCGACATCAGGGCTGGTCGGTTCACCGACTGACCCCGGCGTGAGCTATTTCCTGCCGCGCCGGGCGACCATCGCGACCGCCTGGGTGCGGCGCTGCATCCCCAGTTTCGCCAACACTGACGTCACGTAGTTCTTCACGGTCTTCTCCGCGAGGAACAGCCGCTGGGCGATCTCCCGGTTGCTCAGGCCCTCACCGATCAGTTCCAGCACGTGCCGTTCGCGGTCGGTGAGGGCGTCGAGTTGGTCGGGCTCGGTGCCGCGCCGCATCCGCTCCAGCACCCTGGCCGTCGTCACCGGGTCCAGCAGCGACCGCCCGGCGGCCACCTCGCGGACCGCCGTGACCAGGTCCTGGCCGCGCACCTGCTTGAGCAGATAGCCGGAGACGCCTGCCTCGATGGCGTCCATCAGGGCCTTCTCGTCGTCGAAGGCGGTCAACACCAGGCAGCGCGGGAGTCCGTCGTGGCCTGCTTCGCGGAGCTTTCGGCACAGCGTGACCCCGTCGCCGTCCGGCAGGCGCATGTCGACGACGGCCACATCCGGCTTGGCAGCGGCCGCCACCACGAGTGCTTCGGCGACGGTTCCTGCCTCCGCGACGACGTCGATGTCCCGTTCGTCGCCCAGCAGGTCACGCAACCCCCTGCGGACCACTTCGTGGTCGTCGACGAGCAGCACGCGTACCGCCACACACCCACGGTACGGCGGGGGCCGGGTTCGTTGCCGATCGGGTGAAATGGCTCAGGTGGCCATCCCCAGCCCTCCTGTGGCGCGGTCCACACCCGGGCGCCTGATCAACCTGCCACGACCCGTGGGCGTACACAGCGATTGATCCACTGCCCACAAGTTGTCACCAGGGTTATCCACAGCGGTGGACATCTTTGCGTGACCTGGGTCACACACGATGTAGTGAGCAAGCTTCAGTCCACCGGCGCGCTGCCGTCCCGATGCCGGCGCGCCAACTCCTGGTAGATCTTCGGGTTGCCGTCCACCCACTTCCTGGCGCCCTCGGTGAGCGGCAGTTGGCGCTTGGCCGCCGCGCCCAGCAGCACCACCTCGCTGTCCACCTGGGTGTTCGGCGGCACGGTCGCGCCAGCGGCGATCAGCGTGCGAGCGCCGATCACGGCGCCGTCCTGGATGGTCGCGTTGTTGCCGATCACCGCCTCGGCGCCGACGGTCGCGCCGTGCACGACGCACAGGTGTCCGATGGTCGCGCCGGGCCCGACCGTGCAGCCCTCTGGACCGCCGTGCAGCACGGAGTTGTCCTGCACGTTGGCGCCCGCGCGGATCACCACCGGCCCGAAGTCGGCGCGCAGCACGACGCCGTACCAGACGGAGGCGTCCGCCTCGACGGTCACGTCGCCGACCAGCGTGGCGGTCGGTGCGATCCAGGCGGTCGGGTGGACCTTCGGGCTGGCGCCCTCGAACGAGAACAGCGGCATGGGGCCACAGTAAAACGCTCGTTCGGGGCGCCGGCCCGAAGGTGATCAGCTACGCAGTCCGGCGGGCGTCCGCCATCTCACCGATCACGTGGTAGCCGAGCCGTTCGTAGACCCGGCCCGGCTCGTCCTTCTCCACCTGCAGAAAAGGCCGGAGCCCTCGGTGCAGCGCCTGCTCGGTGAGCATCCCGGTGACCAGGCGGGCGAGGCCGCGCCGCCGGTGGTCCGGCAGCACGCCGACCCCGAACACCTCGACGAGACCGTCGCGTGGCGCCGGCCACACACCGGCACCGACCGGCGTTCCGGTCGCCTCCTCGACGGCGAGCGCGACGCACCCGCCCTTCTTGACGATGCGCACCAGCCCGATCGGATCGGCCTCGGTGTCCGGTTCGCCGTAGGCGACGTTCTGCACGGCGATGGCCTGCCGTAGCTCGGCGTCGGACTGGACGAGCCTGACCTGGTAGCCGGGACTGGCCGGTGCCGGGACCAGTTCGTCGACGGCCATCAGGGTCAACGTGGCGGAGATGTCGAACCCGGCGTCGCGCAGTGGTTGGTCCACGGCGGGCGCGGGCCGGACGTACTCCAGCCGGGGCAGCCGGTCCCGGCTGGTGAAGAACTCGATCAGCGATGCGACGTCGTCCGCTGTCGGTGCCGCACCGTCCACCGGCACGGCGTAATTCAGGAACGGGTTGTCGGATTCGGTGTTGAGCAGTGCGAGGAACGGACCGACGGTGGTGGCCCTGGCCTCGATGCCGGCCCGGAGGCAGGCTTGAACGGCACGCAGTTCCATGCGTGGAAACGACCCTTCAGGAGAGAGTGAACGCGGGACGCGCGCCGGACGACGGCGCGCTGAGTGAGCCGGTGCTACCGGCGAGTGGTCCCGAACATGGCGTTCACCTCGTGAGTTCCGTCAGGCGTCGGCGAGTCTAGTTCGCTGCCGGCGAACTCCGCCAGGGACACCGACAGCGGGGAACACCGGACCGCCCTGCTTCGTTGCAGCGAAGGAAAGGTGAGCCAGATCGGCTCAACTTCTAGCAGTAGGAGGGTCCGACATGGCAATCGCCGTGCGGGGTTCCGCGTGGGACCCCTTCACCACCTTGGTCCGGCAGTTCGACACCGACTTCGACTCGCTGGTCCGCCGCTCCTTCGGCCCGACCGCCCGCCGGGTCGGCGGTTTCGTGCCGGCAGCTGACGTGGCCAAGGACGGCAACGACGTCGTGGTCACGCTGGCGCTCCCTGGCGTGGACGTGAACAAGGACGTCGACATCGAGGTCACCGAGGGCAAGCTGGCCATCACCGGCCGCGGCGCCCAGCAGACCGAGGCCGACAAGGGTGGCGTGCTGGTGCGGGAGATCCGCTCCGGCGAGTTCCACCGCGAGTTCACCTTGCCGCGCGGCGTCACCGCCGACCGCGTCGAGGCCGACTACGACAAGGGCCTGCTCAAGGTCCGGGTGCGCGAGGTCGTTCGGCAGCCCGCCCAGCCGGCCAAGATCAAGGTCCGTAGCGCGCTGACCGAGCAGACGCCGGCAGCCGAGGTGGAAGGCGCCACTCCGGCCGACGCCGAGTGACCAGCTGACCAGCGGTAACCAACGCCACTCGGGGGCGGCCGATGCATCGGCCGCCCCCGAGGCATGCTCGGCCCACAAGACGGACCGCACACAACTGGGGCGCCACGACCGGACGCGGCCCCGACACGACTCGCCCACCTCAACCAGCAGCCGACTCGCCCGCCCGAGCACGCGATTCGTCCACCCCGGCGGTCGACTCGCCCGCGTCGGCGCGCGACTCGTCCGCTTGGGTGGGCGGTTCGTCCGCGCGAGCGGCTGGCTCGCTGCCCCTGGCGCAGGACTTGCCTGCGGGGAGCGGTCGACTCGCCCGCCGGGGCGTGCGATTCGTCCTCTTGGGCGGGCGACTCGTCAGCGAGAGTGGCCGACTCGCGCCCCCTGGCGCGCGACTTGCCTACGGGACCGGTCGACTCGCCCGCCGGGGAAGCCGAGTCGGGCACGGGAGTAGTCGACACGCCCTGAACGGTCGACTCGCCAACGTATGCGGTCGACACGCAGCCGACGAGCGTGGGCTAGGCGGACGCCGGGTGGCCCGCGTTCGCGAACAACTCGTCCCAGGCTGCCGCGACCTGCCGCGCGCACGTCGTCGGCGACACCCCGCCCACGCCCGTGCCCAGTCCCGGGATGGCGATGCTGCGGATGACCCGCGACACCGGCCTGCCGTCCTCGACCCGCCCGCCGTGCCACATCCGGAACACCGCCCGCGCCGCCAGATACGGGTGCACTGTGTCCACCGGCAGCATCGTCGACGGTTCCCGCATGGTCGGCGCGCTGATCAGCCAACTCGGCTTCACCGCGCCCGTCGGCACCACGACCGCGTCGCCGACCGGCAGTTCACCGCCGTGGAAGGCCAACACCGCGCTCCGGACCCGCTGCTCGATGGTCGGCCACGCGGCCGAGTACACCGCGTCGATCCCACCGCGCATCAGCCCGAACGAGTTCGCCGGGCTGACCACCGCGTCGGTCCCGATGTCCAGGATCGAGCCCTGGTGCACCTGGATGCCTGGTCGGTCGGCCGCTATGTCCCGCCACGCCTGCGTCATGGCGTCGTTGACCGCGCACAACACGATGCGTGGTCCCCGGGTCGGTTCGGTCGGCTCAACCTCCGAGTCCGCGGTCACCCTCTCAGCATGGCATTCCTGCGGCACCCGACGTAACCAGGTGTCCTACCCGCCGAACGGGTGATCTGCACGACACGGGAGCGGCATGACCCGGCCGGTTAGGGTGACCTCGTGTCGCGCATCGCGTATTTCGGCCCGCAGGGAACCTTCACCGAGCAGGCCGCTCTGCACCTGGTGGACGCCGGTGCCGACGAACTGGTCCCGGTCGACACCGTGCGCGGCGCGCTCGCGGCGGTGCGCCGCGGCGACGTGGACGCCGCCTGCGTCCCGGTGGAGAACTCGGTCGAGGGCGCCGTCAACGCCACCATGGACGCCCTGGTGGACGGCGAGCCGCTGATCGTGATGGCCGAGTTCGTGCTGCCGGTCCGGTTCAGCGTCCTCGTCCGGCCGGGCACGGCAGCCGCCGATGTCCGCACCGTGGCCAGCCATCCGCATGCCCTCGCGCAGGTCCGCAACTGGCTGATCGAGCATCTGCCGAACGCCGAAGTGGTGGCGTCGACGTCCACCGCCGCCGCGGCTGTCGCCGTCGCGAAGGGCCAGTTCGACGCCGCCGTGACCGCCCCGGTGGCCGCGACCCACTACCCGCTGGCCGCGCTCGCCACCGACATCGCCGACGTGCCGGACGCCGCGACGCGGTTCCTGCTGCTGCGCAGGCCGGGCGAATTACCGATACCCACCGGCGCGGATCGCACGTCCCTGGTCGCGATCACCGCCGACCGGACCGGCGCGCTGGCCGATCTGCTGGTCGAACTGGCCGAGCGCGGCATCAACCTGACCAGGATCGAGTCCCGTCCGACGAAGGGCCGGCTTGGCGAGTACCGGTTCTTCTTCGACGTCGACGGCCACATCGCCGAAGCCAGGCTGGGCGATGCGGTGGCCGCGCTGCGCAGAAGGTGCACGTCTGTCCGGTTCCTCGGGTCCTACCCGAAGGCGGACGGCCTGCCGAGCACGCCGACCCCCGGCACGACCGATGCCGACTTCCAGGCCGCGGCCGACTGGGTGGCCGAGGTGCGGAAGGGCCAGGGCGCATGACCCGCCTGATCCTGGCCAGGCACGGCCAGACCGACGCGAACGTCCGCATGGCGATCGACTCGGCCCCGCCGGGCGGCCCGCTGACCGAGCAGGGCCGCCGGCAGGCCGAGGAACTCGCCGACGCGCTGGCCGACGAACCGATCACCGCCGTCTACGCGAGCACCGCACTACGTGCCCAGCAGACCGCCCAACCGATCGCCGACCGGCACAACACCAAGGTCCAGGTGGTCGAGGGCCTGCACGAGGTCTTCGTCGGCGACCTGGAGGGCAACACCGACACCGACTCGCTGCGGGCGTTCGCCGAGGTGTTCCGCGCCTGGGCGGCCGACGGCGATCTGACCCGCGCGATGCCCGGTGGCGAGACCGGTCAGCAGGCCGTGGACAGGTTCACCAAGGCCATCGACGGCATCCGGGCAGCTCATCAGCAGGAGGTGGTCGTGGTGGTCAGCCACGGCGCCCTGCTCCGTTTGGTCACACCCGTCCTGGCGGACAACCTGCACACCGTCGCGGGCGAGTTGTCCATGTTGCAGAACACAGCACGAATCGTGCTCGAAGAGGATTCGGCGAGCCCCGGCGGCTGGCATTGTGTCGAGTGGGCCGGTGTCCGGCTGGGTGCGGCGACGTGACCCGGCGGGCAACGTAACCTAGCGTCTGGCGGTGGGGACCGGAGAGCGAGCACTACCGAAGCGGAGGGCGCGGGATGCAGCACAGCGAGCGAACCGTCTGGTGCCGCGTCGTGTCTGTGCACCGCCGCCTGGGGGGCACCGACATGATCGGGTACGAGGCACGATGAGCGATCGGAGCGAGGACACTCCGCTGCTGCGCAGCCTGCGGGCAGCCGTGGCGGGGAATCCGGACGACGTGCCGCTGCGGCTGCATCTGGCCGAACTGCTGCTGGACCGCGGTCTGCCGGACGAGGCGATCACGAACATCGCCGCCGCCCTGCACCGGGTGCCGAACTCCACGGCGGCCCGGGCGCTGATGGGCAGGGCGATCGCGCAGCGGGACAGCGCGGAACCCGACACGACGCCGACCGGCCGCAACATGCGGCCGGTGCCGGCAGCGCCGAGGGAACGGCAGCGCGGTGACGAGCCGACCGAGCGGCACAGCTTCAACTGGATCGCCGCCGAGAACCAGTTCGCCGGCATTCCGCAGCCGTTCGTGGACGGCGGCACGGCACCGCTGGGCGCGCCGATCCTGTTCGACGTCGAACCCGCGAAGGTGCGGTTGGCCGACGTCGGCGGCATGACCGAGGTGAAGCAGCGGCTGAACGCCGCCTTCCTCGCGCCGATGCGGAATCCGGAACTGCGCCGGATGTACGGCAAGAGCCTGCGCGGCGGCCTGCTGCTCTACGGCCCGCCCGGCTGCGGCAAGACGTTCCTGGCCCGCGCCATCGCAGGCGAACTGGGTGCCCGGTTCCTCTCGGTCACTTTGGCCGACGTGCTGGACATGTGGGTCGGCAGCTCCGAGCGCAACCTGCGCGACCTGTTCGCCGAGGCCCGCAGGGCGTCGCCGTGCGTGCTGTTCCTCGACGAGATCGACGCGCTGGGCCACAAGCGCAGCCAGTTGCGGGCCAGTGCCGCCCAGCGGGGCACCGTGAACCAGTTGCTGTCCGAATTGGACGGTGTGCAGCAGGGCAACGAGGGCGTTTTCGTACTCGCCGCGACGAACCACCCGTGGGATGTGGACGCGGCGCTGCGCAGGCCGGGTCGGCTGGACCGGATGCTGTTGGTGCTGCCGCCCGATCAGCCGGCACGCGAGGCGATCCTGCGCTACCACCTGCGGGACCGGCCGGTGTCCGGCGTGAACCTGCGGGATCTGGCCAAGCGCACCGAGGACTACTCCGGTGCCGACCTCGCCCACCTGTGCGAGACGGCGGTGGAGCGCGCACTGATGGAGTCCGCACGCACCGGCAAGGCCCGCAAGATCGGCTCGCGGGACTTCGAAGCGGCGCTGGCCGAGGTGCGGCCGTCCACCGGCGCGTGGCTGTCGGTGGCCCGCAATGTCGCGCTGTTCGGCAATGCCGACGGCAGCTACGACGACCTGCACCGCTACCTGAAGCGTCGTCGGATGGCGTGACCGGTCGATGTCGGACGTCACCGCCGGGCCGGTGGACAGTACGCCGTCGCAGACCGCACTTCGGCTGATCAACGCGGGCCGCGCGGATGACGCGGTGGGCATGCTCGGTCGCTTCCTCGCCGAGCAGCCCACCGACGTGACAGCCCTCGGCCTGTTGTCGCTGGCGCACCTGCGGGCCGGCCGCTGGGCGGACGCCCTGGTGGCTGCTGATCAGGCGATCGGGCTGGAGCCCGGCTATCTGCCGGCGTGGCAGCGGCGCTGCATCTCGTTGATCGAACTGGACCGGATGGCCGCTGCCGAGATCTCGGCAGCGGAGTACTTGAGACTCGCGCCGGACGAGTGGCACGCGCACTACACGACGGCCCGGGTGCTGCGCGGGGTGCGTGGTCGCCGCCAGGAGGCGCTGCGGCACGCCCAGCGCGCCGTCGAGCTGGCTCCCGACGACGCCAACGCGCACAACCTGCTGGGCGTCGTGCACCGGGCGCTGGAGGACAAGCCGGCCGCCGAGCGGGCCTACCGGACCGCGTTGTCCATCGATCCGACGCACGCGCTGGCCAGGTCGAACCTGGCGCTGCTGACGTTGGGCAAGGTGGGCACCGACGAGGTGATGGCAGGCCTGCGCGAGGCCGCCGCGAGTGATCCGCAACAGGCCGCGATCCACCGGAACATGGCGCTGATCGCCGTGCTCGTGCTGGTGCGCAGGGGCACCTGGCTGGCGTTGGCGGACCTGCTGGTGACGTGGTTCCTGCTGGTGTCCGCGCAGGACGCCGGTGCGGCCCGGCTCGTCGTGTTCGGGCTGGTCGTGGTCGGTTGGCTGGTCACGGTCGCCTGGTGGCTGGCCGCGCTGCGGCCGTACCTGCGGTCGCTGGTGCCCGCCGCGCTGGGTCGGCTGGTGCGGACGTCGGACGCCAGGTGGGGCATGTTCGGCATCGTGGCGGCCGTGCTGTGCTGTGCCGCCGCGTTGCTGTGGCCGGTCGCCGGGCCGGGTCTGGTGGTGGTCGGCTACGTGGTCCAGTTGGCCGGGTCGGGCACCAGCAGGCGGATGGCCGCCCGGCACCGCCGTCGGGCCGCCGTGGACAGGGCCTAACCCCAGCCGAGTTCGTGCAGCGTCGCGTCGTCGATGCCGAAGTGGTGGCCGATCTCGTGCACCACGGTCACACCAACCTGCCGGACCACGTCCTCGTCGGAGTGGCAGATCCGCAGGATCGGCAGGCGGTAGATGGTGATCCGGTCCGGCAGCACCCCGGAGTAGTACGACGTGCGCCTGGTCAGCGCCACACCGTGGTAGAGGCCGAGCAGGTTGTGGTTCTCCGGGTCGATGTCCTCGACGAGCACCACGACGTTGCTCATCTCGGCCATGAACCGCCGTGGAATCGTGTCCAGCGCGTCGGCGACGAGTTCCTCGAACCGTTCCGGCGACATCTCCACGGCCATCGGGTCAGCCGCCCGGCTTGCCGGTCGGCTTGGTCGCGCCGCGACCGATGCCCTTGATCGAGTTGATCACCGGACCGAGCCCGCTGCCGTCCGGCAGCAGCACGCCGACCTTGCAGTTCACCTGGTACGAACCGGCATTCCAGCTCTGCTCCGTGATGGTGTCCCACGTGACCGACAGCTGGTACTGGTTGAGATCGGCGCCACCCGTGTAGGCGGACACGATCGGCTGGCACAGCTTGCCCAGCGCGGTCTGCTGCTGCCCGACCGGCGGATAGCCGTCCGGGAACTGGCCGCGCAGGCTGACCGTGCCGACGATCTCGTAGGCGTGCTGGATGCCGCACTTCACAGGGCCGCCCGCCGCGTTCTTCACCAGCGCCAGGCAGGTGCCGGCCGGGTAGACGTCGGACTGGTCGGCGCCGCGGGCCGAACCGGTGGTGGCCAGCAACTGACCGGAGGGCGTGGACCGCTGCAGGCCGCAGCGCAGCGTCCGGTCACCGGAGGTCCACTGCGCGGACGTCGGCTTGAGCGCGCCGACGGTGTACTTGCCTGCCGGGTCGAGCTTGCCGAGGTAGTTGGTGGCACCCGTGGTGCAGCTGGACTGGGCCGCCTTCTGCCACGCCTGCTCGTCCGGGAACGGCGAGCCGGGCGGGTACTGACCGGAGATGTCCGCCGAGCCGGTGACCTCGAACAGATGGGGTTGGCCGCAGTCCACGGCGGCCAGGTTCGCGGCGTCCGGCCGGGTCCACGTGAGGCACGTGCCGGGCGACGCGCTCGCCACGACGGCCGCCGGGTCCTCGGCGGCGCGGCCGGGCGCGATCGGCCAGCCGGCCACCACGCTCAACCCGAGCAGCACAACGGCACCGACGAAGGCGCCGACCATGTACAGCCGGGTGCTACCCGCCGGACTCGCAGGGTGCAGCCGACCAGCTTTGACGGACATCACCATCCATGATGCCCGGTAGACCGTCGGACCTATCCGGTCGGGTGACTCTGTCGGATATGCCAAGCTTGGGGCACACCTGCCGGGGAGTACAGATGAGTGACGACGAGCGGTATCACCTGCCGACGCCGGACATGGGGATGTTCGGCGATGGCGAGGAGCCAACACCAGACCAGGCGCGGGAACCGCAGGGCACCATGCGGTTCCAGGACGCCGACACGACGACGCCCAGGCCGCCGACGCTGGCCGAGAAGCGAGCCCGTGCCCAGGCCGAACGCGAGCAGGCCGAGCAGGCCGAGGCCGCACAGGCGGCCGCCGCGGCCGGTGCGCGCCGCCGCAGGCGGGTGCTGATCGGCGGTGGGGTGACCATCGGCGTCGTCGCGGTGATCGGGGCCGCCTACCTGCTGGCCAAGCCCAAGGACGTGACGGCGCAGTGCGCGTCGGCCACGGGTAACAATGCGGACACTGTTGTGACCGACCAGAACTGCGACCCGGCCTACGCGCAGGCGCACGGCGGCTACGTGAGCAACGGGTTCATCTTCCTGCCGCTGGTCGGCGGCGGTTTCGGCCAGTACCACTACTACTACGGCGGTGGGAACGTGCCGGTCGGCCAGCGGGTCAGCGGCGGATCGTTCACCGCGCCGGACAACGCCAACGTGCGGACCAAGTCGGGCAAGACCATTCAGCGCGGCGGCTTCGGCTTCACCGGCAAGAGTGGCGGAAGCGGGGGCAGCTAGTGCGCAGGGAGCGGTCGACGCCACGGCCCGGCTGGCAGCAGGAGATCCACGACCAGGGCCTGGTGTACGACACGCCGGGTCGCGACGCCGCAGGCGGTGCGCGCCCGTACTGGGACGAGTCGGTGCACTACGTCTTCGAGATGGACGAGGTGCTGGCGCTGGAGGCGGACGTCGAGTTGCTGCACTCGATGTGCCTGGACGCCGTCGAGCACGTCGTGCTGACCGAGCGGTACCGCGACTTCGGCATCCCGGAGTGGGCGTGGTCGGCGATCGGCGAGTCGTGGCGGCGCTCCGATCCCCATGTGTACGGCCGGTTCGACCTGCGCTACGACGGCAGCAAGCCGGCGAAACTGTTGGAGTACAACGCCGACACGCCGACCTCGCTGCTGGAGGCCGCCGTGGTGCAGTGGTTCTGGAAGACCACGGTGTTCCCCGACGACGACCAGTGGAACTCGATCCACGAGAAGCTGGTGGACCGCTGGCGTGAACTCGGCGACACGCTGCCCACCAACGAACTGCACTTCACGTGGTCGGGCGCCGAGACCTCCGGCGAGGACCACGTCACGATCACCTACCTGCAGCAGACCGCGGCCGAGGGCGGGATGAACACGGTCGGCCTGGCCATCGAGGACCTCGGCTGGGATCCGCTGCTGACCCGGTTCGTCGATCTCGCCGAGGCGCCGATGAGCACGGTCGTGAAGCTGTATCCGTGGGAGTGGATCGTGGCCGACCAGTTCGGCCGGCACGCCGTGGAGTCGCTGCCCAAGACACTGTGGATCGAACCGCTGTGGAAGATGCTGCTGTCCAACAAGGCGCTGCTGGCGATCCTGTGGGAGATGCATCCGGGCCACCCGAACCTGCTGCCCGCGTTCCTGGACCAGCCGGGCATGCTGACCGAGTACGTGCGCAAGCCGAAGCTGGGCCGCGAGGGCGCCAACATCCAGATCGTGTCGCCGGGCAGCGAGACCACCACGGGTGGAGTGTACGGCCAGGAGGGCTACGTCTACCAGCTGTTCGACCCGCTGCCCGAGTTCGACGGGTACCGGCCGGCGCTGGGTGCGTGGATCGTCGGCGACGAGTCGGCAGGCCTCGGGATCCGCGAGACGGCCGGCCTGATCACCGACGACGGAGCGTCGTTCGTGCCACACCGCATCGCCGGGTAATGCGGTCGAGGCCGCTAGGGCGCGGAGACTAGGCTGACGTGCTGTGATCGAGCTCAGGACGGTGCGCGACAACCCGGAGGTGGTGCGCGCCTCGCAGCGCGCCCGTGGCGAGGACGAGACGCTGGTCGACGGGCTGCTGTCCACCGACGAGCGGCGCAGGGCCGCCGTCAGTCGGGCCGACTCGCTGCGCGCCGAGCAGAAGGCGCTCGGCCGCCAGGTGGGCAAGGCGCAGGGCGACGAGCGGGCGGCGCTGCTGGCCAAGGGCAAGGAACTGGCCGCCGAGGTCAAGGAGGCCGAGGCGGCGCAGGTCGAGGCCGACACGCTGTTCACCGCGGCACACAAGCGGGTGTCCAACGTGGTCGAGGACGGCACCCCGCCCGGCGGTGAGAACGACTACGTCGTGCTCAAGCACGTCGGTGACGTACCCGAGTTCGACTTCGAGCCCAAGGATCACCTCGCGCTGGGTGAGGGCCTTCGGGCGATCGACACGGAGCGCGGCGCGAAGGTGTCCGGCGCCCGGTTCTACTTCCTGTCGGGTGTCGGCGCGCAGTTGCAGCTGGGGCTGCTCAACATGGCGGTGCAGCAGGCGATCGAGGCCGGTTTCATCCCGCTGATCACGCCGACCCTGGTGCGCCCGGAGATCATGGAGGGCACCGGTTTCCTCGGTGCGCACGCCAGTGAGGTCTACCGGCTGCGCGACGACGACCTGTTCCTGGTCGGCACGTCGGAGGTGCCGATGGCCGGCTTCCACAGCGACGAGATCCTGGACCTGTCCGACGGTCCGGTGCGCTACGCGGGCTGGTCGTCCTGCTACCGCAGGGAAGCGGGCTCGTACGGCAAGGACACCCGCGGCATCATCCGCGTGCACCAGTTCGACAAGGTCGAGATGTTCTCCTACTGCCCGCCCGACCAGGCGCACGACGAGCACCTGCGCCTGCTGGCCTGGGAGGAGGAGATGCTGGCCAAGGTCGAGCTGCCCTATCGGGTGATCGACGTGGCAGCGGGTGACCTGGGCTCCAGCGCGGCCCGCAAGTACGACTGCGAGGCCTGGCTGCCCACCCAGCGCACCTACCGCGAGGTCACGTCCACGTCGAACTGCACGACGTTCCAGGCCCGCAGGCTCAACATCAGGTACCGGGACGCCGACGGCAGGCCGCAGACCGCTGCCACGCTGAACGGCACCCTGGCCACCACCCGCTGGATCGTGGCCATCCTGGAGAACCACCAGCAGGCCGACGGCTCGGTCCGGGTGCCCGAAGCACTGCGGCCCTACCTGGGTGGGCGTGAGGTGCTGACTCCTGCCGGACGGTGACCGGTTAGCCTGACAGGCACGCCCTGATGATCCGGCCGGGAGGCCACGTGGTGAACAATGCTGATGTCTGGCTGATCATTCCGGTCTACAACGAGGCCACCGTGATCGGCGATGTCGTGCGTGAGGTGCTGCGGACCTTCCCGAACGTGGTCTGCGTCGACGACGGCAGCAAGGACGGTTCGTCCTCCCAGATCAGGGCAGCTGGCGCGCACCTCGTGCGGCACCCGATCAACCTCGGCCAGGGCGGTGCGCTGCAGACCGGCATCGAGTACGCCCGCAACCAGCCCGGCTCGCAGTACTTCGTCACCTTCGACGCCGACGGCCAGCACCAGGTCGAGGACGTCGTCGGCATGGTGGACCGGCTGCGGACCGAGCCGCTGGACATCATCGTGGGCACCCGGTTCCACGGCGACACGTCGCACATCCCGCTGGCCAAGCGCCTCGTGCTACGCACCGTGGTCGCGCTGTCCCCCCGGCTGCGCAGGCTGCACCTGACCGACGCGCACAACGGGCTGCGGGCGTTCAACCGCCAGGTCGCCGAACAGATGGAGATCAGGCTGTCCGGCATGGGCCACGCCTCGGAGATCGTCGAGATGATCGACGCGCACAAGTGGCGGGTGGCCGAGGAGCCGGTGACGATCGTCTACACCGAGTACTCGATGGCCAAGGGCCAGTCGCTGATCAACGGGGTGAACATCCTGTTCGACACGGCCCTCAAGACCGGCACCCGGCGCTGAGGGAGAGTTCGACATGCTGATTCAGTTCCTGCTCATCGCGGCCGTCCTGCTGCTGCTGGTGTTCTTCCTGCGCAACCACGGCACGTCCAGGGCCAGGGCCAGCGTGAAGATCGGCTTCGTGCTGTTCCTCGCGTTCGGCGTGGTCGCGGTGCTCTACCCGGACACGGTGACCCGACTGGCCCAGTCGGTCGGCGTCGGCCGTGGTACCGACCTGGTGCTCTACGGGCTGGTGGTGGCCTTCGCCTTCGCGATGATCAACACCTACCTGCGGTTCCGCGAGTGGGAGCTGCGGCAGGCCAGGCTGGCCAGGGCGCTCGCCCTGCGCGACGCCGAGCCGCCGTCGGCCATCGCCGCGCAGGACTGAGCGCTCTAGCTCCGGAAGTAGTCCACGGTCCGCCGCACACCCTCGGCGACCGGCACCTGCGCGGTCCAGCCGAGTTCGGCGGCCGCGCGGCTCGCGTCCAGCGCGGAGGCCCGCAGGTCACCCAGCCGGGCAGGGGACCCTTCCGGCTCGTCGGGAGCGCCGACCGCCTGCGCCACCAGCCGGTGCAGCTCCCGGTCGGAGGTCTGCACGCCGGTGCCGATGTTGTAACGCCTGCCGTTGCCGGCCGACCCGGTCGCGGCCAGGAACGCCGAGGCCACGTCGCCGACGAACACGTAGTCCCTGGTGTTGCCGCCGTCGCCGAAGATCCTGGTGGGTTCGCCGGCAAGCAGCGCCCGCGCGAAGATCGCGATCACGCCTGCCTCGCCGTGCGGGTCCTGCCGGGGGCCGTACACGTTGGCCAGCGCGAGGACGGTGCACTCCAGGCCGTAGAGCTGGCGGAACGCGTTGAGGTACAGCTCGCCGGACACCTTGCTCACCGCGTACGGGGACAGCGGGTTGACCGGCGTGTCCTCGCCCACCGGCAGGTCGTCCGGGGTGCCGTAGATGGAACCGCCGGAGGACGCGAACACGATCTTGCGGGTGCCTGCCTTGCGGGCGGCCTCAGCGACGTTGATCGTGCCGAGCACGTTCTGCCGGGCGTCGTTGGCCGGGTCGGTGACGCTGTGCCGCACGTCGATCTGCGCTGCCAGGTGACAGATCACCTCGGGCGCCACCTCGGCGCACACGTCCACCAGCGCGGGGTCGTTGATGTCGAGTCGGTGGAACGTGTGCTGGCCGGCGCCGGCCAGGTTGGCCCCGGTGCCCCTGGCCAGACTGTCCACCACGTGCACCTCGTGGCCCTCGGCCAGCAACAGGTCGACCAGCGTCGACCCGATGAAGCCGGCACCACCGGTGACCATGATCCGCACGTTCACGCCCCTTGTCGGTCCGATACTTTTCTGCTCGCCCCGAACGCGTGCCGTGCCAGCATCCGCACGCCGTCGCGCTGGCCGCCGCGCAGCGCGCTGGGCAGCAGGGTCAGCGCGTGCAGCCGGGACGAAACGTGGTTGTGGGCCACCCTGGCGGCCTTGCCCCACCCCTGCGCCCGCATCCGTTCCGCCACGTCCAGGAAGTAGTTGCGCTCCTCGACGAATCGACTGGCCGCCAGCGCGCCGCGCGAGGACACACTGGCGTCGTGTCTTCGGTACTGGAAGCACACCGTCTCGTCCACGGCCAGCGCGTAGCCGCGCTGCACCAGGTCGATGACCAGCGCGAGGTCCTGCACGATGGTCAGGCCCTCACGGAAACCGACCGACTGGATGGCCTCGCGGCGCCAGCACAGCGCGGGGAAGTACATCCAGTTGCCGCGCAGCAGGCTGACCGCGAGCGGTTCGCCGCGCATGACCGTGCGGCCACTGAAGCGCGGCCGGTAGAACCGCTGTTTCGTGTGGTCCACCAGGCCGCGGTACGGGTGCCCCTGGGCGTTCACGATCTCGACGCCGGGCTGCACGATCGCCGCGTCCGGGCAGTCCTTGATCACCGACCGCACGGTACGCAGGTAGTTGGGCAGCATCACGTCGTCCGACCCGATGATCACCACCTGGTCGAACTCGGCCAGTTCGACGCACTTCTGGAAGTTCCGGTTGATCCCGAGGTTCCGCGCGTTGCGCTGGTACCGGATCCTGCTGTCGGACAGGCCGTGGAACCAGTCGGGCACCCGCACGTCCGGGTAGCAGTCGTCCACCACGGTGAGGCGCCAGTCACCGTCGTCCTGCGCGAGGACGCTGCGCACCGTCTCCTGCATCAGGGATACATCCCCGTAGTACGGGAGCATGATGTCGAAGGTCACCGGATGAACTCCGCGCGCTGGTCGGATGGGTGCTCACCGTAGCAAGACCCGTTGTCAGGCCAGCACTGTGGCCAACTGGTCGGCGACATGCCGCGCGATTTCCAGGGAACTGGTGGCGGCGGGTGACGGAGCGTTCAGCACATGTACCTGATGGGGTGCTGTTTCGATGAGGAAATCGTCCACCAGGGACCCGTCCGGCAGCACTGCCTGTGCCCGTACACCGGACTCGGCGCGCACCAGATCGGCAGGCGTGAGCGCGGGCACCAATCGGGCCAGGCCGACCGCGAACCGGCGCCTGGACAGTGATCGGGCCACCTCGTCCACACCGGTCCTGGCGAACTTCCTGGCCATCCGCCACATTCCGGGGAACCGGGCCACCTCGCCGATGTCCCGGACGGACACGTCGGACCAGCGGTAGCCCTCCCTGCTCAGTGCCAGCACCGCGTTCGGCCCCGCGTGCACGCTGCCGTCCAGCATCCGGGTCAGGTGCACGCCGAGGAACGGCAGCGCGGGGTCGGGCACCGGGTAGATCAGGCCGCGCACCAGGTCCCGAGCCCGTGGCCGCAGTTCGTAGTACTCGCCCCGGAACGGCACGACGGTCGCGGCGGGCTTCAGCCCGGCCAGTCGCGCCACCCGGTCGGCCTGCAGTCCCGAGCAGTTGACCAGCGCGTCCGACCGCAGCACGCCCTCCGGTGTGGCCACCTCGACGCCACCGGCCCGGCCGGCCCGAATACCCAGCACCGGGGTGTTCAGCCGCAGGTCGGCGCCTGCCTCGGTGAGCTGGGCGACCATCGCGGTGCACACCGCGGGAAAGTCGATGACCGCCGTGGTGTCCACCCAGAGCGCGGCAACGCAGGCCACCTCGGGCTCGTGTTCGCGGGCCTGGGCCGGGCTGAGCCTGGTCACCGGGACGCCGTTGGCCTTCGCGCGGTCGGCCAGCGCGGCCAGCCTGGGCACCTCGTCGTCGCTGGTGGCCACGATCAGCTTGCCGCACACGTCGACCGGTGCGCCGTTCTCCTCGGCGAACGCGACCATCGACGCGTTGCCGGCCACCGACATGCGGGCCTTCAGCGAACCGGGCCGGTAGTACAGGCCGGCGTGCACGACGTTGCTGTTGTGGCCGGTCTGGTGCGCGGCCCAGTGGTCCTCCTTCTCGCACACCGTGACCTGGTCGCCACGCAGGCTCAGTTCCCTGGCCACCGCGAGCCCGACGATGCCGCCGCCCACCACTGTGACATGTCGCAACGTGGCCTCCTGGTTACACTCCGCAGCGTGACGACGAGCCCGGAGAACGACATCGCGCTCGGTCAGCCCACCGTAGGCGACGAAGAGCTGGCCGCGGTTGCCGAGGTGTTCCGATCCGGCTGGCTGGCCGGTCAGGGACCGGCGTGCCGCGAGTTCGAGGCCGAGTTCGCGCAGGCGTTGGGCGTCGGCCACGCCGTCGCGGTGAGTAACTGCACGGCGGCCCTGCACCTCGCGCTGCTGGCCTACCGCGTCGGCCCTGGCGACGAGGTGATCGTCGCCGACCACACGTTCCCGGCCACCGGGCACGCCGTGCTCTACGCGGGCGCCAAGCCGGTGTTCGCCGACGTGCACCCGGCCACCGGCTGCGTCGACCCGGGCGCGGTGGCCGCGCTGATCGGCCCGAGGACGGTCGGCGTGATCGCGGTGGACAACGCGGGCCTGCCGGCCGACTACGCCGACCTGGCCGCGATCGCCGGCCAGCACGGGCTGTTCCTGATCGAGGACGCGGCCTGCTCGGCGGGCGCGACCTACCGTGGCGTGCCGGCGGGTCGGCTGGCGCCGGTGGCGTGTTTCAGCTTCCACGGCCGCAAGGGCATCACCTCGGGCGAGGGCGGCGCGCTGGTCACCGACGACCCGCAACTCGCCGCCCTGGCGCGCTCCCGGCAGGCGTTCGGCATCTCCAGCGCGCTGGCCAGGGCCACCGACCGAGGCCTGTCGGTGCCCGCGTTCACCGACCTGGGCCACAACTACAAGCTCTCCGACATCGCGGCCGCCATCATGCGGGTGCAGCTGCGCAGGCTGCCCGACCTGCTGGCCCGCAGGCGGCAGATCGCCGCCGGCTACCAGGCGCTGCTCGGCGACCTGCCGATGCTGCGGCTGCCCACGGTGCCGCACGACCGGGAACACGCCTGGCAGAGCTACGTGCTGCTGCTGGCCGACGAGTTCGACCGGGGTGACGTGGCCGGCCGGCTGCGCGAGCAGGGGATCGGCTGCAACATCGGCACCTACGCCTGTCACCTCCAGCCGGTCTACGCGAGCACCCAGCACTGTCCTGTGTCACGTCACCTGTTCGAGCACGGCATCGCCATCCCGATGCACGCCAATCTGACCGATGAACAGGTGGAGCGCGTCGCGACGACCCTGCGCTCGGTATTGACCAGTCGATAGGAGTGCTCGTGCCGACCGTCCTGTTCACCGGGGGCGCCGGTTTCATCGCGTCCCACGTGATCCCGTTGCTGCTGGAGCGCGACTACCGGATCCGGATCCTGGACAACATGACCCGGGGCGACCGGGAGCGGGTGGCCGACCTGGTCTCGACCGGCCGGGTGGAACTGGTCGAACGGGACGTGCGCTACGGCGGTGCCGTGCGGGCGGCGATGCGCGGCTGCACGCACGTCATCCACTTCGCGACGGTGTCGATCAACAAGAGCATCGCCGACCCGCACGAGAGCATCGACATCAACATGACCGGCAACCACAACGTGTTCGCGGCCGCCGCGGACGAGGGGGTGCGCAGGCTGGTGTTCGCGTCGTCGGCGTCGGTCTACGGCGAGCCGAAGCGGCTGCCGATGCGCGAGGACGACGAACTGCGCCCGCTGACGCCGTACTGCATCAGCAAGCGGGCGGGCGAGGACCTGCTCGGCTTCTACCAGCGGCAACACGGGCTGTCCTGGCTGGCGCTGCGGTTCTTCAACGTCTACGGCCCCGGCCAGCGGATCGAGGCCTACTACACGTCGGTGATCAGCCATTTCGTGAAGCGCCTGTACCAGGGCGAACCGCCGGTCATCGACGGGCGCGGCGAGCAGTCGATGGACTTCGTGCACGTCGCCGACCTGGCCAGGTCCGTGGTGGCGGCGCTGGAGTGCGAGGACGCCAACGTGCCGGTGAACATCGGGACCGGCGTGGACACGTCCGTGGCGACGCTGGCGAAGATCCTGATCGAGGCGGTCGGCGCCGATGTCGAGCCGGTGTTCCGGCCCAGGGACGTGCTGGTGTCCCGGCGGGCGGCGGACATCGGGCGGGCCAGGGAGATCCTGGGCTGGTCGCCGACCATCACGGTCGAGGAGGGCATGGCGGACCTCGTCCAGAGGCTGAAGCCGTGACGGATTTTCCGCCGAATCCGTACCACCCGCACGCCTGGATCAGCGGCGATCCGGAGATCGGCGAGGGCACCTGGATCGGCGCGTTCACCGTGCTGGACGGCTCCGGCGGGCTGCGTATCGGCGCGGGCTGTGACATCTCCTGCGGGGTGCACGTCTACACGCACAACACGGTCCGCCGCTGCGTCACCGGCCGCGCGTATCCGCACGTGGACCGGGCGCCGGTGACCATCGGGGACCGGGTGTTCCTCGGCGCGAACGCCGTGGTGCTGATGGGCGTGACGATCGGCGACGAGGCCGTGGTGGGGGCGGGCGCGGTGGTCACCAAGGACGTGCCGGCCCGAACCGTGGTGGCGGGAGTGCCGGCGCGACCGGTCGGCATAACTGAAGGACTTTCACCATGAGGAATTAAAATTCCGGTATACGATATGCTGGGCAGCCTGTCCATGCGAGGAGCAGAAACCGCGGATGAGCAACCGCATCCATCCCACCGCCGTCGTCGGAGCGGGAGTCGAACTCGGCGTCCGCAACGTGATCGGCCCGTTCAGCGTGGTCGTCGGGCCGTGCCGGATCGGTGACGACAACTGGATCGGCCCGCACGTCACCATCGGCACGCCGGCCGAGCACCGGGACGGGCCGCACCCGGTCGGCTGGGACGGCGAACTGGCGGGCCGGGGGGTGCGGATCGGCAGCCGCAACCGCATTCGTGAGTACGTCTCGGTGCACCAGGGCACCTGCGGCGAGACCAGCATCGGTGACGACTGCTACCTGCTGGCCCGCAGCCACGCGGGCCACGACGTCCGGCTGGACGACGACGTGACGCTGGCCTGCTCCGTGCAACTGGGCGGCCACACCCGCGTCTGGTCGCACGCCACACTCGGCCTTGGCGCCCTCGTGCACCAGCGCGCCGTGATCGGGCCCGGCGCCATGGTCGGCATGGGTGCCGCCGTGCGCGGCGAACTGGCCCCGTTCACCGTCAGCGTCGGCAGTCCGGCCAGGACGGTGGGCATGAACGAGGTCGGCCTGCGCCGCCTCGGCTGTACAGAGATCATCGGCCGAACCACACTGTCCGATGTGGACCTGCCGGACGGTGTCGCCGCACTGCTGAAGCTATGGACCGATCGGGAGCAGGTATGACCGAGCTCAACTCGCGGCTGCGCGCCGTCTTCGTCGAGGCACTGGCGCTGGACCGTTCCGTCGACGTCGAGCACCTGGCGTTCCGGGACGTCGCAGCGTGGGACTCGGTGGGCCACATGACCCTCGTCGCCGCCATCGAGGACGAGTTCGACGTGCAGTTGGACACCGACCAGGTGATCGACCTGAGCAGCTTCGCGGTCGCCGTGGACATGCTGGCCGGCCTGCTGGCCGGGGCCACAGTCGGCGACTGACATGCCTGATCTCGACGGCAGAGTCGCCGTCGTCACAGGTGGTACCAGGGGCATCGGGCTGGCCACCTGCCGCGCGCTGGCCGAGGCAGGCGCGACGGTCGTGCTGACCGGCCGGGACGCGCAGGCCGCCGAGTCGTGCGCGAAGGAACTGGCGGCCGAGTTCGGCGTGGTCACCCAGGGCGTCGGCCTCGACGTGACCGACGTGGCCGCTGTCGGCGCGGTGATCCGGGGCGCGGCAAGGAAACACGGCAGGCTGGACGTCGCCGTGGCCAACGCCGGCGTGCTCGGCGACGCGCTGATCGGCATGATCACCGACGAACTGGTGACCAGGATGCTGTCCACCAACGTGGCCGGCACGATCCACACCGTGCAGGCCGCCGCCCGCGCCATGATGCGGCGCGGTGGCTCGATCGTCGTGCTGGCCTCGGTCGTCGGTGAGCGCGGCAGCGCCGGTCAGACCGCGTACGCCGCGTCGAAGGCGGCGGTGGCCAACGTGGCCAGGTCTTCGGCGAAGGAACTGGGCCGCTACGGGATCCGGGTCAACGCGGTCGCGCCCGGCGTGATCGACACCGACATGACAGCGCACCTCCCGCCCGCCGTGCTGGAACGGCGGGTCGCGGACACCGCACTGGGCAGGCTCGGCACCCCGGCCGACGTGGCCCGCGTGATCCGGTTCCTGGCCTGCGACGACGCCGCGTTCGTCACCGGTCAGGTGCTCGGCGTGGACGGCGGCCTCGTCCTGTGAAGCCGCACCCGGATGCCAGGCTGGTGGTGGCCGTCTCCGGCCAGACCCTGACCGGTCCGGAGTTGCGGTCCGCTGTGGACGATGTGGCCGACAAGCTGGCCGCGCTGCCACCCGGTGTGCTGCTGGCCGCCATGCCGGTCACCCTGGGCGCCGTGCTGCGCTATCTCGGTGCGCTGCGGGCCGGCAGGGCCATCGCGCTGATCGATCCCGGCCGCCCGCCGGACCCGCTGGTCACGTGCTTCCGACCGGCCGCCGTGCTCGGTGCCGACCCGTTGGTCAACCCGCCTGCCGGCTACGCCATGGCCGACCTGGCCGGACCGGCGTGGACACGGCGCGACCCGGAGGGCGTCACGCCGCATCGCGACCTGGCCGTGCTGCTGCCCACCAGCGGGTCGACCGGCAGCCCCCGGTTCGTCCGGCTGTCCCGCGCCGCGGTCAACGCCAACGCCACCGCGATCGCCGGTGTGCTCGGCATCGGCCACGACGACGTCGCACCGACCAGCCTGCCATTGCACTACAGCTACGGCATGTCCGTGTTGAACAGCCACCTGCTGGCCGGCGCGACCGTGGTCATCGAGGACTCCGGGCTGCTGTCCAGGTCGTTCTGGCAGGCCGTCACCGACTACCGGATCACGTCGCTGGCCGGCGTGCCGCACCACTACCGGATGCTGCGCCGCCTGCGGTTCGACCCGGCGGAGCACCCCACGCTGCGCACCCTGACCCAGGCAGGCGGCGCGCTGCCCATCGATCTCGTTGCCCAGTTCCACGACGCCATGGCGAGCGTCGACGGCCGGCTGTTCGTGATGTACGGGCAGACCGAGGCGGCACCGAGGATGAGCACACTCCCGGTCCACCTGCTGCCGGCCAAGCTCGGCTCGGTCGGGTGTCCACTGCCCGGCGGCCGGTTCACCGTGCGCCATCCCGACGGCGCCGAGACCGACCGGCCGGGCGTCGCAGGCGAGGTGGTCTACGCGGGTCCGAACGTGATGCTCGGCTACGCGGTGTCCGAGGCCGATCTGGCCCGTGGCGACGACTGCGACGGCGTCCTGGCCACCGGCGATCTCGGCCACCTCGACGCCGACGGCTGCCTGTGGCTGACCGGCAGGCTGGCCAGGATCGGCAAGGTCTTCGGCCACCGGGTCAGCCTCGACGACCTGGAGCAACTGGTGCGCTCGGCCGGTCTCGGCATGGACGCCGTCGGTGCCGTACCGGCGGGCGACCGGGTCACCCTGTTCGTCGAGGGCGCCGACCAGCGCGCCACGACGGCAGCGGCCAGAGCACTGGCCGACCGCCTGCGGATGCACGTCTCGGGGTTCGACGTGCGGGGCATCGAGAGCCTGCCGCTACTGTCCAGCGGCAAGATCGACTACCGGGCACTGGAGGCGCAATGACGCGCACCCTCACCGCGTCCGCGTTCAGCCGAAGCAAGGCGGAACGGGACGCGGAACTGACACCTGAGCTGGCAGCGCTCACCGAGCACCACAGGGTGGCGTGCCAGCCCTACGAACGAATACTGGCCGCGTTGGGCATTCCACGCGGGCAGGGCTACGACACGGTGGCCGACCTACCATGGCTGCCGGTCGGGCTGTTCAAGACCCACGAGTTGCGCAGCGTGGCGACGGCCGACGTGTTCCGTGTGCTCACGTCGTCGGGCACCACGGGCGCGGGCGCTTCTCGGATCTACCTGGACCGGCCGTCGGCAGCCGCCCAGACCAAGCACCTGGCCCACACCCTGCGGGCCGTGCTGCCACAGCGGCGACTGCCGATGCTGTTGGTGGACAGCGTGAGCGTGACGCGAGGATCGTCGGCGCGCAGTGCCGGCGTGCTGGGCATGGCCACGTTCGGCCGGGACCACGTGTACGCACTGGACGAAAACGAACAACCGGATCTGGCGGCGGTCAGGGGGTTCCTGGCCACCTACGGCAAGGAACCGTTCCTGGTCTTCGGGTTCACGTTCCTGGTCTGGCAGTACCTGTACCGGGTCGCCGCCGAGCACGGGCTGGACCTGTCCAACGGCATCCTGGTGCACTCCGGCGGCTGGAAGAAGCTCACCGACCAGGCGGTGGACAACACGGAGTTCCGGCGAAGACTCGCCGCCGACACCGGCCTGACCAGGATCCACAACTACTACGGCATGGTCGAACAGATCGGCACGGTCTTCCTGGAGGGACCGGCGGGCGGCTCGCTCTACTGTCCCGACTTCGCCGATGTCGTGATCCGCGATCCGCACACGTGGGCGGAGCAGCCGGTCGGCGTGCCCGGCCTGATCGAGGTGGTCAGCACGCTGCCGCGCAGCTACCCGGGCCATGTCCTGCTCACCGAGGACATCGGCGTGCTGCACGGCGTCGACGACGGCGAGTGGCCAGGCAAGCGGTTCGGTGTGCTCGGCCGGCTGCCCAGTGCCGAAGCCCGGGGATGCTCGGACACCTTCTCGGCCCAGGAGGGACGATGACCGTACGGCAACGGTTCCCCGCCGGCCCGACGGTCGACCTGGCCGAGTGGCCGCACCGCACCGACCGGCTGGCAGTGGGCGACGAGCGGATCGTGGAGTTCCTCGGCGCGTTCGCCCGCAAGCTGCTGTCCCCGGCGCTGACCAGGGCCCGGCCCGAGTTGGCGGCGCTGGGCTTCTTCCTGCGGCCCGCCCAGCTGTGCAGGGTGGTCGGCAAGCTGCGCGAGTCCACCACCGACGGCTCGCTGCGGTTCCCGCGTGGGCTGGTCCTGCACATCCCACCGGCCAATGTGGACACCTTGTTCGTCTACTCGTGGGCGCTGTCCGCGTTGGCCGGCAACCGGAACGTGGTCCGGGTGTCGCCGCGCTCGGCCGGCGCGGCCGACGTGGTGCTCTCGGCGCTGAACGAGACCGTGGCCGACGCCGACCCGATCGTCGGCGCCACCCAGCTGATGATCACCTACGACCGGGACGACCAGCTCACGGCGGCGCTGTCCGCCGCGTGTGACCTGCGGGTGGTGTGGGGCGGCGACCGGTCGGTCACCGACCTGCGCCGGCATCCGCTGGCCCCGCACGCCAGGGACCTGACGTTCCCGGACCGCTCGTCGTTCGCCGTGCTGTCCGTGGCCGGCTGGCGAGCGGCCACCCCGGCCGGTCGGCGGTCGGCGGTGGTCGCGTTCCACAACGACGCCTACTGGTTCGACCAGGCAGCGTGCGCGTCGCCGAGGGCGGTGTTCTGGATCGGCGAGGCATCGGCAGCCGCCGACGCCAGGGCCGAGTTCGCCGCGCTGCTCGCCGACGTCGTCGCGGAGCGGGCCACCGTGGTCGATCCGGCGATGGCGATCCGCAAACGGGTGTCCGCCTACGGCCTGGCTGCGGACGGCATGGTGGACAACGTCCGGTTCGCCGGCAACGCGGTCGCCGTGCTGGACGTGGTCGACCCGGCGTCGGTGCCGAGGAGTTGGCTGGGCGCCGGCACGTTCCCGCAGGCGACGCTGGGCAGCCTGGCCGAACTGGCCGAGTTGATGAAGCGCGGCGACCAGACGCTGTCCTGCTTCGGTTTCGAGCGGCCGGAGCTGGTCGGCCTGGCGATGGCGCTGGCCGGCCGGGGCGTGGACCGGATCGTGCCGTTCGGCTCGGCGCTGGCGTTCGCTTCCGTGTGGGACGGCTACGACCTGCTGGCCGAGTTCACCAGGCTGACCACGGTCAGCACCACGTGGTGACCACAGCGGCCGCCGCCCCGGCGACGGGTTGGCGGCCGCTCGCGGTCACATGGCTGCGCAGACTGTTGTTGCTCGCCGTGCTCGGCGCGGCGGGCTACTACCTGGCCACCAGGTGGTCCCAGGTGTGGCACACGCTGCGCGCGGTGTCCCCGACCGATGCCGTGGCCAGCCAGTTGGCCGTGTTCGCCGCGATGATCGCGGCGACCGCGGGCTGGCAGGCCGTCGTGGACGAACTGGGGCCACCGGTCGGCGCGTTCCGGGGCGGCCAGATCTACCTCGTCGGCCAGTTGGGCAAGTACCTGCCCGGCTCGGTGTGGGCGTACCTGTTGCAGATGGAGTTGGGCCGCAAGGCGGGTGTGGCCAGGGCCAGGGTGTTCACGGCATCGCTGGTGCAGTTGGGCATCTCGCTGGTCACCGCACTGGCACTGGGAATCGCGGCGCTGCCGGTGATGCTGCGCCACATGAGCAACGCCGTGTGGCTGTTCGCACTGCTGCCGGTCGGCCTGGTCCTGTTGCACCCCAGGGTGCTCACGTGGGGCACGTCGCAGGTGCTGCGGCTGCTCCGCAGGCCGCCACTGGACCACCCGCTGCGCTGGCAACTGGTGGCCAAGGTGCTCGGCAGCGCCGTGGCCACCTACCTGTTGTACGGCCTGCACCTGTGGCTGCTGGCCGGTTCCGGCATGGATGCCGGCGGCATCCTGCTGTGCACGGGGGCGATCGCGATCGGCCTGAACGCCGGCCTGCTGCTGTTCGTCCTGCCGTCCGGCGCGGGCCTGCGTGACGTGGTGGTGGCCGCCGTCCTGGCCACCACCCTCGGCCCGGTCCGAGCCGCCGCCTTCGCCGTCGTGTCCCGCCTGATGTTCACCGTCGGCGACATCGCCACAGCGGCGGTCGCGGCCCTGCTCGCCCGCTGGCGGTCCCCGCTGCCTACCGGCGAGCGGTGATCAGCGCCGCCGTCGCGAGGTAGCCGTGCTTGGTTGCCAGTTCGGCAGGCGTCTCTCCCTCGCAGGTCAACGACGGGTCGGCACCCGCGTCCAGCAGCAACCGGACACAGGTGGCCGCGTCCTCCTCGGCGGCGGACATCAGCGCGGTCGCGCCGTAGCTGGTCAGTGCGTCGACCTCGACACCCGCCTTCAGCAACAGGGCCACAGTGGGGGCGTTGTCGTAGCCCGCGAACCGGTCCAGCGGGCGCCAACCCATCCCCGGCTCCTGCGCCATCGGATCCGCGCCGGCACCGAGCAGCGCCGCGGCTATCGGGGCGTCGGCCTCCGCGGCGGTGAGCAACGGGGTGAACCCGCTGTCGTCACGGGCATCGACGTTCGCCCCGGCCGCCAACAGGTCCACCACGACCTGCAGGTGGTTGAACCTGGCGGCGGCATGCAGGGCCGACCAGCCCCAGCCGGTGACCTGGTTCGCGTCGATGCCGGTCCGCAGCAACTCAGCCACCTCACCGGCGTCGCCGAGGGCAGCCGCCCTCACCAGCGGGGGCAGGTCGTCGATCCACTCGTCATCGGTCACATCTACGTCGGTCACACCTACATGGTGGCCCATCCCGGGCCGCTACCGGCGCAGCGACGGTGTGAGGTTGCGGGCGCCGATGTCCTGGACGCTGCGTAGCACGTAGACCGGCCGACGCCGGGCGTCGTCGCCTGCCCGCCACAGGTACTCGCCGAAACCGCCCAGCACGGCCAGCTGCAGCCCGCCGAGGAAGAACAGGCCGGCCAGCACCAGGCCCCAGCCGGACGGCGCGTCGAGCACGCAGAGCGCGACCACCAACTGGACCACGCCGGCCAACAGGCCCGACCCGGACAGCGCCAGGCCGCTCAACGTGGTCAACAGGAACGGTGCCGGCGAGAACTCGACGAACGAGTCCAGCATCAGCCGGACCTTCTTCTTCCCGGTCCACTTGCTCCTGCCGGCCGGTCGGGGCAGTTGGTCGAACGCGATCGTCCGCTGCGTGAAGCCGACCCACGCGACCAGCCCGAGCACGTTGCGGTTGCGCTCCGGAAGTTCGTTGACGGCGTCGATCACCGCCCGGTCCAGCAACACCTGCGACGGCCCCTGCTTCGGGTAGGTCGGGATCTCCGACCACCGGTGCAGCGCGTGCGAGAACACCCGGGCCGCCACACCGCCGCCACCGGTCCTGGTCCGCCGCACACCCCACACGACATCCGCGCCGGATCGCCATTCGGCCAGGAAGTCGCTGATCGCGGCCAGCGGTTCCTGCAGGTCGGTGCTGATCGTCACCAGGCAGTCGCCCCTGGCCAGCGCGAGCCCCGCGGTGACGGCGGCGTGCGAGCCGAAGTTGCGGGACAGCCGCACCACCCTGGCCACGTCGCTCGGTCGGAGCGTCGCCGCTGCCAGGTCGGCCGTGCCGTCGGTCGAACCGTCGTCCACCACGAGCAGTTCGAAGTCCAGGCCGGGGTGCGCCGCCCGGATCTGCCGGTAGAACCCGATCAGGCCGATGATGTTGTCCGCCTCGTCGTAGGCGGGCGCGAGGATCGTGACCAGTCGACGCTCAGCCACGCCGCCACCGCCTGCCCGACAGAGCCAGCCCGATCGCCAGCAGCACACCCCAGGCGAACGCGATCGCGGACACCCGCGACCCCGGCGGGCTCCAGGACAACGAGACCTGGCCGGACCGCACACCGGCCGGCAGATCCACCACGAGCAGCCCGGATGGCCCGGACCGCACCCCGGCCGGCTGTCCGTTCACGGTCGCCGTGTAGCCGGGCCAGGCCAGCCGCGCGAAAGTCAGTTCGCCTGACCCGGCGGACTGGTAGGACACGTCTTCGCCGACCTGCCCGACCATCGCGTCACCGGTGACCCGCACCCCGGCCGACGCGTAGGACAGCCGGCCGGCGGACAGCGGCGTGTTCCGCGCCCACACGGTGACCAGCCCGCTGGCGTCGTCGGCCGGCACCTGGTGCCAGCCGGGGGGAGTGGCCACGTGCCGGGTGTCGACCAGCGAGTTCTGCACCACCACGGTGCCGGCGCGCAGCAGATCGGCCAGCGGCACGGAGTAGCCGGCGGGCGCCCGCCACAGCCGGTGCCACGCCTCCGAGCAGTTGACCGAGCCCTGGTAGGCCTGGCACAGCGTCGAATCCAGGGCTGTGAAGCCGATCCCGCTGTACGCCGTGGTGCTCTCCACCCCGGCGACGCTGTACATCGACCCGAACAGCTCGTCCCGGTACTCCCGGTCGGGCACCCGGTCGGGCAGGTCGAGCGTGATGTTCGCCAGTTGCACGGTGGTGCCCTGGTACTTGGCGAACCTGGCCTGCAACGTCGACACGCTGGTCGGGAACTGGTAGTCGAGCACCGTGTAGTTGCCGGGGAACCACAGCAACTGCATGCCG
>DASXYT010000323.1:0-18276 GCA_036502345.1 Pseudonocardiaceae bacterium | reverse complement strand
CGCAACCTTGAGGCGATGTCAGCGATCACGCTGATGAGTTACCCGTTCGACGGCCGCCCGGTGTACCTGGCCCAAGCCCCGCTGACGCATGCCGCCGGGGTGCTGTGCTTCCCGATCCTGGCCCGAGGCGGCGAGGTCGTCATCATGGCCCACCCCGATGTCGGCCGGTTCCTCGAACTGATCGAACACCATCGGGTCACGCACACGTTCCTGCCGCCGACGCTGATCTACATGGTGCTCGGGCACCCGGCGCTGGCCACCACGGATCTCTCGTCGCTGCGGTGCTTCTGGTACGGCGCTGCGCCGATGTCCGCCGCCCGGCTGGCCGAGGCGCTGGATCGGATCGGGCCGGTGGCGCACCTGGTCGGCCAGTCCGAGGCCCCGATGATGATCTCCACGATGTCACCTGCCGAACACCGCAACCCCGATGGCAGCATCAACACGGCGCGGTTGGACACTGCCGGCCGGCCTTCACCGCTGGTCACCGTGGCCATCCTCGACCCGAAGGGACAGCCGGTGGCACGCGGGGACCGGGGCGAGATCTGCGTCCGGGGTTCCCTGGTGATGGCCGGTTACTACCACAACGCCGAGGCCACCGCGGAGGCGTCCGCGCACGGCTGGCACCACACCGGTGACATCGGCTTCCTGGACCCCGACGGCTACCTGCACATCGTCGACCGGGCAAAGGACATGGTGATCACCGGAGGGTTCAACGTCTACTCGGCCGAGGTCGAGCAGGCACTGATGGCCCACGACGCCGTGCGCGACTGCGCGGTGATCGGGCTGCCCGACGACAAGTGGGGCGAACGGGTCACCGCCGTGGTCCAGTTCCAGCCCGGTGCCGAGGGCGACACCGGTGAGCTGATCGCGTTCGTCAAGGAGCGGATCGGCAGCGTCAAGGCGCCCAAGCAGATCGAGGTCTGGTCGGACCTACCCCGCTCCACCATCGGCAAGGTCCTCAAGACCGAGATCCGCGCCGTACTGACCACCAGCCCAGCCGCTCCGGCACAAGGAGGCCACAGACCATGAAGCTTGCTCTGTATCTGCCGAACTTCCGCGACAAGGTCACCGTCAAGGAGTTGGAGGACCTCACCAGCCTGGCCGAGGACCTCGACTTCGATTCCGTCTGGACGCTGGACCGGATCATCGTCCCTGAGGTCTCGGACCGCCAGGAGATGCAGTACGCCTTCGGCATGATCGAGGGGTTCCCCAAGGGCCTGCCGGTGTCCTCGCGCGGCGAGTTCCTGCAGGGCATGCCGCTGATCCCGTGGCTGGCCGCGAAGACGTCGAAGGTGCGGATCGGCATGAGCATCATCGACACGCCGTATCGCTCCCCGGGGGTGCTCGCCGCGGAACTGGCCACCATCGATCAGCTGTCCCACGGCCGGCTCAACGTGGCGGTCGGCTCCGGCTGGATGCCGGAAGAGTTCGCCGCCGCCAGCGCCGCGCACATCTTTCCCAAGCGGCACAAGCACGTCCGCGAGACCCTGGAGATCATGCAGGGCATCTGGACGAACGACCTCTTCGAATACCACGGCGAGTTCGCGGACTTCGACCGGAGCGGATTCGGAGCCAAGCCGGTGCAGCAGCCGCACCCGCCGATCTTCTTCAGTGGCCTCAAGGACGCGAAGCGCTCGGCCAGTCGTATCGCCAAGTACGGTCTGTCCGGCTGGATCGGGATCCAGGACTCGCCGGAGGACATCAGCCGGTGGCGCAGCGAGATCCAGCGCGAACTCGCCGACCTCGACGGCGGCCGCTCAGTGGACGACCTCGAGATCTGCAGCATGATCTGGTTCGTCATCACAGACCAGGAGATGGACCAGTCCCCACTGGGCAAGGGCACCAACCTGCTTGCCGGTTCGGCCGAGCAGATCACGGACATCCTCAAGCGCTACAAGGAAGCCGGCCTGACCATGCCGTTGCTGTGGCCGCCGTTCCAGGACGTCCCGGTGGCGAAGACCCTCGACGACATGAAGCGGCTGAAGGAAGAGATCATGCCCAAGGTCGAAGCGGCGTAGTGGCCCTGAGCGGCGCACCGGGGCAGGATCGTCCTGTGCGACCGATGCCGACCGCGCTGCCCGGGCAGGACGCGCTGCTCGCCAGTTGGCGCGCCCTCGCGCTGACCTCGCCTGGTGCCCGGCTGGAGCAGACCGACTCGGCTGTCGGCGCGGTCTTCCCCGCGTGGGCACCGCTGAACAACGTCATCGTGCTGGGTGAACCCGGCACCGCGGCGGTGGTCGCGGCGAAGTGGCGACGTCGGTATGCCGATGCCGGCGTCACGACGTGGGCACTGTGGGTACCCGGTCTCGCCACCACGTTCGACGCGTCGGACGTCGTGAGCGCGATCCCCGGGATGCGGCGTGACGAGACGACGTTGGTGATGACGGCGCCGATCCCGGCCGGACTGCCCAGTGACCACGGCGTGGTAAGTACGTCGCTGGACTCCGCGCTACGGGCAGGCGACGAACCTGTGCCGAGGGCCGAACTGGGCGCACCGGGAACGACCGAGGGCCTGGCGACGTGGGCACTGGTGCGCGACGGGCTGGCCGTGGCCAGCGGCTGGACCTACCGGCACGGCACCGAGTCCGGGATCTACGCGGTCGGCACCGTGCCGGCCTGGCGCAGACAGGGCCTGGGCGGTGCGCTGATGCGTCATCTGCTGGCCGACGGGGCGGCTGACGGTGCTCGTACCGCGACGCTCCAGTCGACCCCGATGGGTCAGCATCTCTACGAGTCACTCGGCTTCGTGGCGGTCGGCCGCTACGAGGAGTGGGTTCCGGAGTAGCTCGGGACCTGTTGGTCACGCCGGAACCGGGCAGGTGTCGTACCGGTCTCCGCGCGGAACGCCCGGGAGAACGCCGACTCGGACTGGTAGCCGACCCGGCCCGCGACGGTGGCGACCGTGGCGTCGGTGGAGGTGAGCAGTTCCGTCGCGGCCATCAGCCGGGCCTTGGCCAGGAAGGCGCCAACGGTCATCCCCGTGTCCTGGCCGAAACGCCGCTGGAACGTCGGACGGGACATGCCTGCCACGTCGCGGAGTCGGTCGATCGTCCAGTCGGCTCCGGGATCCTTCAGTACAGCGTGGACAGTGTCCGCGATACGAGGATCGCCGGCCGCGGTCCACAGTGTCGTTGTCGTGGTGGCGCCCCGCGAGGTCCGCAACACCATCGCCAGCAGCGCGGTGCACAGGGCCGACAGGATCGCCGCTGTGCCTTCGCCCTCCTGCCGCGCCTCCGTGCGCATCAGGACGCTCAGCATCCGCAGCACCTCGGCGCCGTCGGCGGACTGTCCGAAGGAGACATGCACCGGGTCGGGCAGGCTCCGGAACAGCATCGAGCCCGCACCCGCGTCGAACGTGTAGTGCCCGCAGAACAAGTCCATGACCGCCGCTTCGCCCCGCTGGCTGCGTGTGGTCGCGAAGGCGGCACCGTCCGTCTCGGCCGTACCGGACAGTCTGCCTCGCCCGGACGTGATCACCCTGTGTGGTGCCCCGTTCGGGATGACCACGACATCGCCGGGCGTCAGATCGAGCACGGTGGTGCCGACGTACAACTGGCACTCACCCTCCAGCAGGACGTGGAACGGCGCCTCCTGTGCACCGTGGCGCGCGACGTCCATCCGGGTGGCCCTGCCCAGCAGGCAGCGCTTGTCCAGGCTGGCCGTGAGCTGCGCCATCCGCAGCAACCGACTGATCGTATCCATGTGAGACTCTCGGGCTGAAAATTGAAACCGACGAGCCTGGTTGTATCACCGTGGCGCCAGCAAGCTCAAGTCATGGATTCCACCACCGCTCTTACCGCGGATGTTCTGGTCGTCGGCTTCGGCAAGGGCGGCAAGACGGCGGCACATGTGCTCACCGACGCGGGCCGGCGTGTCGTCCTGATCGAACAGTCGGCGGACATGTACGGCGGCACCTGCCCGAACGTCGGCTGCGTCCCGACCAAGATGCTCGTCCACTACGCCACCGCCCGGCGTCCGGAGGACGACGCCCAGCGGTACTTCGCCAACTCGGTCGCAGGCGTCCGCGCCCTGACCGCCGCGTTCCGCGCCGGCAACTTCGAGGCACTCGACGGCAAGGACACCGCGACCGTGATCACCGGCGCCGCAACGTTCGTCGACCCGCACACCGTTGCCGTCGGCGGTGGCGACGACCGGATCACCGTCACCGCGCCGACGATCCTGGTGAACACCGGATCCGAGCCGGTCATCCCCGCGATCCCGGGCCTGGCCACCAGCAGGCACCTGGTCAGCAGCACCGAACTCACCCGCACAGCCGACCTGCCCGAGCGTCTCGTGGTCATCGGAGGCGGGTATCTCGGACTCGAATTCGCCTCGGTCTACCGGCACTTCGGCACCCAGGTCACGGTCCTGGAGTCGGCCGAGCGGCTACTCCCGAGGGAGGACGAGGACATCGCCGGGGCCGTCACGGAGATCCTCGCCGGTGACGGCATCCACGTCATCACCGGTGCCACGGTCACCGAGGTACGCGACGACGGAGCCGTCTCGACGGTCAGCTACGACAAGGACGGGCAGACCCACACGGTCGAGGCCAGCGCGCTGCTGCCGGCAACGGGACGTCGACCCGTCACCGCCGACCTCCGGCTGGACGCTGCCGGTGTCCGGACCGAGCCGAACGGGGCGATCGAGGTGGACGAACACCTGCGCACCAGCCAGCCACACATCTACGCCTTGGGTGACGTCAACGGCGGCGAGCAGTTCACCTACATCTCCCTCGACGACGCCCGCGTCGTGCTGGACCAGTTGATGGGCGTGGGCAAGCGCACCACGACCGACCGCGTCGCCGTGCCACGCACCCTGTTCGTCACACCACCGCTGGCGACCGTCGGACTGACCGAGAACCAGGCACGCGCTCGACGCCTCAACATCATCGTGTCGCGCGAGAAGGTCGCCGACATCGTGGCGATGCCTCGCGCGTACACGGTCGAGGAAACCCGTGGCGTGATGAAGTTCATTGTGGACGCCGACACCGATCGCATCCTCGGTGCCGCCCTGTTGAGCATCGACGCCCAGGAGATCATCAACACCGTCGCTCTGGCGATCCGGCACAACATCACGGCCACGGAACTCCGCGACTCGATCTACACCCACCCGAGCTCCACAGAAGCCCTCAACGAGGTCTTCGACAAAGTCATCCCCTGAAGGCACCGATGCCCTGGATCAGCTCACGGCTTGGCCGGGTTCGCCGTCGTGTCGTGCTCGCATACCAACTCATCTGCGCTCGCGAGGATGCCCGCCGCAGCGGGATGTCCCTACCGCCGGGTGCCTGGCAGTGCGAACACTGCGGGCACGTCGCCTGGGACCAGCAGACGTTCGTCACGCACTCCCGAGCGCACCGGCCCTGATCGGGAGCGTCAGGTTCTGCTGCCGGTCAGGGGCCGTCGCGCGGTGGCCGTGCCGATACCGGTGGGGCCCGCGGGACGACGAGTGACCGACCGGGTGACGGCGACCGTGCCGTCGCCGAGGTAGCGAGCGGCGCGTCTGTGCCATTCGAGCCAGCCCGGCAGCCAGTCCCGCAGGCTGTCCACCAGGCCGAGCACGGTCGACCGTTCTTCCGGGACGAGCTGGTGTTCCTCGCACATCTCAGGTATCTCGACGTCGGCGATGTGCTCGAACTGCTGGATCCGAGCGGTGAGCAGGTCGTTGGTCGCCGCCACGGCCTGCTCGGGGCCGCAGCCGAGGAATTTCCGCAGTGCCAGCACCATGTTGGCGGTCTCGGCAGCGTCGGTGGCCTCGCGATCGTAGGAGAAGATGTCGTTGAGCAGCAGGGCGCTGTCGCGCACGGCGTCGATCAGCGCTCGCATCGTCGGGCCGTCGGCGACCATCGGCGGCAGTTCCGCGCCCCGGGCGAACTCGGCAAGACAGGATGCGATCTGCCCGCCATTGGTCTTGCGTTTCATCTCCAGGTACTCGACCGGATTGGCGGTGTGTCGCACGCTGGCATGCCGTAGTTCCTGGAGGTGTCCGGCCAGCAGTTCATCGATACCGGCGCGGATCCGGCATCGCCAGCCACGGGACATCGTCGGCGCGGTACGCGACCACAGGTCGGCCAGCGCTCGCTCGGTCGGATTGGTCGGCGTCGGCGCGTCCTGGTCGATGTCGAGCGGTACGAACTGGGGAGTCCTTGCCAGAAAAGCCTTCGCGCCCGCCATGTCACCGGTGCGGGAGAACGCTTCCACGACGTAGTCGTCCAGGTGGAACAGCCAGGTGTACCAGTCGGTGATGGTGTTGAGCTGGTCGACGGGCGCGTCGGGGAACTTGTGCGAGCACAGCAGGCCGAAGTCATTGGCGGCGAGTTGGGCCACGGTCCACGGCAGGACATCCGCGTTCGGGTCGACCAGTTTCATCTGCCCGGCCCACGCGGCCGTGTGTGCGCGGGCCGTCTCCAGCTGAGGGTTCAGCCGGGCCGCGCGGTCGATCCGGAACTCGGGCAGCTGGAACGACCGGGCTGTGCCGTCGGCAGGGGAGTGTTTGGCAGGCGGTGTACCCAGCCGGTGCGCGATCGCGGTCAGTTCCGCCGCGGCCGTCGCTTCCGGGTTCGCGGCCTGGAGGCAGGCCAGGGCTGCCTGGAGCTGGCGGTGTGTCTCGTGGTGCGCCCAGGTCAGCGCGCCGGCTTCCTCGATGAGGTTGGCGCAGGTCAGCAGGTCGGCGTCATCCAGCGGGGCAGCTCGGTGGTACAGCTCCGCGAGTCGCCCGGCGGCGCCGTTGCCCGCGTTGAGGGCGGCCACCACCGGCAGCGACTTCTTGCGAGCGCGTAGGTCGGACAACACGGGTTTCCCGGTGCTCTCCGGGTCGCCCCAGATCCCAAGGAGGTCGTCGACCAGCTGGAACGCGAGACCGAGGTGCTCACCGAACTGGCGGAGCTGCCAGACCCGCTGTGCTGGCGCACCGGCGGCCAGCGCGCCGAGTTCGCACGCGACGGCGAACAGCGCGCTGGTCTTGTCGCCTGCCATCGTGACGCACTCAGGCAGTCCCACGTCGGTCCGGCCTTCGAAGCCGATGTCGGCCGCCTGGCCGTCGACCAGCCGAAGCAGGGCCGCGTCGAGTCGCTCCACGCCCTGGACGGACAGCGGCGGGCCGTCGCCGACGAGAGCCTCGGTGGCCAACGTGATCAGCGCGTCGCCTGCCAGGATGGCGGCCGGCAGGCCGTAGACCGTCCACGCCGTCGGGCGATGCCTTCTGGTGTGGTCCTCGTCCATCACGTCGTCGTGCAGCAACGAGTAGTTGTGCGCGAGCTCGACGGCGACGCCTGCGTTGGCGGCCTGCCCTGCCGTGCCGCCGACGGCCTCGGCCGCCAACATCGCCAAGGCAGGCCGTACCGCCTTGCCGCAGTTCCCGTCCAGCGGCCGGCCGTGTTCGTCCCACCAGCCGAAGTGGTAGCCGATGACCTGGCGCGTCGCCGGGTTCATCCGGTCCGCCGCGGCCCGCAGTCCGGGCGTGACCAGCGCGCGGGCCCGCTCGAACACGGCCTCAGCTCCGGCCATCGAAGCTCCCGAGCTGCACGTTCTCCAGCACGCCCAGCGCGTCCGGCACCAGCACGGCAAGCGAGTAGTAGCAGGTGATCAGGTAGTTGACGATCGCCTTCTCGTCGATGCTCATGAACCGCACGCTCAGGCCAGGCTCGTACTCGTCGATCAGACCGGTCTTGCGCAGGCCGATCACGCCCTGGTCCGCCTCGCCGGTCCGCATGACCAGCATCGAGGTGGTGTGGTGCTCGCTGATCGGGATCTTCCAGCACGGGTAGATGGGCACACCGCGCCACGCGGAGACCCGACCGCCGAGGACGTGCACGGTCTCCGGTGAGACGCCCTGCCTGGTGCACTCGTCGCGGAAGGCGGCGATGGCCTCCGGGTGGGCCAGGATGAAGCCGGGGTTCTTCCACACCGTGTTGAGCAGCTTGTCCATGTCGTGCGGGGTGGGCGGACCGCCTCGGGTGTAGATGCGCTGGCTGAAGTCCGCGTTGTGCAGCAGCCCGAAGTCCTTGTTGTTGACCAGTTCGTGTTCCTGCCGTTCCCGCACCGCCTCGATGGTCAGTCGGAGCTGCTGGTCGAGCTGGTCGATCGGCTCGTTGTAGAGGTCCTGCACCCGCGTGTGCAGGCGGAGGATGGTCTGCGCGATGCTCAGCTCGTACTCGCGGGGCTTCATCTCGTAGTCAACGAAGGTGCCGTCCAGCGACTGCTCACCGCGGTGACCGGACAGGATGTCCACCGCTGCCTCGCCGTGCGGGTTCTGTGCCACGTCCTTCATCGTGCGGTGCCGCGCGATCGACGAGCGCAGTGACTCGGACTGGTCCACCAGCTCGCGGAAGGTCGACGTGGCCAACGACATCACGGTGCACGCCGTTGCCGTCTTGACGGAATAGTCCCAGGTGCTGTCGGTGTCGAGCAGTGCGTCATCACCGAAATAGTCGCCGTCGGCCATTATGGTGAGGACCGACTCTTGTCCGTATTTGCCGTCGCGGAGTTTGGTCAGCCGTCCGTGCACCAGGAGGAAAAGTTCGTCCGCCGGGTTCCCGGCGGTGACGAGGACCTCGCCAGGCTCGTATTCGCGTTGGGTGAACCGACTGGCGAGCAGGCCGAGAGCGTCCATATCGTCGCAGTTTCGCAGCAACGGCAATTCGGTCAGTTCGGCCGGAATGACCCTTACCTCACTGCCGGTGGTCTGGAAGTCCAGCCGGCCGTCGCCCAACGTGTAGTTCAGCCGCCGATTGACCCGGTACGCGCCACCTCGCGCCTCCACCCAGGGCAGCAGGTTGAGCAGCCAACGGGGTGTGATGCCCTGCATCTGCGGCACGGACTTGGTCGTCGACGACAGTTTACGAGCGGCGTCGGTGCCGAGGCTGAGTTGCCCGGCGCCGTTGTTGCCGCCCTGCACAGCGGGGCGTTCGTCGGTCGTTTCTGGCACGGCTCGACCACCAATCAGAATGGGTAGTTGGCAAGCTCATTCCCGAAGCGGAGCCGACGCTATGGCGGCGCGATCGACGATACAAGAGCAATCTGGTCCGATTAACTCGATCGGGTTGAATGATTGGTATTTTCAGGGGGACGGACAAATCGCCGGCGCTGCCATGTCGACAGCGCGGCGATCGAGGCCGTCGCCTACAGCACGCCCGTCTGTCGCGCTGGCGATCACAGACCGTCGGCAGGGTGTGGCGCTCGGAGGCAGTCGAGAAGTGGCGCCAGTATTGGCGGCAATAGTCCGTCGGCACAGCGCTTAAACCTTGTCCAACGGTCAGCCACAGCGCCTGGACCTGGGGCAAGAGTGCCAGGCGTCCCACTGTCAGTGGCCTGGTGCCGCCTTGACACTACCAATAGTGCAGCCAATAATGGGTGAAGATCGACGGTGCCGTCGATCGCCTAGTGGAACGGGCGGTGGTCACCGCGTGGAGCCTGCGGAGCGGAGCGGACCGTGGAGATCATCGACGCCCAGATCCATGAGCCGCCGGCCGAGTTGCCGTGGGATCTGGCGCCGGAGTTGAAGCTGCGGCTCAGCTGTGAGCTCGCCCTGGCCGCGATGAACGCCGTCGGTGTGGATCGCGCGCTCCTGCATGCGAGCGCGGCCATGTGCGCCTACGCCGTCGAACACAGTCCCGACCGCTTCCGCGGTGTCGCCATCCACGCGGGCCACCGGCCGGCCGCCGAAGCGCGTGCGCTGGTCGAGCGGGTGAGTGGCGATGCGGGCCTGCTGGGCCTGCGGATGTCGCGGATGGTGGACTGGGTCGCCGACGTCCCACCGACCTGGCCGGACACCGGCGAGTACGACGACGTGTTCTCGGCCGCCGAGCGGTGCGACGTCCCGATCCTCATCGCGGTGCCTGGTTACGCCGATGTCCTCGCTCCCATCGCCGCCCGCTACCCGGCACTGTGCATCATCGTCGATCACCTCGGGTTGCGGCAGCCGCCACCGATGACCGCCGACGCCGATCCGTTCGCCCGGCTGCCTCGGCTGCTCGAACTGGCCCGGTTCCCGAACGTCGCGGTCAAGCTCAGCGGAGCGCCATCGCTGTCGACGCAGCCGTTTCCCCATCCTGACCTGTGGTCACCGGTACGTCGGGTGCTCGACGCGTTCGGCGCCGACCGGGTGATGTGGGGCAGCGACTACACGCGGCTGCGTACCACGCTCGGCGCCGAGGGGGTGGCGCCTCGGTCCGCCTGGCTGTCGTCCTATGCGGACTCGGTCGGCTATCTGCGCCACGGGATGGGGCTGTCCGCCGCCGAGCAGGATGCGATCTTCTCAACGACCGCGCGTGTCTGGCTCTCCTGGCCCAAGGACAACTGACATGGAACCCAACGCCGCCATGGCCGACTTCCGGACCGTACGCGACTTCGAGCTGCGGTGTCGGGAACTGCTGCCGCCACCGGTCTTCGAGAACCTGTTCGGGCAGTACGGCGATCCCGAGTGGACGGCACTGACCAGCAACATCGCTGCGTTCCAGTCGATCAAGCTGCGACCGAGGGTGCTGACCGGTGCCCGCCACCGGAGTCTGCGTACCTCGGTGCTGGGCGTCGACGTCGACCTGCCGGTGCTCGTCGGGCCGACCGGCAGTGTCGACGCGCTGGACGTGGGTGGCCAGCTGCCGAGCCTGCGGGGCGCGGGCGCCGCCGGCACGATCTCGGTCAACCCGTGCCTGTCGGAGGCGCCGCTCCGTGAGGTCGCCGAGCAGGCTCGCGGGCCGTTCTGGGCGCAGGTCTGGATCTTCGAGGACCGCATGGTCACGGAGTATCTGGTGGAGCAGGCGGAGGCCGTCGGCGCCGCGGCTGTGGTGGTGACGGTCAGCAACGCCGGTGCGCCGTACTGGCGTACCGATCGCGGTGGCCCGCGTCCACCGACGTGGGGCTCGTACCGGAACCTGCCTGCCGCCGCACTCGACGGGTACCCGCACGGCCGGACACCGACTCGCCGCGAACTCAACCTGTCGGTCGACGCCGGGGCGACGTGGGCGGACATCGACCGGCTCCGCGCCAGCACGTCGTTGCCGTTGGTGGTGAAGGGAATTCAGACCGCCGAGGACGCCGAACTGGCCGCGGCACACGGTGTTGCCGGCGTCGTGGTGTCCAATCACGGCGGCCGGTTCCTGCAGGCGACCCGCGGCACGATCGAGTCCCTGCCCGAGGTCGTCGCGGCAGTGGGTGACGAGGTCGAGGTCTATGTCGACGGCGGCATCCGGCAGGGCACCGACGTGCTCGTCGCCCTGGCGCTGGGTGCCCGCGCGGTACTGATCGGCCGGCCCGCTCTCTGGGGTCTGATCGCGGGCGGCGAGGCGGGCGTCGAACGGGTGTTGGGCATTCTCGCCTATGAACTGGATGCCGCGATGGGGCTGTGCGGGGTCCACGACGTTCGTGCCGTGCCACGAGAACTGGTGCACGCGTAGAGAGGACGATGACATGAGCTCTGTCGCGAAGTTCGAGCACGTATCGGGCTGGGGTGCCACACTGCCCGACCTCACCGTGCAGGACGTGTCCGATATCGCGATCGACGCGGACGACAACGTCTACCTGCTCTACCGCGATCTCAGCGCGGTCATCGTCACCACGCCGGACGGCACGCACGAACGAACCCTCGGCGAGGGAGCCATCGGCCACGCGCACGGCCTGGCACCGGCCGGCGACGGCAGGCTGTACGTGGTCGACGAGGGTGGCCACAAGGTCCGGGTGCTCGACGCAGAGGGGACGGTCGTCGACGAGTTCGGTTCCGGGCCGACGAACCCCAACGGCCGGACGGTCGATCGCGGTTACCCGCCGTTCTCCAACCCGACCCGCCTCGACTTCGCGTCGGCAGGCGGGTTCTTCGTGTCCGACGGCTACGGCAACAGCCGCGTGCACCGCTACGACGCCGACCACGCTCTGGTGCGCTCGTGGGGCGCACCGGGTTCTGGTCCCGGCGAGTTCCGGATCCCGCACGATGTGTTCGTGGACAGTGCCGGCCGGGTGCTGGTCTGCGATCGGGAGAACGACCGGATCCAGGTCTTCACGCCGGATGGCGACCTGGTCGACGTGTGGACCGATCTGCGGCGGCCGCAGGGTGTCGTCCAGGACGCTGCCGGCACCTACTACGTGTGCGAGGGCGCGTGGCGTGCCGGGCACGTGTCACCACTGCACGGCACGGTCGAGCCGGCACCGTCGCGGCTGAGCATCGTCGCCGGGGACGGGCAGGTCCTCGGGCGACTGGAGAACGACTCGATCGACGAGTCGCCCGGCTTCGTCGCCGCCCACAGCATCGCCCTGGACTCGGCCGGAAACATCTATGTGGCAGAGGTTTGCGCGACGATCCTGCGCCGTGCAGGACTGCAGGACACGATCACCTGCACCGCGGTCAAGAAGTTTCGGCGACTGGGCTAGTCAACGCCTCCAACAGCGAGTCGACCCGGGTTCGGTAGGTGTCGACGTTGGCGAGCTTGACCTCCTCGTAGCCACGGATGACGTCGGGCAACTCGGCGATGCCGACGGCCTGCTCGTGGTTGGCCTCGGTCAGGCGCTCGCAGAGCGTCCGCACGATGTCGAGGAACTCGGCCACCAGCGCTCGCTCGGTGCGTCGGAGCGACGTGTAGCCGAACGGGTCCAGTCGGGTGCCGCGCAGGTGCCGGGCGCCCCGCAGCACGGCGAACATCGGTGCGGCCAGCCGTCGGTCGATCGAGATCTTGCCGCGCATGCCGAGCGCCTTGAGCACGGGCGGGTGCAATCGGTACGAGTACGCGGCGTCCGTGCCGAACTCGTCCTCGATCTGCTTGCGCACCAACGGATCGATGGACAGGCGGGCGACTTCGTACTCGTCCTTGTACGCCATCAGCTTGTACAGCGACGTGGCGACCGCATGGGCGAACCGAACCGGCGCACCGACCAGCGCCGCTTCGGCCGACCTGGCCGACTCGACCGCCTCGGCGTAGCGGCGGGCGTAGCGCTCGTTCTGGTACGCGACCAGCTCAGAGCAGTTCCTGGCGACCAGAGCGGCCAGCTGCGAATCGGGTGCTGCCTCGACGATCCCGGCCAGTCGGGTACCGGCGGCTGATGGCCCGACCGGTGTCGGGTCGTTCGTGGGCTCCGCCCGGTCGGGGTCGGCGACCGCGAGGCGGCCGCGTCGGAACGCCTGCTTGTTGAGCTCGACCGCGACGCCGTTGAGCTCCAGTGCGGCCTCGATCGCCTCGGCGGTCAGCGGCAGCGCGCCGAGTTGGAACGCGACGCCGAGCAGGAAGATGTTGGCGACCTGGTCGTCACCGAACAGCCGACGGGTTGCTGCCTGGGCGTCGAGGTAGTGGCCGTGCTCGGCGGAGGTCCGCTGCCGGATGGGTTCGCTGACCGACGCCGCCGACGGGAACGCGACCGACGGATCGGTCACCATCGCGCCGGTCGGCACCTCGGAGGTCGAGACGACCGCGACCGTCCGATCCGGCGAGGCCACCGACAGGTAGCCGCCGTCGGCCGCGACGAGCACGTCACAGCCGAGGTACAGGTCGCACTGGCCGTCCGGGATGACGTTGGACCGGTTGACCGTGCCGGGGCCGAACCGGATGTCGGAGACGACCGAGCCGCCTTTCTGGGCCAGTCCCGTCTGGTCGAGGCACCGCACCTCGTGGCCGCTCATCGCTGCCGCCGCCGCAACCACCTGGGCGACGGTGACGATGCCGGTGCCGCCGATGCCGGTGATCCGCATGGCGAACAGGTCGCCTGCCACGATGTTGGTCGGCTCGGGCAGGTCCGTCGCGGCGAGCGGGGGCGTGCGGTGCGGCTGCCGGCCGCCAGCGGGGCGGATCGCGATGAACGACGGGCAGTTCCCGTCCGTGCAGGACAGATCCTTGTTGCACGACGGCTGGTGGATCCGCGTCTTGCGGCCGAACTCCGTCTCCACCGGTCGGACCGAGGTGCAGTTGGACTTCGCACCGCAGTCGCCGCAGCCCTCGCAGACCCGCTCGTTGATCAACACCCGTCGCGGAGCGTCCGGGACCAGTCCACGCTTGCGCTTGCGGCGCAGTTCCGTCGCGCACTCCTGGTCGTGGATGAGCACCGTGACACCGGGTATCGCGGCGAGCACCGATTGCGCCTCGTCCAGCCGATCCCGGTCCCACACCTCGACGCCATGAGGCAGGTCGGCGGCGCGGTAGCCGTGCGGCTCGTCCGAGGTGATCAGGACCCGCGCGACGCCGTCGGCCAACAGGGACCGGGCGATGCCACCGATCGACATCGCGCCGACGGCCTGCTGCCCGCCGGTCATCGCCACGGCCGAGTTGTGCAGCAGCTTGTACGTCATGGTCACGCCCGCCGCGACCGCCGCGCGGACCGCGAGGCTGCCGGAGTGGTGGAACGTGCCGTCGCCGATGTTCTGCACGAAGTGCCGGCTGGTGATGAACGGTGCCAGCCCGATCCAGCCCGCGCCCTCGCCGCCCATCTGGGTGAGGCCGACGACGTCGCCGACCCGCTCGGGCGCCATGAGGCTGACCAGCGCGCTGCACCCGATGCCGCCGCCGATGAGGGTGCCCGCCGCGCTTCGGGTGGATCGGTTGTGCGGACAGCCGGAGCAGAAGTAGGGCGTGCGTGTCGCGAGCGGCAGTTCGATGCGCCGCGGCGCCAGCGGACCTGGCGTTCGCAGATAGGACAGTGCTTCCGGAATGTCGTGTGCTGCGAGCCGTCGGGCGAGCCCACGGGTGAGCCGGAGGCTGGTCAGGCCGCCGTCCGGGCCGAACAGCGTCGTGCCGTCCGGTGCCTGCTTGCCATGGATCGGCGGAGCGTCGGGGAATCCGTAGAGCTCGGTCTTCAGCGCCGACTCGATGACGCCCCGCTTCTCCTCGACCACGACGATCTCGTGCAACCCGGCGGCGAACCGTCGCACGATGCCCGGTTCGATCGGATGGATCAGCGCCAACTTCAGCACCCGGATGCCGCGCCGTGCGAGGTCGTCGTCATCGAGGCCGAGCAGCGCGAGGGACTGGCGTAGCTCGAGGTAGGCCGCGCCCGAGGCGACGATGCCCACGACCGCGTCGCCGGTCGCGCCGATGATGCGGTTCAGGCCGTTGGCCGCCGCATAGCGTCGGGCGATCTCGGTCCGCCGGTGGTAGAGGGAGAATTCGAGCTCCGACAGCTTCGGTTGCAGGAAGTTCGTGCTGACCGCGTGCCGGAACTCGACGCCGTCGAAGTCCATCGCGGGTGGGACGATGTCCAGCCGGTCGAGTGCGACGCAGGCGATGGTCGACCCGTCCGCGACCGACGTGGCCACCTTGAGCCCGGTCCACAGGCCGGAGTAGCGGGACATCGCGATCCCGTGCAGGCCCAGGTCGAGGATGTCCTGCGAGTCGGCCGGCACGAGCGTCGGCAGCCCGAGTTCGGCCATCGCCAGCTCCGAACTGCTCGGCACCGTCGACGATTTGGCCAGGGCGTCGTCGCCGACGACCGCCAGTACACCGCCGCCGGGCGAAGCGCCCGCCAGGTTGGCGTGCCGCAGCGCGTCGGATGCCCGGTCCAGCCCTGGCGCCTTGCCGTACCAGATGCCGAACACACCGTCGTACTTCGCGCCGCCCATGGTCTCGGCGAGTTGACTGCCGCTCACTGCGGTCGCTGCCAGTTCCTCGTTCAGGCCGGGCTGGAACACGATGCCGTACTCGTCGAGGGTGGCCTTCTGCCGGCCGAGTTCGAGGTCGTAGCCGGCCAGCGGGGAGCCCTCGTAGCCGGAGATGAAGCCGGCGCTGCGGTGCCCACGTGCCGCGTCCATCCGGTGGATGTCCATGGGCAGGCGGGCCAGCGCCTGGACGCCGGACAGGTACACCGATCCCGCCCGCGCGGTGTACCGACCGGTGACGACGGCCGGATCGGGGGAGTGGGTCGACTCACGCATGTCCACGCTCCTACCTGGTCGGCCCGCCAGCAGGCCGGGACCGGACGAGATCCGCCGCCCGCTCACCGATCATGATCGCGGTCGCGTGGGTGGCTCGACGGGTGATCTTCGGCATGATCGAGATGTCGACCACCCGCAGTCCGCTGACGCCACGAACACGGCACTCCTGGTCGACCACCGCCATTGGATCAGAATCCGGGCCCATATGCGCACTGCAGGAGGTATGGAACGACGACCCGAGGTGGTGCGCGATCCACCGGTCGAGGGTGTCGTCGGAGGTGAGCGCGTCGTCGTCCGGGGCGACCCGCCGTGCGCCGACGCCGGTGAAGGCAGCCGTGCGCAGCAGGTCCACGGCCGTTCGGACGTTCGTCCGCAGCAGCGCGAGATCCTCAGGGTCGGTCAGGTAGTTGAGGTCGATCCTCGGCGGTGCCGACGGATCGGCCGAGGCCAGCGTGATGGTGCCCCGGCTGCGTTCCTGCTCGAGCGCGCACATGAACTGGAAGTCGCTACCCGAACGTGCCTGGTCGATGAGGAAACGCATCGGCAGTCTGCGCAGCGCCCTGAGGGTCGCGACCGGTCGCCGCAGGTAGGACGGGGCCCGGGTGCCCGTTCCGCCGCGCAGCATGCGGTTGAGCGTCGCGGGGGCACAGATGACCTGGAGATCGCCGCCGGTGTCGAACTTCTCGTCGACGAAGTTCAGTGAGACCTGCAACGGCATGCTGTTGACGGGGACCTCGGGGACCGGCGTGGCGATCCGGTAGCGGACCTGGACGGACGGGTGATCGGTGACGCCGGTGCCGACGCCAGGGCTGTCGTGGACGATGTCGATACCGTGCTCGCGCAGCATCGCGGCCGGTCCGATGCCGGACCGCATGAGCAGTGTCGGCGTCATGATGGCTCCGGCACTGAGGATGATCTCGTCGCCGTGGAGTTCCTCGCGTTCGCCGTGCCGGTCGACCTCGACACCCACCGCGCGGGTGCCGTGGAAGATCACCCGGCGGACGAACGTCTCCGGCAGGATCGTCAGGTTGGGCCTGCCGCGGGCGGTCGCCAGGTAGGTGACGGCGGTGTTCATCCGGATCCCGTCGATGCAGTTCGACGGGATGGGCCCGACGCCGTCGCCGGTGTCGCTGTTCTTGTCCGCCTCCGCCGGAAACCCGGCCTCCAGGCAGGCCTGGACGAACGTCGCGGACACCGGGTGCAGGTTCTCCTGCGCCACCCTGCGGACGGGCATCGGCCCCGAGTCGCCGTGGTGGTCGGTGCCGCCGAAGTCGAGATCGGTCTCGCTCCTGACGTAGTAGGGCAGGACCTTGTCCCACGACCACTTGTCGTTGCCGGCGGCGGACCAGTCGTCGAAGTCGGCTTCGCGGGCCCGCACGAACACCGATCCGTTCACGGTGCTGCTGCCGCCCACGACCCGCCCGCGCGGCATCGGGTAGGTGCGCCCGTCGTTGAGGGCGCCGACGAACGACCAGTTGTTCGGGTGGCCGGGGAACACCGCGCCGAGCGTGCGCGCGTGGGCCAACTCGTACGGGAAGTCGGTGATCTCGGGGTACAGCGGGCCTGCCTCGACCAGCAGCACCCGATGAGCGGGATCCTCCGACAGGCGCGTAGCGAGTACCGCGCCGGACGACCCGGCGCCGACGATGAGGGTGTCGTACCCGTCCCGGCCACCCGTCCCTGACGTCATCACGTCCACCTTTCGAGTGGTGAGGGTGCCCGGTCTCCGGCAGAGCATACCGCCGCCTAAATCGGAGCCGTTGACAGGAGACTACTTTGGCGCCAATATACATCAACAATTTGGACCAACGGCGGTCCTGGCTGAGAGGTCGACCGATGTTCAGAAGGCTCACGTCAACGGCCGCGCGACGGCATCGGATACGGATGGTGGCCGGCGCAGGCCTGGTCGCGGTGGCGCTGGCGGCATCGGCATGCGGCAGTAGCGGCGGAAGCGGTACTGCCGCGCCGAAGCAGGGCTCCGGACAGCCCACGACGGTCGGTGAGATGACGATCGGGGTGTCCGTCCCGGCCACGGTCTCGACCGAGTTGTACATCGCGCAGACGCAGGGCTTCTACCAGAAGCACGGGGTCGACGTGACACTCACCGTGACCGGGGCGACCACGGCGACCCAGGCGGCGGCCGGGCGGGTCGATCTCGTCCAGCAGGGCTGTTCCAGCTCCCTCGCACCGGCGGCTTCCGGCCGCCAGACGACCATCGCCTACTGGTTGGTCGGCAACAACGCCGGTGTCCAGGTGGCGAGCAATTCGTCGATCACCAAGCAGTCCGACTCAACCGACTCCCTGCTCGAACTCGCCGGCAAGCGGGTCGGCGTGGTCGGTGTCGGCGGTGGCGCGTTCGGCATGGCGAACTCGATCAGTGCCTACCTGAAGTCGAAGGGCAAGGCGCCGGTCAAGATCGTCAACCAGGACAACGCGGCC
>DASXYT010000322.1:0-29312 GCA_036502345.1 Pseudonocardiaceae bacterium | reverse complement strand
CAGCCGGTAGCGCTCGGACAGCTCCCGCACCCTGGTCCTGGCTGTCCCCCTGGACAGCACGCCGAGCGGGCCGGTGGTCCACTCCCGGCCCAGCATCACGTTCTCCGCCACGCTGAACACCGGGACCAGCATGAAGTGCTGGTGCACCATGCCGATGCCCGCGGTGATCGCGTCGCCGGGATTGCGGAACGTGACGGCCTTCTCGTCGACCAGGATCTCGCCCTCGTCCGGCTGGTACAGGCCGTAGAGGACGTTCATCAGGGTCGACTTGCCTGCCCCGTTCTCACCGAGCAGGGCATGGATCTCACCGGGCTGCACAACGAGGTCGATCGAGTCGTTCGCGGCAAGCGCGCCGAATCGTTTGGTGATGCCCCGAAGCTCCAGACGCATGGGTACACGCTCCCACAAGGCCTGGCGCGCGTGGCAGGTCATGCCACGCGCGCCAGGAGACCGGGTCGGTTGACCTCAGCTCAGCCCTTGGGCTGGGCAGGCGAGGCGATCTTGACGGTACCCGAGGTGATTTCCTTGCCGAGCTGCGTGATCTCGGCCTTCAGGCCAGGGTCCACCTTGGAGTCGAAATCGTGGTACGGCGACAGGCCGACACCACCGTTGGCCAAGGTGCCGATGTAGTCGCTGGTGGCGAACGTGCCACCGGACGAGTCGGTCACCGCCTTCTGCACCGCGTTGTTGACGTTCTTGAACGCGGTGGACAGGAACACGCTGGCGTACTGCGGAGCCGACACGACACCGTCGGAGTCCACCCAGATGATGACGGCCTTGCCGCCGGACGCCTGCGCGGCACCCGCCGAACCGAGACCCGTGCCACCGGCCACCGGGAAGATGACGTCGGCACCCTGCTGGATGAAGTTGTTCGCCAGCTGCTGGCCCTGGCTCTGGTCGGTGAACGAACCGGCGAAGGAACCGTTCTGTGCCTTCTCGCTCCAGCCGAGCACCTGGACGGACTTGCCCTTCTTGGAGTTGTAGTACTGCACGCCCTCCCAGAAGCCGTCCATGTAGATGGTCACCGGCGGGATCTTCAGACCGCCGTAGGTGGCCACCTTGCCGGTCTTGGAGTAACCGGCGGCCAGGTAACCGGCCAGGAAGCCGGCCTGCGCGGTGTTGAACTGCAAGCCCTGCACGTTGGTGCCGTTGCCGTTGGAGTCGACGATGGCGAAGTGCTGGGCAGGCGTCTTCTTGCTGGCGTCAGTGGTGGCCTGCCCCATGAGGCCGCCGACCGTGACCACCAGGTTGCACTTCTGGCTGACCAGCTGGCTGATGTTCGGGGCGTAGTCGCTCTCCGACTTGGACTGCACGAAGCGGACCTTCGCCTTGCCGGCCTTGTTGGCGGCCTGCATGCCCGCCCAGGCGGAAGCGTTGAACGACCGGTCGTCGATGCCACCGGTGTCGGTGACCATGCAGGCCTGGAAAGTTGGAGTGGCTGCTGTGGTCGTGGTGGGCTTCGACCCGCACGCACCCAGCACCAAGCCGAGCGTGATCACACCCGCGACCACAACTGTCCCTCGAACGCGGCGCAAGGCGTTCTCCCTTCTCGTGTGGTTCGGCGGTGACAGGTCGTCACCAGCCTGGCCAGACCGATCTACACCGCGCCGACGTTGGCCGGTGGTGTCATTCGCGAGACGGTACCTCTGACGGTGTTGGTCCCGAGACGGCGAACCAGCCGCGTGACCGAATCGTGGCCGAGTCAATGACACGATCTGGTGACACAGAGTGATACGGGCACCGACTGTGCCGGCCCGGGACGTCGATCAGTAGGCCCATGTCAGCGGCAGTCTTGTCCACGATCATCGGCACCGCTGACCGAGCATGCGTGCGCGTTCGTGCACGGCTCGAATTACCGCGAACCGAACAACGTTCACGGACACTTCCGAAGAGCGAATTTCGCCGCCATTCATGGACCTCACCGCAAACTGTCGACTATCGAACTTCGATGGCTGTCACTTCCTTTCCAATAGGCGGTCATTCCGGTTGGGCGCAACCGGTTCGGGCAGCCGAGTGAATTCTCGCTCAACCTCTGGAACAGCTCCGGACACACGGCCGAAACCCGGCACACTGAGCACGTGCCGACCGACTCGAATATCCATGCTGTTGTCCCTGCTGATCAGACGCTCAGCCAGCGAATTGCCAGTGACCTGCGTGCGTCGATCCACTGTGGTGCCTACCTGCCCGGCCACCGGTTGCCCAGCGGCCGGGTATTGATGCGGAAGTACGGCGTAGCCCGACAGACTGCGCAGAATGCGTTCGACATCCTGCGCAGCGAAGGGCTGACCGTCACCCGTGCCGGCGCCGGCACGTTCGTGCGCGACAGACCCTCGGTTCTCCAGTTGGCCCGCAACCGACTGGAGCGATCAGCCAGGATCACCGGCCGCGACCCGGCCGCGACGGATGCGCTGACCAGCGGTGCCGACATGGGTGCTGCCGTCACTACGCGAACGGAGCCTGCCGACGAGCACAGCGCCGACGCCCTCGGGCTGCAACCCGGCGAGGAATTGCTCGTGCGGGAACGGGTAATGCATGCCGACGGCGAACCAGTTCAATTGGCAACCTCACGGCTACCGAAGAAACTGACCACCGGCGCCCTGGCCGGCCCGGGGACCAGCGCCGCAGCCCAGGCTGAGCAGAGGGCCGGCGAAACCGGCCACCGCACGGGCGCTGGTGACGCCGCGACCGGCCACAGCACTGGTGGCACTGTCACCCCCATCGACCACCGCGCCAGTGTTGGTCGCACGGGCGCGGATAGCGCGGATAACACTGCCGCCGGCTCCGCCACCAGGACCAGCACCGGACCTGGCGACCGCTCCCGCGATGACGACGGCGATGGGACCGCCACTACCGACGGGCCTGCCTCCGGCAACCTCGGCCCCAGCCGCATCGACACGGCTGCCCGCGCCGGCGACCGGGACCGGGCCACCCCAATTGGCGCGAGTGGCTTGGGCCCAGCCACGGACACCGGCACTGCAAGCGCTCGGCCGGAGATCAGTGCTGGTGGGGTCGATGCCCGCCTGGCGGAGGCTGGGCACGTGCTCGACCACTTTGTCGAGTACGTGTCGACCCGGCCGGCCAAGCCCGCTGAGGCATCGAGCCTGATGCTGACCAGTGGTGCGCCCGTGCTGTGTGTCACCCGGATCGCGTTCGACCAGCGCGGCACGGCCGTCGAGCTGAACGACATGGTGCTGTCCGGCGAGCGGTACCAGCTCGTCTACGAGCTCCACGCCGACTGACCCGGGGCTCGACGTCACCAGGTGGTGGCGGTCTGGTGATCGGCGCCGATCACCAGGACCAGCACCTCCTGGTCGCGGATCGTGTACACCACCTGGTGGTCACCGACCCGAAGCCGCAGCACTCCGGGCTGCCCGGCCAGGACGACCGCGCGCTCGGGGTGCGCGCGCTCGGCCAAGCCGTCGATGGCTCGTTGCAGGCGGCGCCGGACGGGTTTGTCGAGCCCGAGCAGCGCCTCGCGGGCGTCGGGACGGAGCTGGATGCGGTAGTGGCTCATCGGTTGTCGGCGACCTCCAACTCGGCAACCACGTGCTCCCACGGGATCGGCGGCCCGTCGGAGTCCATGGCTGCGCGGGCGCGGTTGCTCCAGTAGGCGTCCTCGGATCGCTCCAGGTGTTCGGCGGCGGCAGGTGGCACGAGCGCGGCGAGCCGTTTGCCGTATCGGGTGAGGTAGACGATGCCGCCGTCGCGGAGCTCGTCCAGTAATTCGGGCAGATGAGCACGGGCGTGCGACACCGTCACCTCGATGTGCAGCCCCTGTGGCCGGAAGCTGACGTCGATGGGCGGTGGCAGCGGCGGGGTCTGCGGGGTGGGTTCGGTGCTCATGACATCAATGTACATGTTGTACGTGTTGTACAACATGACACGAACGGGTGGATCAGACCGTTGTGGACTCTTTGCGGCGGGCCGCGAGCAGGCCGCGTAGGCCGATGATCCCGATCGCCGTGCCGAATGCCAGCGACAGCACCGTCAGCACGAGGTGGACCAGGAAGAACGCTGTCGGTGAACCGGCGTGGAACGCGCGTGGATCAGCGGCGATGTTGCGCAGGAACACCGGCCAGATCACCCAGGACCACACGCCGAACGCGAGCAGGAACCACGAAATCACAGGAGAGAGCCTCACCTGGGCAGTATGAACACTGGCGCAGCGCCGACCGAACCTGGCCGGTACCCGACAGTCGGTCGGGCCAGCTGCGGGCGCCGACAAGCCGGGCAGCACGTGGTCGCAAACGGCCGGGTCGGGGCCCGACCCCGTTGGGCAAGCCGGAGGGTATGGGCTGTGTCGCCTGTCGGTGACCACTCAGGTGTCGTTAGCCTGCCTAGGTGCGCCCTCCCGCCAGGAAGCCCGTCGCCAGGATTCTGTGCGCGCTCGTCCTGGCCACGATGGTCGCCGTGCCAACCGCCCTGACCAGCACCGCGCAGGCCGTGGCCGCAGGCTGTCCGGACCAGGTCGCTCCGCCGCCCGCCGTCGACTCGTCCGAGACGCTGGCACCCGCGCAGCCCTCCCCGACGCCGCTCCCCGAGCCGCCGACACCGGCCGGTGGGCCGAGGATGGCCGAGTGCGGCTACATCCTGCCGACCGGCGCCCCCGCACTGCCCAAGGATCTCGGTTTCGAGTCGTGGGTCATCCAGGATCTGGACACCGGCGCCATCCTGGCCGCCAAGGACCCGCACGCCCGCCAGCGGCCGGCTTCGCTGATCAAGCTGCTGCTCTCCCAGGTGGTCGCCCGCGAGTTGAACCCGAGCACTCCGGTGGTCGGCACCCAGGCGGACGCGAACCAGCAGGGCACCAGGGTGGGTATCGGGCCCGGTGGCAAGTACAACGTCGGCATGCTGGTGAAGGCCCTGCTGATGGCCTCCGGCAACGACGCCGCGTACGCGCTGGCCACGCAACTGGGTGGCGTGCAGCCGGCCATCGCCAAGATGAACGCCTTGGCCGGGCAACTGGGCGCACAGGACACCCGCGCGGCGAGTCCGTCCGGGCTGGACGCGCCAGGCATGACCGCGTCGGCCTACGATCTGTCCATCTTCTTCAGGCTGGACATGGCGACCCCGCTGCTCGCGAACGCCATGCACACCACGCAGATGCCCTTCCCCGGTTACGCGAACAAGCCGGGTTACATGATCAACAATGACAACCTGCTGTTGCGGACCTACCCCGGCGACATCGGTGGCAAGGTCGGCTACACCACTGACGCCCAGCAGACTTACGCCAACGCCGCGGCACGCGACGGTCACCGGATCGCCCTGGTGATGACCAGGGGCACCAACCACATCGTCGGTCGGTGGCAGAACGCGAGGGAACTGATGAACTACGGGTTCGCGCTGGAGGCCGCGCACACCGCGCCGGTCGGGTACCTGGTGTCGCCGCTCGCCGCCCAGGGCAGCGTCGCCAAAACAGCCACGAGCGTCACCAAGCAGGTGGTCGCGCCGACGACGGGGCACGGCAGCGCCCAGGTGGCCACCGCACCACAGGGCCCGCTGAGTGCCTTCGGCAACGTCGGCCTGCCGTTGACCATCCTGGCCATCCTGGCAGTCATCCTCATCGGACTGATGTACATGCGCCGGCAGAAGGCCAAGAAGGTCCGCGCCGCTGCCGCCGCACGGGTGGCGTCGGCCGAGACGGTGCGGGTGGCGCTGCCGCCGGACCTGGGCAGGACGACGAGGACACGGACGACCGACCTGCCGAACACGTCACCGACGGGTACCGCCCGCCCGCGCCCACCGGTGCCGCAGCCGGGTACCAGGGCGATGCCGGGCCACCAGTCGGCCCGCACCCAGTCGGTGCCCCGACCGCCGCAGCCGAGGCCGGTCACGAACAACCGGCCGACCCGCCCGAGCACGGCTCCGGAGTGGCCCAGCGGCCCGGAATGGCCTACCTGAGCTCAGCGTTTGCGCCGCAGCGCCAGGCCGGTCAGGGTGCCGGCCGCCAGTAGGCCGGCTGCCGCCGCCGGTCCGATGCCTTCCCGAGGCCGCACGATGGGCCGGATGACGGCGGGCGGCGGCGCGGCGATCGGCGCCGGCACCAGGTTCTCCCGCGAGGTCGCCGTCCACGCGGTGGCCAGCAGCAGGAACCGGGACACCAGGTTCGCGAACACCAGCAGCCCGATGATCGAGCCGAACACGGCGCCGGTCGGCGAGCTGGTCGCCGACTTCAGCAGGACCGTGGCCAGCTGCTTCAGGATCTCGAACCCGACCGATGCGAACAGGGCGCCCCGGACGGCGCTGCGCAGGCCGACCCGCTCCCTGGGCAGCCGAGCGATCACCCACAGGAACACCAACCAGTTCGCGATCAGCGACAACACCACGGTGAGCACCACCAGCAGGGCCTTCGCCCAGCCGGAGTTCTCCAGCCCGACCAGCCGCAGCAGCAGGCCACCGATGCCGGTGCCCGCGATCGTGATGGCGAACGAGACGACCAGCGCCACACCGAGGCCGAGCAGCGCCAGCAGGTCGCTGAGCATGGTCTTGAGCAGCGGCAGGTCACCGCGCTCCTGACCCCACTGGGCGGTCAGCGCGTCCCGCAGGTTGCTCATCCAGCCGATCCCGGAGTACAGCGCGATCACCAGGCCGAAGATGCCGACCGTGCCGCGGGCCGAGATGGCCGCGTCGACGGCCTGCTTGAGCGTGTCGCCGAGAGCGCCGGGGGTCGCCTTGGTGATGCCGTCCTGGAGTTCACCCAACAGGTGGGCGTTGCCGGCCAGCACGATGCCGGCGATGGCGAAGCCGACCATCAGGATCGGGATCAGCGACAGGACACTGAAGTAGGTGATCGCGGCGGCGTAGTGATTGCCGTAGTGGTTACCGAACGACTCGTTCGCCCGCATCAGGTGATCAAGCCAGGGATGCGCCTTGCGCAACCGGGTGATCAGGGATTCCTTGGCCGGCTTGGCCTCACTGTCCGCCACGGGCGGACGCTAGCCGCCTCGCTGACCAGCCGCAACGCGAACGGGGCTCTTACTGGTCGGCCACCGTGCTGCTGGCCCGCTCCTCGGCCTTGCGGGCGAGCACCTCGCGGCGCCTCCTGGTCAGCCCGTAGACCATGCCGACCGCACCGACCAACACGGCCACGATGCCGACCGTGCCGGCCAGGCCGACGTCCATGCTGTCGCGAACCACGATCGCCGCGTCGACACGGGTGGCCGCACCGGCGGCTCCGGCGCTGACCAGCACCAGCGCCAGCATGCCGACGACCACGGTCAAGCCACGGGAAACCGCAGTAGCCATCGCTACTCGGCTGCGCATGAATGCGCCTCCTGGGGAACGAACGGACCCCCAACCGGGGGAAGTGGCACGTACTCCAACTCCGGAAAGCTACAGAGTGTGCCAACGCCCCGGCAAAGGGGGTGCCGTTCCGCCCAAATCAGGCCACCTGATAGGTGGTCGTGCGTTGCCGCGCCGGTCGACCGGCGAGCGCCGCCAGCGCGGTCAACTCGTCCACCGTCCGCGCCGAACCGTGCTCCGAGCCCGCCATCCTGCTGATCGTCTCCTCCATCAGCGTGCCGCCGATGTCGTTGGCGCCGCCGCGCAGCAGTTCCGCGGTCTGCTCGTCACCGAGCTTCACCCACGAGCACTGCACGTTGTCGATCCGGCCGTGCAGCCCGAGCCTGGCCAGCGCGTGCACCGCCCGGTTGTCCCTGCGGCTCGGCCCGGACCTGGCCACGCCGGCCAGGTAGATCGGGGCGTTGCGGTGGATGAACGGCAGCCCGACGAACTCGGTGAAGCCGCCGGTGTCCTCCTGCACCCTGGCCAGCGTCCGCAGATGCGCCAGCCAGTGCCCTGGGTGGTCCACGTGGCCGTACATCATCGTGCTGGACGAGCGGATGCCCAGCCGGTGGGCCGTGGACACCACGTCGATCCAGGTGGACGCGGGCAGCTTGCCCTTGGTCAGGATCCAGCGCACGTCGTCGTCCAGGATCTCCGCCGCCGTGCCGGGGATGGTGTCCAGGCCGGCGTCCCGGAGGTCGGTCAGCCACTCGGTGACGCTCACGCCCGCCTTGGCCGCCGCGCTGACGATCTCCATCGGGCTGAACGCGTGCACGTGCATGCCGGGCACCCTGGTCTTGATGGCCCGCACCACGTCGGCGTAGTAGGTGACCGGCAGCGCGGGGTCGATCCCGCCCTGCATGCAGACCTCGGTGGCACCTGCCGCCCAGGCCTCCTCGGCACGGTCGGCGACGTCGGTCACGGACAGCCGGTAGGCGTCCGCGTCCCGCTCGCGCTGGGCGAACGCGCAGAACCGGCAGCCCACGTAGCAGACGTTCGAGAAGTTGATGTTCCTGTTCACCACGTACGTGATGTCGTCGCCGACGACGTCCGCACGCAGTTCGTCGGCCAGCCTCGTCATGGCGTCCAGCGCCACTCCGTCGGAGGTCAGCAAGGCCATCGCCGCGGCCTCGTTGCGCTCGTCGAGCAGCGCGGCCGGGTTGTCGGCGGCCAGCCGCAGGCCCTCGGCAACGTCACCGGGCAGCCGCTCGGGCACCACGCCGGCACTGAGCTGGGTGCGCAGTTCGGTCCAGTCGCCGTAGACCGACTCGAAGTCGCCTCGGCGGTCGCCGGTGCGGCCGGTCGTGTCGATGGTCTCGTTCAGGTCGGCCCGGCCGACGGTGTCCAGTCCGCCGTCCGGCTCCTGCCACGGCGTGCCGACCGGGTGCACACCCTCCCGCGCCAGCCCGCCCGGCTGGGTCAGTGCGTTCACGTGCTCGGCGAGCCGCACGTCGATCCACTGGCCGGGGTTGGAGTTGACGTAGCGGGGATACACGGTGAGCCGCTCGTGCAGCGTGAATCCGGCGGCCGCCGTCCATTCGGTCAGCCGGTCCAGGTCCGGCCACGGCCGTTCCGGGTTGACGTGGTCCGGGGTGATCGGCGAGACGCCGCCCCAGTCGTCGATGCCCGCGCGCAGCATGAGGGCGTGCTCGTCGCCGACCAGGTTCGGCGGCGCCTGCACGCTCACGCCCGGGCCGAGCAGCAGCCTGGCGACCGCGACGGTGGCGGCGAGATCGTGCAGGTCGGCGTCCGGCGTGGCGCGCATCGCGGTGTCCGGCTTGGCCCGGAAGTTCTGCACGATGACTTCCTGGATGTGCCCGTACTGCCGGGCCGACCTGCGGATGGCGTGCAGCGACTCGGCGCGCTCGGTCAGCGTCTCGCCGATGCCGATCAGGATGCCGGTGGTGAACGGGATGTTGACGCGGCCTGCGTCGGCCAGTACCCGCAGCCGGACGGCGGGTTCCTTGTCCGGGCTGCCGTAGTGCGGGCCGGACGGTTCGCTCCACAGCCGGGTGGCCGTGGTTTCCAGCATCATGCCCATGCTCGGCGCGACCGGGCGCAGCCTGGTCAACTCCTCCCAGCTGAGCACGCCGGGATTCAGGTGCGGCAGCAGGCCGGTCTCCTCGAGCACCGCGATGGCCATCGACCGCAGGTAGTCCACAGTGGACGAGTAGCCACGCGCGTCCAGCCACTCCCTTGCCGCGTCCCAGCGGTCCTCCGGCCGGTCGCCGAGGGTGAACAGGGCTTCCTTGCAGCCTGCGGCAGCGCCCTGCCGCGCGATGTCCAGGACCTCGTCGCGTTCCAGGTACGCGGCCGGCACCTTGCCCGGCACGGTGACGAAAGTGCAGTAGTGGCAACGGTCCCGGCACAACCGGGTCAGCGGGATGAACACCTTGCGGCTGTAGGTGACCAGCCCGGTGCGCCCCTCGGCGGCCAGGTGGGCGTCGCGGACGCGACCTGCCGCGGCGAGGAGGTCGTCGAACTGGTCACCCCGGGCGTGCAGCAGCACGGCCGCCTCGGTGACGTCGAGCGCGGAGCCGTCGTTCGCACGGCGCAGTGCGCGCCGGATCGCGGCATCGGAGGGCTGGGATGCGGGTGGTGTGAGCGTGATGTCGGTTACCACGTGTGGAGCGTAGGTCGGTCACTGGTGTCTACTACGCGGTTGAGGAAGCGGGCTCACATGTGACCCCAGTCACATTCGACTACGTTGTCTGGCCGCTTCGTAGAGCACCACGGTGGCCGCGTTCGCCGCATTCAGCGAGCTCGCGGCGCCGCCGATCGGGATTCGGACCACCACGTCACACGCGTCCCGCCACGCCGAACTCATGCCAGTGGTCTCGTTGCCGATGACGAACAGCGTCGGACCGGTCAGGTCGTGATCGGCGACGGCGAACTCACCGGACTCGTCGGTACCGACCACCCGCATCGGCACACCGGCCGCGCGCACGTCGGCCAGCCACTCCAGCACCAGGCTCGGCGCGGGCACCCGGACGACCGGCAGCGCGAACACCGAACCGGTGCTGGCTCGCACCGCCCTCGGGTCGTACGGATCGGCGGCGTGCCCGGCGATGATCACTCCGGCGGCGCCGAACGCGTCCGAGCTGCGGATCACCGTGCCCACGTTGCCGGGACTGGTCGGCCGGTCGAACACCACACCGAGGAAGTCGGCGCCGATCTGGATCCGGTCCAGCCGGTCGGCGGGCTGGACGGCGACCGCGAGCAGTTCGGTGGCCTCGTCGTCCTTGCCGGCCAGTTCGGCGAGCAGTTCCGGCGCCATCGCGATCCGTTCGGCGCGCAGGGTGGGGTCCTCGAGCAGGCCACCGGCCCAGTCGGACAGCTCGCGGCCGGCCGGGTAGACCAGCGCCCGGATGGTCGCGCCGTGCTGCACGGCCAGCGAGATCGGCCGGACCCCCTGCACCAGGAACTCACCGGACCGGGTGCGCTTGGTCCGGTTGTCCAGCAGCGAGTGCCACTGCTGGAACCGGGCATTGCGGGTGGTGATCCGCAGCTCGGCCGCCTTGCCGGTGCCCCGCGTGCCGGCCATCGGTCTGGCGGTCATGCCTACCTCCACGTGCGTCGGTGCTGTTGAGCTCCATCCTGGTCAGAAAACGCGCCTGACGCCGTGCCAAACACCGGTTGCCGTCTGGCTCACCTTCTTGAAGTGCTCCACGTTCTCGTGGGCGAACGCCGAGCCGGCGTCGGCGAAGCTGTGGCCGATCCCGTTCACGACGCCGTGCTGCTGGATGTTCGCGCCCCAGTGTCCTTCGCGGGTGAGTGCGGTCGCCGCCTCCGTTGCCTCGAACACGACCGCCGCTCCGACGCCGGCCACCAGGAGCGCGGGCGCCGCCTCGGGTGCCAACGCGACCACGCCGGCACCGGCGGCGACGCGTGCCAGCGTGTCAGCGCCGTTGGCCACCACGGCGTGGACGGGCTTCTCGCCGTTGTTGCGCACATCGTCGTAGACCTTGTAGCCGGTGGTGACGACGTCCACCAGTGGTACCGCCCTGAGGAACTTGAGCTTCGGCACAGCAGCTCCAAATGTCGGGGGCGTGGTCACTCCATCGTGCCTCGTATTCCACCGTCGCGGACGCGGCCCGGTCAGCCAGGCCTACCGCTTGCGGTGGTGCTGCGGTGGCGGATTGCCCCGGTGAGCCTCCAGCTTCTGCTGCTTGAGGCGGGCCTGGTGCTCGCCGAAGAAGTCCCTTCGCAAGCTGTAGCCGAAGGTGGCAGCCAATCCACCAAACGCGATGAACACGCAGCAGACCACGGCGACGATCACGAAGCCCAGCGTCTGGAGAGCACCGAGAATGCCTCGCTGCCTGATTCGCCGATTGCGTACGGAGGTCTGCTCGGCTCGTCGATAGGCGCGGACAGTGATCGCCGCCGTCCCTACTGTCGCAGCCGCGGCGATCACCGTCAGAACGACCTTGACCCCCGTCGGCGCGGTCGGGTCGACCCAGATCGTCCGCACCAGTAGGTACGTCAGCGCACCGCCGCCGGCAGCGAGCAGGAGGTAGACGAACGACAGGCTCACGCGCCGCGCCCAGTAGCCCGGACCGCGCCGGTACCACGTGGTGCCGAGCAGTTTGATCGGCTCGATGTACTGCACGCCCTGGCCTGCCGTCATGTCGACAACTCGATCCTGGTCAGAAAAGGCTCTTGAGGCCGTGCCACGCGCTCGTCGCGGCGCTCGACACCATATGCCCCACGTTCTTCGCGGTTTCCACATTGTCCTTGACGAATGCGGAGCCGGCATCGGCGAAGCTGTGGCCGACCCCGTCGACGACGCCGTACTGCTGAATGTTCGCGCCCCAGTGTGCGTCGTGAGTAAGGGCCGTCGCCGCCTCGGTGGCCTCGAACGCGACCGCAGCACCCGCACCGGCCACCAAGATCGCGGGTGCAGCCTCGGGTGCCAGGGCGACCAGCCCTGCCGCGGCACCAACTCCGGCCAGCGTGTCGGCGCTGTCGGCCACGATGGCGTGGGCGGGGCTCCATCCATGGTTGTGCACGTCGTCGTAGACGCTGTAGCCGGTGGCGAGCACGTCAACCAGCGGCGCCGCCTTGATGATCTTGAGGTCGGACGCGTCCGCGCCGAATTTGTCCAATGTCCGCTCCAGGTCGGTGGCAGCGGTCCGCGATCCAGGGAACTTGTCGGCGAGTGCCTCGGCGCTCGTCTCCTCGCCACGAGCTGCCTTCAGCTTGGTGAGCGCGTCCTTCTTGGCCGACTTCAGTTCCTTGTACAGCGACGAGGGAGCGGACTTGCCACCAGCGGCCGAATAAGCGGCTTTCGCTGTCACGTACTTCTGCTCGAGCTTGGCGATTCGCGCCTGCTGGACCACGGTCGCAACGGCTGGCGCCGCGTAGAGGTCGGCCGCCGCGGCACCGATCTTGACATAGTCGCCGAGGCCCATCTTGTCCAGCTCCTCGGCTTCCTGCGGCGTCATCGGACCTATCTTGGCCGCCGACGGGTCGAGAGCAGACAACAGCGGCTCCAACGCCGCCGAGGCATCCTTCCTGGCCGCGTCGGCCATCTGCACGGCTGAGTTCGCCTGTGCGCTCAACTGCTCGGCCTTGGCCACCTTGTCGGCCGGCAGGACGGTCTGCTCCCCCGGCGCGAGCAGCGGAACCTGCTGTTCCTTGGCCGCCTCGGCAGCGTTGTCGTACTGCTTCTTCGCCTCTTCCAGGGCCGAGGCGAGTTGACCGATGGTGCCGCCGATGTGACTGAGCGACCCGCTCACCGCCTGCGCGTCCGTCGAGTCCTTGCCCCATGCCGCACTGAACGCCTGCGCCGCCTTACCGGTCCATGCGTCCTTGGTCAGATCGTTCACCTGCGTGTCCAGCACGTGTGCCGCCGTGCCGAACTCCGGGCCTGCCTTGTTCAGCGCCGTAGCCAGGGCGTGCAGGCCCGCGATGTCACCGAAATCTGGTCCGCCACCCATTGATCTCGCCGCTCACTTCTTCGTCAGCTGGTCAAACAGCTGACTGTTGTCCGTGTCGGATCGCTGGTAGCTGTCGTGCGCGCCGCGCAATTTGCCGGCATGTGCGGTGACCTGGCTGGCCAGGGTCTCGCCGAGAAACTGCGTCGCCGACAGGACCGCGTCCAGCGTGGCGTTGAGTCCGCCGTCCCCGGTGTCCGGACCGCTCTCCGGCACAGCCTTCGCGACAGCGGTCAACGATGTGCCCTCCTCGCCGAACTTGCCGGCCACGGCAGCGAGTTCGTCGAGTGTCACCTGGTATCCGGCGCTCATCGCAGCTCCTCCTCCATAGCGAGCTCGGCCATCTGCTCTGGCTGCCACCGCCAAGCGTCGTCCGGCAACTCCGGATCGACGTAGAGACTGTCGACGCCGAGCCGGTCGAGGTAGCGCACGAGATCACCGGCCGCTATCCCCACCCATGGCTGGTACATCCCCAATGTGGCGGTCAGTCGCTCCACCGTGGAGAACGCGGAGCACTCGTATCGCCCGTTCACCAGCCGCCGAACCTCAAGGCCGTACGGCGCCAGATTGGGATCGTGTACCGGGCACGCCGGCACGAACAGCACCGGGCCGGCATCCTCGTCGGGCATCTGCCCCCCACTCAACGGAACCGGGTCAATGCCCACCGTAGTCGTCAGCCACAGAGAGCGAGGCGGAATCAACCAGATGTCGTCGGCCAGTCGAACGTTGCCGTGACCGGGGCGTGGTCACTCCACCGTTGGCCGTACGTCGGGGCCCGTTCCACCGTCGCGGACACGGCTCGGTCGGCCAGGCCCGCCGCTGCCGCGATCAGGTCGATCCGCCAGCCGGAGTCGTTGTCGAAGGCCTTACCCCGGTAGGACCACCACGTGTACGGGCCCGCCACGCCGGGATTCAGTGACCGCACCACGTCCACGTAGCCGGAGTCGAACACGCTGCTCAGCCACGCGCGCTCACCAGGCAGGAAACCGGAGTGGCGCTGGTTGGTGCGCCACGCCTTCAGGTCCGCCTCGGTGTGCGCGATGTTCCAGTCGCCGCAGATCAGGACGCCACGCCCGTCGGCCGCCGCCTTGTCCCGCAGGTCGGCCAGGTAGGGCAGGAAGCCGGCCATGAACCGTTCCTTCTCGTCCTGCCGAGGAGTGTCCACATCGCCGCTGGGCAGGTAGAGGCTGCCGACCACCAACCCGGGCAGCACGACCTCGACGTACCGGCCGCTGGTGTCGAACTCGGGTACGCCGAAACCGACGCGCACCTCGGTCGGCAGGTCCCTGCTCAGCACGGCGACACCGTTGCGGCCCTTCACCTCCGACTCGGCGAACACCGCGTGCCAGCCGGCCGGTTCGCGCAACTGCTCTGGCAACTGTGCCTGCGACGCCCTGGTCTCCTGGAGGCACACCACGTCGGCTTCGCTGGCCGCGAGCCACTCCAGGAGTCCCTTGCCGGCCGCCGCACGGACGCCGTTGACATTGACGGTGGATACGGTCAGCACGCGAAGAGGCTACCGAGCGGCACCGTCAGCAGGAGCCGGACACCGGCTTGAGGAACTGGCTGGACGCCCACTCGTTGGCCGCCAGTTCCCGGTAGCCGTTCTGCACGGTGGCGGTGGCGGCGTGCACTGCACCGGTGGTCAGCTTGCCGACCACCTTGGAGGTGCCGTTCGCGGCGGACCGCACGTTCAGCACGTCAGCGGTGACCTGCACCTGACACGTGCCGCTGGCGGTGGAGCCACCGGTCTGGGCGTTGCCCTTCTTCCCGCTCTGGATGACGTAGAGGACGGCGACGACCACCACTACGCCGATCACGATGACCATCCGCTTGGACAGGACGAACACCTCGCTCCACGTCTGCGTCATCCAGGCCTGTCCAGGTATAACGCACGAGACCGAGCCGTGCCAACGCTGACCTACGCGAATGGTCGACACGCGCGACGCGTGTCGACCATTCGGGTGTGCGTGGGGCGTGACAGTGGCCTCAGCCGACCATCGCCTTCTGCAGGTTCTCGTCCAGCGCCGCGAGGAACTCCTCGGTGGTCAGGAAGGGCTGGTCCGGGCCGACCAGCAGCGCCAGGTCCTTGGTCATCTTGCCGCTCTCCACGGTCTCGACGACCACGCGCTCCAGAGTCTCGGCGAACGCCACCACGTCCGGCGTGCTGTCCAGCTTGCCGCGCTGCGCGAGACCGCGGGTCCACGCGTAGATCGACGCGATCGGGTTGGTCGACGTCGGCTTGCCCTGCTGGTGCTGGCGGAAGTGCCTGGTCACCGTGCCGTGCGCCGCCTCGGCCTCGACCTTGCCGTCCGGCGTCATCAGCACCGACGTCATCAGGCCGAGCGAGCCGAAGCCCTGGGCCACGGTGTCGGACTGCACGTCGCCGTCGTAGTTCTTGCAGGCCCAGACGTAGCCGCCCTCCCACTTGAGCGCCGCGGCGACCATGTCGTCAATCAGCCGGTGCTCGTAGGTCAGGCCCGCCTTGTCGAAGTCGGCCTTGAACTCGGCCTCGTAGACCTCCTGGAAGATGTCCTTGAACATCCCGTCGTAGGCCTTGAGGATCGTGTTCTTCGTCGACAGGTAGACCGGGTACTCGCGCTCAAGGCCGTACCGCAGGGACGCCCGCGCGAAGTCCTCGATGGAGCGGCGGTAGTTGTACATCGCCATCGCGACGCCACCACCCTCGCCGAACTTGGCGACCTCGAACTCCATCGGCCGGCCGCCGTCGTCGGGCGTGTAGGTCACGGTCAGCGTGCCGGGGCCGGGCACCTTGAAGTCGGTCGCCTTGTACTGGTCGCCGTGCGCGTGCCTGCCGATCACGATCGGCTTGGTCCAGCTGGGCACCAGGCGCGGAATGTTGGAGATGACGATCGGCTCGCGGAAGATCACGCCGCCGAGGATGTTGCGGATCGTCCCGTTCGGGCTGCGCCACATCTTCTTCAGGCCGAACTCCTCGACCCTGGCCTCGTCCGGTGTGATGGTCGCGCACTTCACGCCGACGCCGTACTTCGCGATCGCGTTCGCGGCGTCCACGGTGACCTGGTCGTCGGTCTCGTCCCGGTGCTCGATGGACAGGTCGAAATAGTCCAGATTGACGTCCAGGTACGGGTGGATCAACTTGTCCTTGATGTACTGCCAGATGATCCGGGTCATCTCATCGCCGTCGAGCTCGGCGATCGTGCCGGAAACCTTGATCTTGGCCATGTGTGCGGAGTTCTCCTCTCGCAGTCGCTAGTCAGCTCCCACGCATCCGGTACAAGCGTACTGCTATCAGTTGGACAGCGCGCGACCGCCCGGCGCGCCACACCCCGATCTCCCGGGTCGTGGGCCTCCACGTTGCTACATTCTCGCCGGCCGAGCTGAAGAGGGGCACATGTCGACCGGACCCACCCACGCGGTCATGGGCCTAGCGGCATGGGGCGCGGTGTCCCTGCTGGCGATCACCCATGGCGTCGCCGTCGACACGCAGACCTGGCTCGCCGGGGCCGCGCTGACCTCCGGTGCCGCCCTGCTGCCCGACCTGGACCACCCGCCGGCGACCGTGTCCCGCTCGTTCGGCCCGGTCACCAAGGTCATCTCGCACGGTGTCGACTGGGGCAGCGTGGGGATCTACAACCTGACCAGGTTCAGCGGTGACCCGCACCGCAACGGCGGCCACCGCACCTTCACCCACACCGCCGTGTTCGCCGGCCTGGCCGGCATCGTCACCACGTCGCTGGTCTCGTTGAACAATCCGTGGATCACCGCGGTCCTGCTGTTCTTCTTCGCGGGCCTCGGCGTGCGCGGTCTGCTGCATGAGTGGGATCACGCGGCAGACACGTTCGTGGTGATTGTGTTGTCCCTGATCGTGACGTGGCAGTGCTGGCAGTGGGTGCACGGGGGTCAGCACCGGGCCGGCTGGTTCGGGGTCGCGGTCATCGCTGGCTGCCTCGCGCACTGCCTCGGCGACGCGGTCACCGAGGACGGCTGCCCGATCCTGTGGCCGATCCCGCTGGGCCGGCACCTCTGGTACCCGATCGGCCTGCCCAAGCCGATGCGCTACCGCACCGGCGGCAAGGTGGAGCTGCTGTTCGTCGGCCCGCTGTGCACCGTGCTGTCGATCTGGCTGGGCGCGCTCACGCTGCAGCAGTTGCACCTGATCAAGTGGCTGGACAAGGTGCCGCTGCTGCCGCACGTGCACTGGTGGGTCATCGCGCTCGGTTAGCCGAACGGGCCACCGGCCAGCGTCAGGGCGACGAACAGGATGAGTGCGGCCAGACCGGTGTAGGACAGCACGTCGATCGGCCTGCCCCGCACCACCAGGAGACCGGCCCTGCGCGGTGGCAGCACGGCGCGGAACAGCGCGGCCAGCAGCAGCGCGCCGCCGATCAGCACCGCGCCCTCGCGCCAGTGGTAGAGCCCGATCCGCACCATGCCCACGGCGGCCACGACCAGCACCAGGCTGAACGCCAGATGGCTACGGAACCCGCCGGTCTCGGCCGGTATGCGTTGGATCGGCTCCGTCGGCTCGCTCACGGCGCCATCTTCGCAGAACCGCCTCGACGGGCCAGACCGGCCACGACCACGGCCACCAGCGCCAGCACGGTCCCGACCACGGGGAACAGCAACGAACCTGGTGGCCCCGCGGGCGCCACGATCTCCAGCACCAACGCGCCGACCAACTGACCGGCCACCGAGCTGAGCCCCATCACCAGCACGCCGACCAGGCGCACCGAGGTGGCGGCACTCGCGATCAGCACGATGCCCAGCGCGCCACCGAGGTACAGCCACCACGTGCCCGGCAACCGCGATGGCAGGCCGAGGACGGCCACCGGCACGATCGCCACCAGGACGAGCGCCGTCGTGGCGACGACGAAGTTGACCAACGAGGCCACCATGCTGTCCCCGGATTGCGCCGTGACCTGGCCGTTCATCGCCTGCTGCCAGGCCGTGCCCGCTCCGGCCACCAGCGGTAGGACGGCGAGCAGCAGCAGGCCCGTGTGGCCGAACTGGTTGGCCACGGCAATGCCGACCGCCGGCACGGCCAGCAGCGCGCCGACGGTCCGACGGGTGGACAGCGGCCTCGGCCCCTGTGGACCGAGGCCGGCCCTGTCCACGGCGAGGCTGGCCAACACCAGCCCGGCGACCACGGCGACCGTGAACACGGCGACCCCGAGGGCGGTGACGGTGACGCCCTGTGTGCTCACCAGGACGGCGCCGGACAGCCCGCCCGCGCACTGCCACCACCGCAGCCGCCCGGTCCGCAGCGCCGCGCCCAGCCTGCGCAGGCCACGCCGGCCGAACGGGACGGCGGGAACGAACAGTGCGAGCAGTACCAGACCGAGCACTGTCGAGATGAGGCCGGCAAGTTCGCCGTCGAGCGCACCTGCGTGCGGATCGATGTCGCGCAGCGCGGCGGCGAGTTGCCCGTTGATCCGGGACTGCGTCGCGAGGGCCAGCCCGCTGAGTGCGGCCAACGCCACACCGGCCAACTGGCGACTGCCGGCGGGCACGGGATCGGAACCAGCGGAAACGACGTCCACGTGGGGCCATCATGCGGCAAGAACACGGCCGTGACCACGGTTCGGGACACGGAATCGGACACATGCGGATCACTCGCCAGGATTACCGACCGGGCACACAGGGTAATCCCCAGGCGACCTCGCACACTCGGTCACCGGGAGTGGCCAGCTATGGTGAAGCAATCTTTTCCGTAGAACCGCTGCCGATCCGGCCCTCACACGACAAGATGTGACTGTGTCCCAACCTCCGACACCCACGCCGTTGAGCCCGACTGACCAGGATGCCCTGGTCAAACAGATCGGGCTAGCACTCATGCGCACCGCGCCGGATGACTGGCAACAGATCAGCGCCGAATTCCGAGCGACGGGCCGGTACTACGAGCTGTCCGCCGACGTCACGGACAGTGATGGAAGCCATCACGCCTGGACGGCGTCGCACGACATCGCGATGCACTTCGCAAAGCTGCGCGCGGGGATGTATCGGGAGGGTCGCGGCACCTGGTTCAACGCGCGCTACCAGATCGAGAAGCCGTCCAGCTACAACCTGGAGTTCGACCGGCAGGAGCCGACGTGGCGCACGCCACCGCCGCCTGCGGCGTTCCGCGACGAGCTGCACTTCTTCCCCCGGACCGAGGACAACGTTCCGGAGTGGTTGATGCGCAAGCTGTCCGGCCTGCCGCCGGAGCGGCCGGGTAGGCGGTTCCGGCTGGCCAGGATCTTCGACGGCACGGCGCCCAACGGCCGCCCGTCGGTGAACCGGCCGCAGATCAGCGATGACGACCGGGACCGGCTGCTGGAGTACCTGGACCACTCGGCCCTGGCGCTGCCGGAACGTGGGCACGACGTGGACAGGCTGTCCGCCGACGGCCGCCCGACCGTGCCGGTCGCGTTCCACACCGACGGCGTGTGGGTGTGGCCCGCCGCCGTCAACTACTACTTGCGCCGCTATGGCGTGCCGCCCGATCCCGACCTGGTGAGCCATGCCAGGGGGAACGGCTTCCGGCCGCCCGAGGTGGACGAGGCGACCAGGGTGGCCGCCGCGGCGACCATCACCGGTGGCCGGCCGCCCGGTGCTCCGCCCCGGCCCGGTGGACCCAACGGTCCGGCCGGTCCGGCATCGCCCAACGGACTGCCGTCTGGACCAAATGGTCCAGGTGCGCCCGCTGGTCCGGTAGGCCCGGGCGGGCTCGGCGCGCCTGGTGGACCTGGCGGGCTCGGTGGGCTCGGTGGGCCCACCGGTCCTAGTGGACCGGGTCGACAGGGGCCGCCCAACCAGCCCGTCGGTGTTCCGGCACCGGCCATGGCCGGTCAGGGTGGGCCGGGCATCACGGATCTCTCGTCCGGCCAGACGACAGCGCTGGCCGCGCCGGCTGCCGCAGCGGTGGCACCGCCCCAGCCGCCTCCGCCCGCACCGATCGCCGCTCCTGAGGAGAACACCGGCGGCGGCGCGCACAGCGTGGCCGACGAGCCGGAACCGATCGACCGGGTCGAGTCCGTGGAGCCGGTGGACGAGCCGGCACCGCCGGTCGCCGCCCCGCCGATTCGGTCGGGCTCGCAGCAGGAACGCACGCTGAACCTGCTCAACCAGCGGCTGTCCGAACTGCGCGTGCCGGAGCACACCTACCGGATCGGCGAACCCGCCGCCCAGACCTGGTATCTGGAACAGGTCGACGAGGGCTGGCAGGTCGGCTGGTTCGACGGTGAGTTCAGCTCGCCGATGCTGTTCGAGGAGGTCGCGGACGCGTCCGCGTTCCTGCTCGGCAAGCTGCTGCTCGGCGTGCCAGCGGAGAGCGCGCTGCACGACAACGTGGCGCCGGCCGCCGTGCCGCCGCACCACGTGGCGCCGCAGGACGAGCGGATCGACGCACAGCAGATCGACGCTCCCCGGATCAACGACATCGAGCCGCCGACCGACGAGGACACCCAGCAGCGGGAACCGGCGCGGGAACTCGCGCCGAACGTCCCCGAGCACATGGTCGACCCGATGGACAGCGGTGACCGCCTCCTGCATGCCGACGACGATCACCAGATCGACGACGACAGGGACCGGAGCGACCGGGACGTGCCCGAGCCGGTCGATGTCGGCCTGCCGGCACACGGCGTCGAGCCGAACGTCGACCTGCATGCCGAACCGCACGTCGACCCGCTGGCCGATCTGCCGGGCGACAACCGGGCCAACGGTCGGGCAGCGATACCACAGCAGTCACCGGCACAGATGTCGCCGCAACTGCCGCCGCCGTTGCCCCCGCAACCGCAGGTCCAACAGCAGGTGCCGCTTCAGTCACCACCCCAGGGCGTGCCGCAGGGTGCACCGCAGTCCCAGCCGCCTGCCGAATGGCCGATCCAGCCGATGTCCGGTGAGCCGCCGCTGACCCTGTTCCGGGGCAAGCGGTTGCTGGAACTGCAACCAGGCACCGAGGTGGACCGGTTCGGCGGCCCGGAGGGCAACCTGACCTACGTGGCAGGCACGCCGTTCGAGCAGCGGTCGCTGGTCCCCGACTGGGTGCACCGGCCGTACCACATGTACCGGGTGATCCGGCCGGTCCAGGCGTTGACCGGTGGGGCCATCCCGTGGTTCGACCAGCCGGGCGGCGGTACGGCGTACCTGCTGCCCAGGACCGTCGAGGAACTCGTCGGCGCTGGTGACATCGTCGAGATCGAGCCGGCGGAGCCGCCGGTCAGCTGACCACGTCCAGCCCGTGCGCGGCGGCGAACCGGACGGCCGTTTCCAGGTCGATCCGGGCGCCGCGCAGGGTTGCCTGCACCAGTCCGTCGGCGTCGATCCGCGCACCGCGCAGGTCGGCGCCGTCGAACCTGGTGCGGAGTAGACGGGCGCCGGTCAGGTCGGCGTCCCGGAGATCGACGTTGCGCAGGTCGGACTCGGACAGGTTGGCATCCCGCAGCCGCAGCCCGGACATGTTGACGTCGCGCAGGTTGGCGCCGGACAGCGAGACCAGCGTCAGGTCGGTGTCCCGGATGGTCAGCGGCCGCATCCGGCAGTCCAGGAACGCGGAACCCAGCAGGCTGCAGCCATCCAGCGACCACCGGGTGAGCAGCGCGCGGTCGAACGTGCAGTTCTGGAACGCGGTCGCGGTGTGCTTGGCGTCCACCAGATCGGTGCGACTGAACTCACAGCGGATGAACCGACAGCCGTGGGTGCTGGCGCCGTGCAGATCGGCCTCGGTGAAGTCGCACTGCTCGAACGTGACCCCGCGCCACACCTGACCGGGCAGTTCCGCGTCGACGAACCGCTCCCCGAAGACGATCTCGCCCTGGTCGGTCACGGCACGATCACCACCGGCCGGGTGGCGTGCGCGATCAACGACTTCGGCACCGTGCCGAGCAGGCCGCCTCGGTGCCGGGACCTGCCGACGACGATGCAGTCGGCACGGCGTTCCTCGGCGATCGACTCCAACACCGTCGCCGGTTCGCCCTGCCCGTACAGCAACTCCCAGGTCACACCACGTTCGTCCAGCAGCGGACCGGCCTCGTCGCGCAACTCCTGGAGGAACTCGACGCCTGCCTCGGCGGCAGCGGCGGTGCCCATGGCGGTCCAGTAGGCGGGGCTGGACAGCACCTCGACGTAGACGATCAACAGCACGCCGCGTTCTCTGCGGGCCAGGCCGGCGGCCCAGGCGGCCGCGTGCACCGATGGCGGGCTGCCGTCGTAGCCGACGACGACGGAGCTGACACCGTCCTTGCCGATCTCGAATCCGGAGTTCTCAGGGGTCTGCGCGGCCACGAACAGATCGTAGGCTGCTGGGATGTCCGCAGCGGAACTCCATGACGTCTACGACGACTACGCGCCCACCTATGCCGACCACAGCGCCAACAACGCGTACAACGCCTACTACGAGCGGCCCGCGTCACTCGCGCTGGTCGGCGACGTCACCGGCCTTCGGGTGCTGGATGCCGGCTGCGGGCCGGGTAGGCACGCCGAGGCGCTGATCGCGGGCGGTGCCCAGGTCACCGGTGTGGACGGCAGTTCAGGTCAGCTCGAACAGGCCAGGCTGCGGCTCGGGCCGGACGTGCCACTGCACCAAGCGGACCTGGCACAGCCGTTGCCGTTGCCGGACAACGCTTTCGACGTCGTGCTCGCGTCACTGGTGATGCACTACATCGAGGACTGGCACACCACGCTGACCGAGTTCCACCGCGTGCTGGTGCCCGGCGGGCGGTTCGTGATGTCCACCCACCACCCGTTCATGGACCACGCGATCGCCGCGAACGACGACTACTTCGCCAAGCACCTGTGGGCCGAGCAGTGGGGCGAGGTCACGATGCGGTTCTGGCACCGGCCGCTGCACGCGATCATGGACGCACTGTCCTACGGCGGTTTCCAACTCGACGTGCTGAGCGAGCCGATGCCGGAGCCCGCCGCCGAGGAGTTGTTCCCGAAGGACTACGTCTGGCTGACCACGAAACCGCAGTTCCTGTTCCTGGCAACACATGCACGTTAGGTCGGCTGGACCGCCAGCCGCAGGCCGATCTCGATGAACAGCCAGCCGAGCCGTTGTCGCGGCCCGGTTCTGTTCTGACTGCGGCGCATCAGTCGGACCTCCGGTGCGCGGCGGAGTTCGGCCTGCTGCTCACGGGCGAGTACCTCGATCAGGGCTGGGTTGGTCATGCATGCAAAGTATTACTTGCAAGGTAGCCTTTGCAAGGGATATTTTGGATACGTGCCTGAGCAACTACCCGACCCCGAGCGCGACGTCATCTACGCCGACGCCGCGATCATGCAGAGCCTGGCGCATCCGCTGCGGATGCGACTGCTGGGCCTGCTCCGCATGCAGGGACCGTCCACCGCGACCAAGCTCGCGTCGCAGGTCGGCGAGTCCTCCGGGCTGACCAGCTACCACCTGCGGCAACTCGCCTCGGTGGGGCTGGTCACCGACGCGGAACCGAGCGACCTGGCCGACGTCCGGCCGACCGGTGGCCGGGAACGGTGGTGGAAGGCGGCCCATCAGTTCACCTCGGTCAACAGCGGTGTCCTGCCGAACGACGAGGACACCTGGGCAGCGCGCGGTGACTACGCGCGGTCCGTGATCGCCCAGTTCTCCGCCAACGCGCAGCGATGGTTGTCGGTGGCGCACACCTGGCCGAGCGACTGGCAGGACGCCATGCGGTTCAGCGACATGTCGCTGAGCCTGACGCACGACGAGATCCAGCAGCTCAAGGCGGAACTACACGACGTGCTGGTCCGCTACCGGCGGCACGAACCCGGCCAGGAACCGGAACCGGACACCGTCATCGTCTCGGCCCAGTTCCAGGTGTTCCCCTACGCAGACCAGGAGCCGCCCCTCTAACGGAAGTCGCGCGACTTGGCCATCGCCACCTGCAGGTCCAGTGGCCGCAACTGGTCGGCGACCAGGCTCAGCGCGCCGTCCACGTTCTCCAGCAACCCGCGGACCAGCAGTGCGTTGCAGTTCCTGGCGATCCTGCGGTACCTCGTCCACAAGCCGAGCGAGCAGACCACGTTGATCATGCCCGTCTCGTCCTCCAGGTTGATGAACGTGACCCCGCCAGCGGTGGCCGGCCGCTGCCGGTGGGTCACTGCCCCGCCGACCAGCACCCGGGTGCCGGACGGCACGGCGAACAGCGCTGCCGCCGACAGCGCGCCCAGTTCGGTCAACCGCGGACGGGCGAACTCGGTGGGGAAACTGGTCGGCGACAGGCCGACCGCCCACACGTCGGCCGCCGCCGTCTCGATGTCGTCCATGCCGGGCAACACGGGGGCGTCGACGCCGACGGCGGTGCCCGGCAGCCGGTCGGGCTTGTCCTGGGCCGCGGCGCCCGCCGCCCAGAGTGCGGCACGGCGGTCCATGCCGAAACAGTCGAAGGCGCCTGCCGTGGCCAGCGCCTCCCACTGTGCCGTGGTCATCCGCACCCTGCGGGCCAGGTCGGTCACGCCGGTGTAGGCCCCGTGCTCGGTGCGCTCGGCGACGATGGTCTCGGCAAGCGGTTCGCCGATCTTGCGGATCCCGGCCAGGCCGAGGCGGACCGCCTGGCAACCTGCGCTCTTCTGCTCCGGTTCCAGCGTGGGGTGCACGATGCTGGTGTTCAGATCCGGGCTGCGCACCAGCACGCCGTGCCTGCGGGCGTCGGCGACCAGCGACTGTGGCGAGTAGAAGCCCATCGGCTGGGCCCGCAGCAGGGCGGCGCAGAACGCGGCCGGGTGGTAGAGCTTGAGCCAGGCGCTGGAGAACACCACGTGGGCGAAGCTGAACGCGTGGCTCTCCGGGAAGCCGAAGTTGGCGAACGCCAACAGTTTCCGGTAGATCTGTTCGGCCAGTTCACCGGTGATCCCGTTCTCCGCCATCCCGGTGAACAGCCGGTCCCGCAACCGCTCCATCCGGGCGGTGGACCGTTTCGCGCCCATCGCCCTGCGCAGCTCGTCCGAATCGCCTGCGCTGAACCCGGCGACGTCCACCGCGATCTGCATCAACTGCTCCTGGAACAGCGGCACACCAAGCGTTTTCTTCAGCGCGCGTTCCATCAGCGGATGGTCGAAGGTGATCTCCTCGTCGCCCTTGTGCCGGCGGATGAAGGGATGCACGGAGCCGCCCTGGATCGGGCCGGGCCGGATCAGCGCCACCTCGATCACCAGGTCGTAGAACTTCCTCGGCTTGAGCCGGGGCAGGGTGGCCATCTGTGCCCGGCTCTCCACCTGGAACACGCCGACCGAGTCGGCCTTGCAGAGCATGTCGTAGACCTTGGGATCGGTCAGATCCAGTCCGGCGAGATCGACCGGCTCGCCCTCGTGCTCCTCGACCAGTTCCTTCGCGTAGCGCAGGGCGGACAGCATGCCGAGGCCCAGCAGGTCGAACTTGACCAGCCCGGCGGCGGCGCAGTCGTCCTTGTCCCACTGCAACACGCTGCGGTCGGCCATCCGCGCCCACTCGACGGGACATACCTCGCTGACCGGCTTGTCGCAGATCACCATGCCGCCGGAGTGGATGCCCAGGTGCCGTGGGAAGTCCTCGACCTCCGCGGCCAGGCGCACCACGTCGGCCGGGATGTCGTCGAAGTCCCGCTCGATCTTCTTGATCGGGCCCCAGCGGTCCAGCTGCCGGGACCAGGCATCCTGCTGGCCGGTGGAGTAGCCAAGCGCCTTCGCCATGTCCCGTATCGCGGACCGGCCCCGGTAGGTGATCACGTTGGCCACCTGCGCGGCGCAGAACCGGCCGTAGCGGTGGTAGACGTGCTGGATGGCCTCCTCGCGGCGGTCCGACTCGATGTCCAGGTCGATGTCCGGGTAGCCGTCCCGCTCCGGGGACAGGAACCGCTCGAAGAACAACTGGTACTGGACGGCGTCCACCCTGGTGATGCCGAGGGCGAAGCAGACAGCCGAGTTGGCCGCCGAACCCCTGCCCTGGCACATGATGCCGCTCTGCTCACAGAACCGGACGATGTCCCAGACGATCAGGAAGTAGCCGGGGAAGTTCAGCTGCTCGATCACCGCGAGTTCGTGTTCGAGCTGCCGGTACGCCTTGGGGTGCTGCTCGGGTGTGCCGTAGCGGGCGGCGGCCCGCTCGTACACCAGTTTCCGCAGGAAACTCGCCTCGTCGTGCCCGTCCGGCACCGGGAACGGCGGCAGCTTGGGCGCGATCAGCTCCAGGTTGAAGGCACACTCCAGGCCGAGCACCGCCGATCTGTGCACGGCACCCGGGTAGCGGTGAAACCGGTCGGCCATCTCGGCGCCGGAGCGCAGGTAGGCCATGGGTGCCGGGGGCAGCCAGCCGTCCATCTCGGGCAGGCTGCGCCGCGCGCGGACGGCGGCCAGTGCGCCGGCCAGCCTGCCGCGCGCCGGATGCGAGTAGTGCACGGCGTTGCTGACGATGGTCGGCAGGTGCAGGTCCTTCGCGATGGCGGCCAGCAGGTCGTTGCGAGGGGTGTCCTCGGGCAGGCCGTGGTCGACGAGTTCCACGTACACCTGGTCGTGGCCGAACAGGTCGGCCAGCCCGCGCAGTTCGTCGGCGGCGGCGGCGGGACCGTACTCGTCCAGGGCCCTGCGGACCGGGCCCTTGCGGCAGCCGGTGAGCACAGCGCAGTTGCCTTGGACCTCGGCCACCACGTCGTCCAGGTGGTAGATCGGCTTGCCCTTCTCGGTCTCCCGGGTCGCCGGGTCGTCCGGGGCGTGGCCGATGTGGCCGGTGGTGATGGCCCTGCTCAGCCGGTGGTAGCCGGTCTGTCCCCTGGCCAGCAGCACCAGGTGGTCGCCGACCGGGTCGGCGACGCCGTTCTGCGGGCCGGGCAGGCCGAAGCTCAACTCGGCGCCGTAAGCCGTGTGCACGCCCAGTTCCTTGGCCGCCTCGGCGAACCGGACCACGCCGTACATGCCGTCGTGGTCGGTCAGCGCGATCGCGTCCAGGCCCAGCCGGGCGGCCTGCTCCACCAGTTCCTCGGGATGGCTGGCGCCGTCCAGGAAGCTGAAGTTGGAGTGGCAGTGCAGCTCGGCATACGGGATGCGCTTGTCACCGGGCTGGTCGGCCGCCTTGGGCCGGTCCTCGGGGGACGGCTCGTACTCGGAGCGTTTCCTGCCCCAGGCCGGGCTGTCCCCGCCGTCGCCGGAACCGGGCTGCGGGGGCCGACCGGACAACGTGCGTTCCAGGTCGGCCCACCGCACCGGCGGGTTGTGCCAGCCCATCAGTTACTCAGGGTCCGGTAGCCGTCCTCGGGGCGGCGGGGTCGGGGCAGGACGAGCGGCCGGACGGTCTCACTCTCGCTGGGGATGGTCAGCCAGACCACGGCTGATCCGTCCACATCGGACATCTCGTCGGCCAGTTCGTGGAACCAGCGGGTGCTCCGACGGCGAGTGCCTGCCGGTAAATCCTCGGACATCATCAGTCGTATATCCCTTCCACCAGCCATCGACCACCCTCGCGGAGCAACAGCACGGCTGTCTCCCCGGCCTCTTCTTCGTTACGTAGCACCACTTGCAGCCGGACCGCCCTGCGGCTCGTGTCGTCCCACCAGCGCTCCACCACCGGCCACGGGCCTGCCCAGTCGTGCACCAGGTGCCGGTCGATCCCGGCGGCCACCACCCGGTGCGGGATCGCGGTGAGCAGGGACCGGCCGTTGACCTCGATCCCCTTGCCGTTCGTGCCGGTCACCTCGGCCGGTATCAGCTGCATCGGCACGATGGTCGGCGCGGGCTGGGGTAACCGGCCCGGCCACGGTGGCTCCGGATCGGCAGCCGGCACACGTTCGTCACCCCAGGGCACCATGCGTACCTGGTCAGCAGGACCTCGACCGCCACCCAACACCGCTGTACACACCCCTTCCGGGCCGAGCAGGCCCTGCACCCGAACCAGCGCGCGACCGGCCCGTGCCGCCGCTTCGACCGGGTCGGTGCCGCCGAACCAGAAACCGGACTGGAGCGCCCGGCCGTCCACTACTTCCTCCGGAGCGAGCCGCAACAGGCTCACGCCCGCGGTCGGCCGGGCGTCGCCGTGGGTGGCGCGCAGCCAGCCGTCCAGTTGCCAGCGCACGCGATCCGCGATACCGGCCAGGGTGAGCGGCTCGGCGCAGCGCCACACCCGGTCGCGTTCCTCGCCGGCCTCGGTGCGTGCGTGGATGGCGAGCCGCGTGCAGGCCAGGCCGTGCTCGACGAGGCCTGCGTAGAGCCGTTGAGCGGCGGTCTTCGCGGCGAACGCGGCGGCGTCCACCCGATCGGCGGGCGGGTCGAGCACGATGTCGACGGTGAGTTCGGCAGGCGGGCGACGACGGGCCAACGGCCGGTCAGCCTTCCCGCCTGCCAACCGGTGGGCGAGCACGGCGGCGCCGCCGAACCGGGAAGCGACATCCCGCTCGGACAGCGCCGCGAACGCGCCCAGCGTGCGAATACCCAAGCGGCGCAACAGATCCACCAGTTCGGCCTGCTCGTTCTTGGCCACCCGGCCGTCCCGCACCGGCCCGGTCGGGTCGTCGGGCTGGTCGAGTTCGCCGACCGACAGCGGGGCCAGGAAGTCCGGCGTGCCGTCCGGCGGGACGAGCACGCTGCGCCGGGCGGCGAGCAGCCCGGCGAACAGGCCGTCCGCGATGCCGACCTGGCATTCCACCCCGGCCAGTGCGGCGACCTGGTCGATCAGTCGTTCAGCGGCCGCCTCGGGGCTGCCGAAGTAGCCGACGGGCCCCTGGGCGGGCACGGCGATCACGCCGGGGCGCACGATGTCGACGCCGGGCGCGAGTTCCTCGACGGCCGAGGCGACCGGCTCGAAAAGACGGGCATCGCGGTCCGGATCGGGCTCGCACACGACAAGTTCGGGGCAGCGCGACTGGGCATCCCGACGACGGGTACCGCGACGGATGCCCTCGGCGCGAGCAGAGGCCGAGCATGCGATCACCCGGTTGCCGGCGACCACGGCGATGGGGATCTGTGGCGACAGGCCCTCGACGGCGGCGGCCGCCATGGCCGGCCAGTCCGGACACCAGACCACCAGGAGGGCGGGCGGCCGGTCCCGATAGGAGGGCTCGAACCGATCGGGACTCTGCAGCTGAAGACGATCGTGATCCGGCGGCAGCGGCCGGTCATCGCCCGGCGATGGGTAGGCAGGCTGCTGCGAGACAGCTGGGCGTCGCCGCCCGG